>JAJRUD010000116.1 GCA_024277995.1 Chloroflexota bacterium
CATCCCGACGACGGCGCACATCCTGGGCGGGTGTCCGATGGGGCGCGATGCGGCCGAGGGGGTGGTGGGCCTCGATTGTCAGGTACACAATTACCCCGGGCTCTACGTGGTGGACGGTTCCATTATGCCCGCGAATCCCGGCCTGAACCCGAGCCTGACCATCACGGCTCTGGCGGAATACGCCATGTCCCACATCCCGGTGAAACCCGGCGCGACGCCGAAGAGACTCGCATTTTCGGGGCCGGACCGAAAAGACAGCTAACAGACACATCCGACAATGGAGGGTAATCGCCTGATGGAATTCCGCCTGCTGCGCGTCGACCTGGCCACGGGCAGCTTCCAGCGCGACAGTGTCCCGGAGACGTTGGTTCACGATTACCTCGGGGGCTCGGCGCTGGCGGCGCGCCTGCTCTACGCGGGACTCACCGCCGATCTCGAGCCGCTAGCGCCCGAAGCACCGTTGCTCTTCATGACCGGAACGTTGACGGGAACGGCAGGTACGGCGGTGAGCCGCTCCGTGATCTGCGGGAAATCCCCGGCGACGGGCATATGGGCCGAATCGAACGTTGGGGGGTTCTTCGGAGCCGAGATGAGAAAGGCCGGGTTTGACGGCCTGTGGGTGACGGGGAAGGCGTCGCGGCCTGTGTATCTCTCGATCCACAACGGAAATGCGGAAATCAAGGCGGCGGACCATCTCTGGGGGGGTGCGGATGCCTACGAGACACAGGAGCGCATCAGGGAAGAACTCGGCGATGCGAAAGTTCGTGTGGCGACGATCGGGCTCGGCGGCGAGAGCGGGATACCTTTTGCTTTAGTGCTTTGCGATCATGGGCGGATGGCCGGGCGTACGGGCCTGGGCGCGGTGATGGGGGCCAAGAACCTCAAAGCCGTAGCTGTGAGAGGGAGTGAGGCCATTCCGCTGGCTGATCCGAAAGGGTTCGCTGCTGCCAGGCGGGCCGCGAACATCGCGTTGCGCGACGAAACCCAGACGAAGGTCCTGCGCACCAGCGGCACGGGAGCGGCCGCCGAGTATTTTGATTACATGGGCATGGTGCCCAAGCGCTACTACACGAGTGGAGAACCGGGCGGGGTGGAGCAGGTGTCCGGATCGGCGATGGCGGAGAGCATCCTGAGCGGCGTGAGCGCGTGCCATGGTTGCGTGGTGGCCTGCGGCAGGAAGGTTCGTCTGGAGGATGGGACCGAGCGGAAAGGGCCAGAGTACTAGACCATCGTCGGCTTCGGCCCCAATCTGGGGATCAGCGATCTGCCGTTCATCACGCGCATGGGCGAACTTTGCGATCGGTACGGCCTGGACACGATATCGCTCTCCAATTGCATCGGGCTGGCCTTCCTGTTGTTCGAGCGCGGCCACCTCGCGGAGGAGGACACGGGGGGGGTGGCTCTGCGGTGGGGGGACATGCAGGTCGTTGAGCAGCTGATCCATCTGACGGCGCGACGCGAGGCCTTCGGTGAGCGGCTGGCACAGGGAGCGAAGGCGCTGGCTGAGAGGCAGGGCGTGCCGGAGCTGGCGGCTCAGGTCAAGGGGCTTGAGGTGGCTTATCACGATCCGCGAGGAGCCTCCGGCATGGCGCTGGTCTACGCCACTTCGCCGCGCGGCGCCTGTCACAACCAGGGCGATTATTATCTGGTGGACATCGGGCAGGTCGAAGAAAGCCTGGATATCGAGATGCTGCCGATCCGGGCGGGGGCGGAGAAGGCGGCCAACGTGGCGCGCCACCAGGATTGGCGCTCTTTGGGAAACGCGATCGGCTTGTGTTCGCTGGCGAGCGTGCCGCCGGAGGTGGTGCTCCATCTGGTCAACCTGGCCACCGGTTTTGACTTCGATCTGGAGACCTTGCTGCGGGTGGGGGCGCGCGGCTGGAATCTGAAGCGGGTGATCAATTACCGGCTGGGCTCGCGCAAGCAGGATGATCGGCTGCCGGAGATCCTGCTCACGCCGCTGGAAGACGGTCCAGCGGCGGGCTACGTGCCGCCGATTGACGAGATGCTGGCGGCGTATTACCAGGCGCGCGGCTGGGACGAGCAGCGAGGCATACCAACCAGGGAGACGCTGGCCGATCTCGGGCTGAAGGAATGCATCGCAGAGGTCTGGAGCACCCCCGATGATTGATAGAATCGGATGTTGATGACCTGGTGGACGGGGAAATGCTCCCTATGAGGAGGTGCTTGTGGCGAAGATCGTGACCGTTGAACAGATGCGGGCCGTCGAGCGCGCTGCCGACGCGGCCGGGTTGAGCTACGAACAGATGATGGAAAACGCGGGGCGCGCCGTGGCGCAGGCGATACTCGATCGTGTGGCGATCGAGGGCGCGCGCGTGGTCATTCTGGTGGGAAGCGGCAACAACGGTGGTGACGGGCTGGTGGCGGGGCACTACCTGGCGCAGGCCGGCGGCGAGGTCTCGGCGTACCTGAGCAAGAAGCGCCCCGATGGAGACGTGAATCTCAGTCGCCTGAGGCAGGATGGCGCATCTTTGATGGTGGCGGCGCAGGACGGGGAGGGAGGGGCGCTTCGCCAATGGTTGGAGAGCGCCGACGTCGTGGTGGACGCCTTGCTGGGTACTGGTGCTCGCCTTCCCTTGAGGGGGAAAGTGCGAGAGGTTCTGAAGCAGGCCAAGGCGTTCCTGGAGAGCAGGGATCGGCCGCCCTTCGTGGTGGCGGTGGATTGCCCGTCGGGGTTGGATTGCGACACAGGCGAGATCGCGGCGGAGGCGCTGCGGGCTGATCTCACCGTGACGCTGGCCGCGGCGAAGCCTGGGCTGCTGAAGTTCCCGGGCGCAGGGTTCGCGGGAGAGCTCGTGATCGGCGAGATTGGCATTCCTGATGATCAGGAGGAGTTGGCGCGCGTGGAAATGGAACTTGCTACCCCCGACGTGGTCAAGCCCTGGCTGCCGACCCGCCCGCGCGATGCGCACAAGGGAACTTTCGGGCGTGCCATCGTTGTGGCCGGGTCGATCAACTTCCCGGGCGCAGCGGCCTTGGCGGCGGAAGCCGCCTACCGCGTGGGCGCCGGGCTGGTGACCCTGGCGGTTCCCACCCCGGTCCAGGGATTGATCGCACCAGGAATCCCTGAGGCCACGTGGATGCTGTTGCCCCACGAAATGGGGGTGATTGCCGCCGGGGCGGCAGAATTGCTACGAGCGGAGGCGGCGCGCGCTCAGTCCATCCTGATAGGACCGGGCTTCGGGCTGGAGACGGAGACGGCCGAGTTCATAGCCGCCTTTCTCGGAGGATCCCTCGAGGGGCAGCGGGGCGGTATCGGCTTCGTGCATGGCGGGAAGGGGGAAGAAACTGGCGAGAGCGCCCTGCCGCCGTGCGTGGTGGATGCAGATGGGCTCAAGCTGCTCACCCGGCTGCGGGAATGGCCGCGTCGTCTGCCGCAGGGCAGCGTATTAACGCCTCACCCCGGAGAGATGGCCATCCTGACCGGGCAGGACAAGCGCGAGATTCAGGCCGATCGGGTGGGCGCCGCGAAGCGCTGGGCCGAGGCCTGGGGGCATGTGGTGGTCCTGAAAGGGGCTTTCACCGTGGTGAGCGGGCCAGACGGACGCGCGGCCGTGCTGCCCTTCGCCACTCCGGCATTGGCGCGGGCGGGGACGGGCGACGTATTGGCGGGGGCGATCGTCGGCTTGAAGGCGCAGGGGGTTGCGCCCTTCGAGGCGGCCGTGCTCGGCGCGTATCTGCACGGGCGTGCCGGGGAGTTCGCTCACGAGCAACTGGGCACAGCGGCCAGCGTGTTGGCAGGAGACGTGGCGGCGGCCCTGGCCGAGGCGATCTTCGAACTGGAGAGCCGGTAAGGCGAAAAGGCACCCTGGGGGATCGGTCGGATTTCGTCCAACAGCGGCAAAGCGGATGGTTTCCCCTCGGCAGCAGACCGAGGTGGCGCAAGCGAAGCAGGCGAAAGACAAAGGCGCACCCATTAAGGTGCGCCTTTGTCTTATCATCGACGAGGTGAGCTCGCGCTATGCTTTCGCCTCGGCCGATTCGTCACCGCCCTCGATCTGGGTCTTCTTGCGGCGGGCGGCCTTCTTGCCTGCGTCAACGGCCTTCTCGATGCGCGTTTTCTGCTCTTCAAGGATGACCTGGCCGCGCTGCTGCAGCTCGCTGGCGCGCGCGCGTGCTTCGGCCGCGAGCTCTTCGGCCCGCTTGCGGGCCTCTTCGGCGCGCAGCTTGGCGTCTTCCGCCAGGCGTTCGGCGCTCGCGCGTGCCTGGTCCGCCGTTTGCTCCACCTGGTCCTTGAGTTCAATACCCTTCTCGCGGATCAGGGTTCGAGTTTCTTCACCTGACTGAGGGGCGTACAACAGAGCGACTGCGGCGCCGACCAGGCCGCCGATCACAAACCCTGTCACGAAAGCCCCGAAATCGCCGTTCCGTTCTCCCATAGTTCCACCTCCCTACGAGGACTTTCTTCGCTGCCGGGATCGGGTCGATCGGATCATGTCCATCGCCCGCTTCAGTGCACTTACTGAACTGTTCATCTTGACGACGGGTTTCACCAGGTTATCGCTCAGGAAGAGCGTCGTGCCGCGCAAGGTGCCGAGTGTTTCGTTGGCCGAATCGAGCAGCGGCGCGATTTCGTTCTGGAGCAGGGCTGTGAGGCGTGCCAGTTGTACCAGGAGCAGGATGAGCGCCAGCCCGATGATGGAGGCCTCCAGGGCCATGAAAATGATGACGATGTCGCGAATGGTCTCCGTCTGATTGGGGTGCTGCACCATGGCGAAAACAGCCCAAATCAATCCGGCCAGCAGGATGAGGGCGAGCAGAGCGGCGACGGCGAGCATCGCTTTCTGTCGGCCAGTAAGCGGTATGTTATCAGTCTTGTCGATAGAATCCGACGTGGAAATAGCCTCATCCTCCATGGCAGTGCAATTATAACACAGTGTGCCGCGTGCCCAGGCTGCGCATAGTCCCACTCATCGTGCCGCGGCGGCCCGGTTTCGCTGAAGAGGTTGCGGTGATCAGGTTGGGCGGGGAATCGAGCCTGGGCAGCGCGAGGGTGTCAGATGCCTGGGCCGGGGCCGGCGATGGGCGGCCTCCTGCGGCGCGGGGGCGGGAGGCCGCGATCGGGGCCGAGCAGCCAGTCCGTCAGGAAGAGCCCGATAAGGCAGGCCAGCAGCGCTGAGAAGAGATTGAGGGTGCCCAGGCGCAGGAAACGCAATGCCAGCCATTCGCCAACCAATTGGCCGGCGGCGAAAGACAGCCATGCGGCGAGCAGGAACGCGGCCAGGCGCCTGAGACGGCCGCCGCGCCATAGATGGAAGAGCAGGGCGATGAGGCTGGAGATGAGGAAGGCCAGGAATAGGGCTGGTGTGGTCATGATGTGATGATCCCCATGCCGAGACATTCTTCACCGGCATAGAAGACGGCGGCCTGCCCGGGCGTGACGTCGTACAAAGGATCACTCAGTTCGATGCGCGCGCGATCGGCGGCGAGGCGCCGAACGCGGCAGGGCACTTCGCTTGCCCTATATCGGACGCGGACGGTCACCGGTTCCCCTTCGCGGGGTGGGCCGCCAAGGATCCAGTTCGTGTGTGCGATATCGAAGCGATGCCTGGCCAAGGCATGGCGCGGGCCGACGACCAGGCGGTTTTGTTCGACGTCCTTGACGAGGACATAGAGCGGATGGCGTGCCGCGATGCCCAGGCCCTTGCGCTGGCCGATGGTGTAGAATGCCAGCCCCTGATGGTGGCCCAGGACGCGTCCGGTGGGGTCGACGATCTCGCCGGGCGGCGGCAGGGGGACGCCAAGTTCTTTGAGCAGACTTCGGTAATCACCATTGATCGCGAAGCACAGGTCCTGGCTGTCGGGGCGATCGGCGACCTCCAGGCCGAACTCGTGGGCCAGGCGGCGCACTTCACGCTTGGTCAGCTCGCCTAACGGGAAGAGGGCCCTGGCGAGCTGCTCCTGGCTGAGCATGCTGAGCACGTAGGATTGATCCTTGTGGCGGTCCACGCTGCGCAGCAGGTGATAGCGGCCGGATTCGAAATGCAGCCGGGCGTAATGGCCGGTGGCGAGGTGCGTGGCACCAAGGGTCTCGGCGTACTGCAGGAGAAAGGTCCAGCGGACATGGCGGTTGCACTCGATGCACGGGTTTGGCGTGAGGCCGCTGGCGTAGGCGGCGGCGAAGGGATCGACGACGCGGTTCTTGAATGGGCGCTGCGCGTCGACGACGTAGAAGGGGATTCCCAATTGGGCGGCGATCTGGCGCGCGCGTGCCATGTCATCAGGCGAGCAGCAGCGATTGGCGCGATCGCGGTTCGGGCTCCACAAGCGCATCATGACGCCCAGGACCTGCTCCCCCCCCTCGACCAGCAGGGCGGCGGCCACGGAACTGTCGACGCCGCCGCTCATGGCGACGGCCACCCGGCGCCGGGGCATCAGACTTCCTCCTGTCTCCCGAGGGAGCGGATGCGCTGCACCAGGTCTGGCAGGACGGCGAGGAAGCGCTCCACGTCCGCGCTGCAGGTGTCGCGCCCGACGGTGACGCGCAGTGAACCGAGAGCCCATTCATGGGAGATGCCAAGGGTAAGCAGGACGTCGGATGGTTCCGGGTTTCCCGTCTTGCAGGCCGAGCCCGAGGAGCAGGCGAAACCGGCGGCGTCGAGCGCGGCCAGGAGATGGTTGCCGTCGACGCCGCGCATGACGAAGGATGCGTGGTTGGCCATGCGTTTCTCGGGGTGGCCTGTCAGGCGTACCTGTGGAATGTGCTCGATGACACCGCTCACGATGGCATCGCGTAAATCGGCGTAATGTGCGACGTGGCGATCGCGTTCATCAGCCGCCAGGCGCAGCGCCTCGGCGAGGCCGACGATGAGCGGCACGTTATGTGTCCCCGCCCGCAGGCCGAATTCCTGTCCCCCCCCGGTTTGTGCGGGTTGCAGTGGTGTCCCTTCCCTGACGTACAGGACGCCGATCCCCTTAGGGCCGTAGAACTTGTGGGCGCCCAAGGAGAGCATGTCGACTTGCAGCTCATCGACGTTGAGCGTGAGTTGGCCGGCGGCCTGGACGGCATCGGTGTGGAAGGGAATGGCGCGTTGACGGCATAGGGCGGCCAGCTCCGGGATGGGGTTGATGGTGCCGATCTCGTTGTTGGCGTAAATGATGGAAACGAGGGCGACGTCCTGGTCGAGCCGGCTTGCGAGCGTGGAGGGCGCCACCATGCCATATTCGTCGACCGGCAGCAGGTCGAGCTCGAAATCGAAATCGGCGGCCAACTGCATGGCCGTATGCAGGACGGCATGATGTTCGACGGGAGTGGTGATGATCCTGCGAGCACCGCGTTGACTGCGGGCAGCCCATGCGGCGCCGCGCAGGGCCAGGTTGTCGCTCTCCGTTGCGCAGCTTGTGAAGAGCACCTCTGCCGGTCGACAGGCGAGGACGGCAGCCACCGCCTTTCGTGCGCGCTCGACGGCGGCTTCAGCCTGCTGGCCGTAGCGATGCAGGGATGACGGGTTGCCGTAGCGCTCACGGAAAAAGGGCAGCATGGCCTGCAAGACGCGCGGATCGACAGGCGTGGTAGCTGCATGATCTAGATAGACGGGCTTTGAATCCGGCATGAGTGGATTCTAGCATGCCTGAGGCCGAAGGGTGTCACGCGTAGACGCCGCGCAGGCGATCGGGGAGCAGCGCGGCAATGGCGAACATGATGCGGTCGGTGAGCTCAAGCGGCTCTTCGTCCGGGAGCGGCAAGATGGGAGCGCCGATGCGGATGACGACGGGAGCGCGCCGCGGAAAGCGCTTGAATACATAGTCGGTGCCGGCGATGCCAATCGGGACGATGGGGCACTCGGCCTGAAGGGCCAAGCGCGCGACGCCGCTCTTGCCCGGGCGGAGGCCCTGGCCGTGGCTGCGGCGGCCTTCAGGGAACATGCCCACCATCCGTCCGCGCTGCAGCAACGCCAGGGCATGATCCATGGCCCACTGGTCGCGTTGGCCGCGATAGACGGGAAAACCACCCAGGCGACGCAGCAGGGCGTCCGAGAGGGGATTGCGGAAAAGCTGCTCTTTGCCCATGAAGAAGATGGGGCGCGGAACGCTCAATTGCAGGGGGAAGACATCGAAATTGGTCAGGTGATTGCCGGCAAGGAGGCAGGCCCCCTGCAAGGGGACGTGCGCTGCACCTTCGAAACGCATCTCCATAATGAGAGGCAGGAGCAGCCGCATGAGACCCATGACCACACGGCGGGTGGTGGTGGGCTCAGCGTAATAGCGCTTCTTCAGGCGGGGATCGTCGAAAGGCGTGGGGGCGGCGCGATTTGGCATGAGCTACTCTCCATCTTACCACTGACAGATTATACAGTAGGGTTGCCGGTATAATAGTTCCAGCCGATACAGGTAACGAAGGAGGTCAAGATGGGGACCACCATTGAAGCGATCACGGGCAGAGAGGTCCTCGACTCGCGAGGAAATCCTACCGTCGAGGTGGAAGTAGTGCTGTTCGATGGAAGTTGGGGGCGGGCCATCGTTCCCTCGGGAGCCTCCACGGGTGTACACGAGGCGCTCGAGCTGCGCGATGGCGACGACGAGCGCTATGGCGGGAAAGGGGTGACGCGGGCCGTCGAGAACGTGAACGGCGAAATCGCTGAGATGCTGGTCGGGTGGGATGCGCGGGAGCAGCGCTCGATAGACCTGGCATTGCTGGAACTGGACGGGACACCGAACAAGTCTCGCCTGGGGGCGAACGCGATGCTCGGCGTCAGCCTGGCGGTGGCGAAGGCGGCGGCGGAGTCATTGGGCTTGCCGCTCTATCGCTACATCGGCGGAGTGTACGCGCACCTGCTGCCCGTTCCCATGTTGAACATACTCAACGGCGGCGAGCACACGGGATGGCAATCCACCGATTTCCAGGAATTCATGATCATGCCGCTCGGTGCCCCGAGCTTCCGGGAGGCTCTGCGCTGGGGGTCGGAGATCTACCACACGTTGCGCGGCGTCCTGAAAGAGAAGGGTTACACCGTCCTGGTCGGTGACGAGGGTGGATACGCCCCCGCGCTTGGGTCCAACGCCGAGGCGGTGGAAGTCATCCTGGAGGCCATCGAAAGGGCCGGCTACAAGCCGGGAGAGCAGGTTTCGCTGGCGCTGGATCCGGCTGCCTCGGAGTTTTTCGACGAAGAGAAGGGGCTGTATGTCCTGCGGCGCGAGGGTAAGGAACTCGACAGTCAGGCGATGATCGCTTTCTGGAAAGAATGGGTGCGCCAATATCCGATCGTATCCATCGAAGACGGCCTGGCCCAGGACGACTGGGAGGGATGGCAGGCGTTGACAGAAGAACTGGGGGACGAAATTCAGATCGTGGGCGACGATCTTCTGGTCACGAACCCGGGGCGTGTGCGGCGTGCCATCGAAGAGAAAGCCTGCAACGCACTGCTGGTGAAGCTCAACCAGATCGGCACGCTGACGGAGACCATTGAGGCTGTCGAGCTGTGCCTTCGCGCCGGTTGGCGCGCGGTGACCTCGCATCGCTCCGGAGAGACGGAGGACACCACCATCGCGGATCTGGTCGTGGCGCTGAACATGGGTCAGATCAAGACCGGTGCGCCTGCGCGTTCGGACCGCGTGGCGAAGTACAATCAGCTATTGCGCATCGAGGAGGAACTGGCGGACGCGGCCGGCTACGCCGGGTGGCAGGCGTTGCCTCAGCCGCGCAAATCCTGAACGACGACCTGAATAGAGAAGGCGGCCCCGGCCTGCGCCGGGGCCGCTGCGCGTCGGAGTACATGGCGCCCCGGAGGCGACTCCCTAGAGATCGAGCGAGGGGGTCGGGATGGCCTCCAGGCCGTCAGAAGGGGTTTCAGTGCGAAAGCCCGGCGTCGGCGTGGCGCAATAAGGACAGATCTTCCAGGCCAGTTCCATCAGTCGTTAGCATTGCGCGCAGGGCTTGCGCAGTCGCGTGTGGCATTGCGGGCAGATTTGCCAATCACCTCGCGTTTGAGTGCCACATCCAGGGCAGGTGGGGCGCTCTTCGATGGCACTGAGCAGCGCCTCCTCTTCCAGCGTGTGCTGATAGGCATCTTCCAGGGTGAGCGGGGGGCGCAGGATGAGATAGATGATCAGGCCCGCTGGGCCGAGAAGCAGGACCATCAACGATGCGAGCAGGTGTACCAGGCGATCGTGGTGGCGCGTCTTTATGTCCCGGAAGGTCCAAATGACGAGGCTGAGCCAAAGCGCGGTGAGGAAAGCGCCGAAGAAGGCGGTCAGGTAGAGAAAGAGGTTGCCGAGCGTGGTCAGGTCCAGGTTGAAGGGCATTAAGGGCTCCTGTGAGCGGGATTATACAGGCCCGTCTGCGGGGTTGCAACATGCGGGCCAGAGCCGGCGCCGGGCTGGACGGCGGCGACGATCATGGCGTACGGTGGGGGGGCGGAGGCTGATGGACGCCTGGGGCTGTCCGGTTGCAAGGGTCAGGCCGGGCGCGTTGACATGGAAAAATGGCTGCTGTATAGTCCGCACGCGGACGAGGAAGGCGGTCTGAAAGGGGGCACCATGCGTGAGGGTCGGGCTTCATATCGCATCACAGACCTGGATCGCGGCGAGCGGCCGCGTGAACGGCTGGCGGCGCTGGGTGCTGAAGCGCTCTCAAACGCGGAGTTGGTGGCGATCCTGCTGCGGTCGGGGATCGAGGGGGTGAACGCCGTGCAGCTCGCGCGGCAAATCCTGGTCGATGTAGGCGGACTGGTGGGCTTGCATCGGGTCCCCTACGAGGAGCTGTGCCGGCGGAAAGGGATCGGCCCGGCGAAGGCGGCTCAGGTCAAGGCCGCCATCGAGTTGGGGAGACGCTTGTCGGTGGCGACGCCCGAGGAACGGCCTGCGATCCAGTCGCCGGAAGACGCGGCGGCTTTGTTGCTTTACGAGATGGGAGCGCTGGAGCAAGAACACTTGAAGGTGCTCCTGCTCGACACGCGCAACAGGCTGATCCGGATGGTAGAGGTCTATCGCGGTTCTCTCAACAGTTCGATGATCCGCGTCGGCGAGGTCTTCCGCGACGCCGTTCGGGCGAATGCGAACGCCATCCTGGTGGCACACAATCATCCGAGCGGCGATCCGACACCCAGCCCGGAGGACGTCGCGGTGACGCGGGCCATGGTTGAGGCCGGGCGCCTGCTGGACATCGAACTGCTCGATCACATCGTCATCGGCAAGAATCGCTTCGTGTCATTGAAGGCGCGCGGCCTGGGCTTCGAGGCTTGAGTCCTGGAGGGTGCATGGAATACCAGATCATCCTGCTGCCACGGCAGAACTATTGGGCCTGGGTGCGAGCCTGTCACGACTATGTGATGGCCTACGGCGCCAATCTGACCGGCGACCCGGAAATGGCGGCGCGCTATATGGCGCCGAGGCAAGTGGTCACGTTGCCCCTGGTCGCCGGCGCCTATCCGGGCCAAGGCGATATCGTGCGCTGGTTCGAACGCAATCACCCTGAAGTGCTATTGGATGCGATTGAGGTCAAATCCCCCGACGAGCTGCGGGAGGTCTTCAAGCGTCGCATCGAAATGGAGGACCGCTACGGTCGGAAGGACCGGCCCTTCTATCTGCTGTGGCCGACGGATTACCCGGTCATCACGCAGAAATTCGGCGCGAACCCGCAGATATACCTCCGGTTCGGAATGCCCGGGCACGAGGGGCTGGACATCAGGGCGCTGCCGAACACGAACGTGTACTGCTGTGCGGATGGCGTGGTCTACAGGGTCCACTCCAATCCGAAGTCGCATCCTTACGGCATCCACGTGCGCGTGCGGCATCAGGATGGATACAAGACGGTCTACGCCCACCTGGCGCGCGCGCTCGTCCGGGAGGGCGAAGCGGTGAAGGCCGGGCAGGTGATTGGCAAGGCGGACTCGACGGGCGCCTCCACGGCCTCTCACCTGCATATGACCCTGAAGCGCGAGGGCGCGAGCCGGCGTGGGGAAACCCGCTATCCGAAGGACGTCATTGACCCTACGCCCTTCATGGTCTGGCCGGACAGAGCGGCGCGGAAATCGATCGAAGGGCACTACACATGGCCGGCCGGCAAGTGCCTCGTCGGGGCAGTTGGGCGGATAGGAGGACCGCTGGAGGAAGAGGACCTGGCGGTCATCGAGCGCGCCCGGCTGGAAGCGGTAGTGATTGGCCTATCAGAGCGGCGGGAGACGCTGGAGCGGCTGCGGGCCACGGATCCAGCCATGTTCTTCCTGCTGCGTCTGGAGACGGACCTGTCGGACCAGCGGGTCACGCCAGATCAGTTCGTCTCGCAGGTGGCGGCCGACCTGGACCGCCTGTATCGCCTGGAGGTCCGCTACGTAGAGTTCCCGCACCAACCCAACCTGCAGCTCGGCGGCTGGGGGCGAAGCTTCCGCAACGGCGATGAATACGCCGAGTGGTTCCAGGCGGTGTTGGAGCCGCTGCGGCGGGATTTCCCGGAAGCGAAGTTCGGCTTTCCTTGCCTCTCACCCGGTGAGGCGATATCGGGTTGGCGAGAGGACGCGGCGCGCTTTCTGGAGGACGCGGAAGCTGCTGTTATCGCGGCCGATTGGATCGGCGTCAGCGCATGCTGGACTGCGGCCGCGGGGATGCGTTCGCCGAAAGGGGGCAGGGCCTACGAGCAAGTGAGGCTGCAATTTCCGGAGAAACTGATCTTCGTCACAGAGTTTGCCAACGTATCCGCTGACACTCCACCTGAAGCAAAGGCGACGCAGTATCTGGAGTATTACCGGGACCTGAGAACCAGGCCGGGCATGGGCGCGGCCTTCGCCAACGCGCTTTCGGCCGCCGCCGGCCATGAGGGGGTTGTGTGGAGAGGCAAAGGTGAAAAGGCCCCCGGGGTGATCGCGGAAGTGATCGGGCGACGCACCTTCTGAGCCGCGGCCTGCATCTGGCGGGGCTATGCTGAGGGGTCAGCATCTTCCCGGGAGGGGGACTTGGGCGGCTTTCTGCGCATCCAGAGCAGGGCGACGGCAGCTAGCAGGAGCACGGGGACAGCGAGCAGGGCCCAGGGCAGCAGCGGTTCGAGGAGGTCGAAAGTGCCTGTGCCGGGCACCGCCTGGTGGCGCCATTCGGCGTCCAACTGATCGATCGACCGCCGCAGGACGCGCTGGATGCCGCCTTTGCAGTCAGCGCCTTCCTGGTAAGCGTCGAGCAGGGCGACGATGGCGCCTGAGCCGTAGATATTGCGCAGGTAGCGCACCAGTGATTGGCTTTCGGCGTATGCCAGCAGAGCGCGGTCGGGGTCATCGGGGAAGGCGGCGCAGAGAGAACTGAGGGGGATGAGGTTTTCCTCCTGGGCTGCCTGCTCCAGCGCGGCGGCGTACTCCGGCCGCGGTGCCATCTCTTCCATGGTGGCGAGGCCCTCATTCAGCCAGGTCGGGATATTCTCGTAGCGATCACCCATGCGCTGGGCGAGCATGACGTGGGTGATCTCATGCGGCAGTGCGCGTTCCAGCAAGGTGCGCTGATCAGGACGGGGCGAGGCTGGAACGAGGACCACCCCGATCAAGGCTTCCGCGTGCCCGCCGATCCAGGGACGGGCGGCGAGGCTGAGAGCGGATTGCAGCGAGGCTTCATCGGGATAGAGGTAGATGCGCAGGCTGGAGGGCAGGGGGATCAAGGCGTCTTGCTCGACGCGACGCAGGGCCTCATGGGCCAGATCCATTACCTGCTGCCCAAAGGCGAGGTCACCGTTCACCCAATGGAGTGTGATCGGCGCTGAGCGCAGGGATTGCCACTCGAAGCGATTGTCGGCGTACTCGAAGACGGTGGGCACCGTGGTCTTGCTGGAACCGTCGATCAGGTCGACCTGCCACCAGTAGGTGATGTCGGCGAAGGGGGGCCAGATGGATTGACGCAGATTGACCTCCAGGTTGGCGAGCGTGCGGCCGCCGCGCGGCAGGAGATCGGCCTGAAGGACGTCGATGTTGGGGGATGACGCGGGGCGGATGAACAGGACGGCGCGGGCGACGGGGGCGGAGGCGTAGATCTCCGCCTGGAAGGTGGCCAGGGAGCCGAATTCGTAATCGAGCCGTGTCTCCACCCGAATATCGCGCGTCTGCGGAGGCGGCGCCAGGGCCGTCAACAACACAGCGGCGATCAGGAGCAAGCGGCGCACGTCAGCCTCCCAGCAGCGCCAACAAGGGGGTTACCGTCAGCGGGCTGAGGAGTGTGGTTGCAAGGACTGCGCCAGTGACGAGTTCAGGCTCCACGCCGAACTCAAGGGCCAAGACCGTGGTGAATACAGCGGTGGGCATGGCGGATTCGACGATGGCTGCACCGCGCGCCACGCCGTCGAGACCGATGAGCGGCGCCAGAGCCAGGGCCAGCAGGGGGGACAGGAGCAAGCGCAGGCCGGCTGCCGCGCTCAGGGTGCCGAGTTTTTCCGGCAGGCGATAGTTCGCGATCAGGATTCCGAGCAGGAGCAGCATGGTGGGGACGGCGGCGTCGGCCATCAGTTGAGCGGGGCGCCATAGTGATAGGGGGATGTCCCAGCCGGAGGCCCGGACCGCGAGTCCCAGGGGGATGGCATAGATCACCGGGACTTTGAGCAATCCTTTCAGCGCCTCAAGAGGTGGCCTCTGGCCCACCGTGGCGATGTATACGCCGAGCGAGTTGGTGAGCAATGAACTGGTGATGAAGAACATGCCGGCCCACGCCAGGCCCGCCTCGCCAAAGGCGAAGTGATTGAGCGGCAATCCGTAATTCCCGGCGTTCATGAAAGTGGCTGAGAGGATAAAGGCGGACATCGCCGGGCGCTTGAGGCGGGCAATGCGGGCGAAGGCCCAACTGGCCAGGGCGACAAGGATGATGACGAGCGTGGCCAGCCCGGCCATGCGGGCGATGTCGGTGGCCTCGATTTCCGATTCGACGAGCAGGACGAATATCAGGGCCGGCGAGAAGACGTAGAAGACGACCTTCGACAGGGGGCGCGGTTCGATGTCAAGGGTGCGTTTGAGGATGAAACCGATGGCAGCCGAGATCAGGACCGGGAGGATGTTGTTGGTGAAATGCCCGAGGAGAATCGTCACCCTTGATCTTCCTCGGATTCGTCGGGGAAGGAGAACAACAGGCCCTGAGTGTTGTCGACGAAGATGAGGTGGTCGAGCGCGTCCTGGATCCAGGCCGCCTCATCCTCATCCGGTGACGTCTGCAGGAGAGCGGACAGCGCTTGCGAGGCCTGCTCCCCGCCCAGCTGGCCCAGTGCCCATACGGCAGCGATGCGGACGTCGTCGGCCACGTCATCGAGCAGCTCGATAAGTGTGGGGACAGCTTCCTTGATCTCCAGCTCACCGGCGGCGCGCGCCGCCTCACAGCGCAGGAGTGGGGAAGGACTGTTGAGTTCGGCGAGGACCTGCGGATTCCAGAGGTTGTTCGCCGAGCGTCCCATGGCCAGGAGGGCGGCCCGCATCGGTTCTTCGATGCCCGAATCGTAGGCGGCCTGGATGAGAGCGGTGACCTCGCTGCGCGAGGAGTAGCCGAGTGATTCGATACAGCGCCAACGGACCTCGGACTGAGGGTCGCTGGCAGAGGTCGCGAGCAGGGCGTCTTCGACCTGCGTGAGCACTTCGCCGCTGATGTTTCCCAACTCTCCCAACAGAACGAAGTGACCAAGGGCGGTTGCGGCCGCGGCGCGGACGTCGGCGTGAGGGTCCTTCAGCAGGGCGTTGATGAAACGCGGCGCCAGAGAGGGGTCTTCGCTCTCCCAAAGGTTCCCGATGGCGATGCAACGCACGACGGGATCCGGATCGTCGATGGCGAATTGATTGATGGGTTCGAAGGTGAGTGCGAAGTGCATGTCGGCCAATTGGCCGAGCTCTTCGATGAGTTCCCTGCGCCTGGGAGCGGTGAGATTGGGCCAAAGCTGCAGCAGCCGATCGACGCGCGCCTGGTCCAGGTCGGACAGTTCAGAAAGGCGGCTGACCGGTATGGGGGCGCTTTCGTCCTCGAGGATGCTCAGCAGGTGTTCGTACGAGTCGGACATGACGATCTCAGCGCGGCAGAACGATGGGGTTGACGAAATCCTGCAGGTTTATGTAAAGCATGAGCATGATCAAGAGAAGGAATCCGATGGCGTGGGCGAGGCCTTCATACTTGGGCGAGAGGCGCCGGCCCAGGAGCGCTTCGATCGCGACGAACATCAGCCGGCCGCCATCCAGAGCAGGGATGGGTAGCAGGTTGGCGATGGCCAGGCCTACGCTGATCAGGCCGACCATGTTCAATGTGAGGAAGGGCCGCTGTGTGGAACGGTCGATTTCACCGGCCCAGGAGAGCATATCGTACATGCCCTTGAACCCACTGACGCGTGCCTCCTGGGGCGCAATCTGGCCGCTCAGCAGGCGTCCCGGGAGGAGGACGATCTCGCGGAACTGCACGTAGGTGGAAGTGGCCCCCAACTTGAGGGCTTCGGGCCAGGGCACCGATCGCGTCGGATAACCGAGGACGATGCCGATGGGGCCGCTGCCCTGCGGTGGTTGTTCGCGGGGGACGAGCTCAACGCTGATCTGTTTGCCTTCCCTCAGCAGATCCAGCACGACGGGCTTGCCCAGGTTTTGCGAGACGACGGTCTGCAGGCTCTTGAAGCTGTCCACGGATTGACCCTGGACCGCCAGGATCAGATCGCCTTCCAGCATGCCGGCCTGTTCGGCAGGCGAGCCTGGTTCAACGCCGGCAACCATCACCTTCGAGAAGTCGGGAGAGGCGAACTTGTAGGCGATGGTGAAGGCCAGGATGGCAAGGGCGACGTTGGCCAGCGGGCCGGCCAGGAGAACGGCCACGCGCTTGCGTTTGCTGGCGGCCGCCAGGCCGCCCGGGGCCTCAGGGTCATCCTCGCCGACCGGGCGGACGAAGCCGCCGAAAGGCAGCAAATTGAGCGTGAACTTCGTGCCGCCGGCTTCGAAGAGCGTCAGCAGCCGAGGGGGGAACCCGATGCCGAACTCCTCGACCTGCACGCCTGCCATGCGAGCAGCCACGAAGTGCCCCAGCTCATGGCCGAGGATCAACAAGGCGATGATGGCGATGAAAATCAGAAGGTTCACAAATCTACCTCAGCAAAAAGGGCCAGTCTTCTCACGGATTATATCACCGGGGTTTTCAGCATGATGGCGCCTGGGAGCAGCTTCACGCCAGGCGGGCACCATCGCCCGGCGGTGCCCGGAGGACGTCAAGGATGCCGGCAATCGATCGCAGGCGTCGGGAGATCTCCGCGGCGTGTTCCGCCAGGGTGATGCAGTGGACGTTGGGGCCGGCGTCGACGGTGTAGAAGACCGGCAGGCCGGAAGCCCGCCAGGCGACGACCTGTTTCATGACTTGAACGGTCTCGGGGTTCCAATAGGCCAGCGGAGGGGTAGAGGTGAGCATGACGGCGTGCATCATGTTGCTGTCCAGTTCGGCGATGGAGGCCAGGCGCGGGAAATTGCGGGTCAGAATGGCGTCGCGACAGATCTGCAGGCGGCGCGGCGCGTCGGCGACGCGCGCGGCCTGCAGCGGGGAGGTGTCGGCGAGGGCGTGGCCGGCGGTCGAACTGACGGGTTTCTTCTCGCGGGTGACCACAGCCACGAGGTCGACGAGCTCCCAATGCTCGGGGGGAGCCAGTTGTTGGGAAAAGGAAGTCTGGTCGTCCTGGCCGGCGACGCACTCGACGAATCCGCCGAAGATGGAGCGGCTGGCGGAGCCGGACCCCCGCCTGGCCAGCCGTGAGAGCATGCGGGCATGCAGGTCCAGCCCTGCGGCGGCACAGGCGGCCAGCGTCAGGGCCGCGAAGGCTGAGGCGGAGGAGGCCACACCGGAGGCGACGGGGAAATTGTTGCGACTTTCGACGCGCGCGTGCAGCTTGAGCCCGGCCAGCTCGCGGATCAGGTCCAGGTGATGCGAGACCCTGAGCAGCGCGGCGTCCGTCGTGCGAGTGCCGTCCAGGAGGAACAGGTCTTCCGCCAGGCGCGCATCGAAGGTGACGGTAGTGCGCGTCTCCAGGCCGCCAAGGGTCATTGAGATCGACCCGTTGGCCGGAATGCGCAGATTCTGGTCGCGGTTGCCCCAGTACTTGATGAAGGCGATGTTGGGAGAGGCGATGGCGGTTGCGCTGCGTGAATTGCTCATAATGCTCCGTCGTCTGCGAAGTGTACCATGCGCGCCGGGTGGTCGTGTCGGGTTGATCGAGGAGCCGGCAAGGCCAATCAGGCGGCTGTCGGTGGAGGCGGCATGGGTGAAAAAAAGACGCCCTGCAGGGCGTCTTGGGGTGCCCGACGGGTTTCGAACCCGCAACCTCCTGATCCACAGTCAGGCGCTCTGCCATTGAGCTACGGGCACCGCGGCGCGCCGATTATAGCATGGATTGAGGCCTCTGATGAGCGTAAATCAATCCTCGGCATTGCTGGAACGACTTCAATCACTCAGGATCCGAAAGCGGAGCGGATGGGACCTCTGCGGCGAGCGTGCTGCGAATGCTTTCGACCAGGGCCGCGCGGGGCACGGTGCGCTGGGAGCGCGAGCGCAGGTCTTTCAGTGTGACCAGGTCCTGCTCCAGTTCGTCCGGCCCCAGGATGACGGCCAGGGGGATGCCCTGGCGGTCGGCGTATTTGAGTTGTTTGGAGAGCCGAACGGGCAGCGGGTACCACTCGACGCGCAGGCCGGCCCGGCGCAGATCGCCGGCCAGCTTGAGCGCCTGTGGGAGAGTATCCTCGTCGAAGGTGGGAACCAGGACCTGGGCCGGGTTGGAGCGCAGATTTGGCCTGGATCCGTATTTCTGCAAGACTAGTCCGATGACGACGTCGCCCATGGCGAAGCCGACGCCCGGAACGGGATCGCCGCCGACATCGGCCACCAGGTTGTCATAGCGGCCGCCGCCGAGGATGGCGCGGAACTCGCCGGCGGCGTCGCGCGCTTCGAAAACCGTGCCCGTATAGTAATCCAGCCCGCGGATGACGGTCGGCTCGTAGGCTAGGTATTCGGAGACGCCGAGTGCGTCGGCGGTTTCGAAGAAGGACTGCAGTTCGGGAGACTTCTCCCAGGCGGTGCGGTCCTCCAGGGCGCGCTGGAGCGCGTCGAGATGAGAATCGGCGACGCCGAGCTCGGCGGCGTATTCCTGCCAGGCCTGGTCGGTCATCTTCTCGCGGCGGTCGATGAGGCGGAAGACGCTCTCGCGCTGCTCGGGCTGAAAGCCGATTTCCTTGAGCTGGAGATCGGCCAGACGGCGGTTGTTGACCAGGATGCGGATGGACTCCGGGCCCAGCCCCACCGCCTTGAAGAAGGCCGCGGCGACGGCCGCCAGCTCCGCATCGGCCTGGGGCGAATCGACGCCGAGCAGGTCGATGTTCCACTGGAAAAACTCGCGCGTCCTGCCGCGCTGGGGGCGCTCGTAGCGCCAGAAGGGCCCGAAGGACCACCAGCGAATGGGACGCAGGAGCGATTTGCTGCGGGCGGCGATCATGCGCGCCAGGGAGGGGGTCAACTCTGGGCGCAGGGCGATCATCTCACCGCTGCGGTCGGGAAAGACGAAAGATTGCTCCTTGACCAGCTCTTCGCCGGACTTGGCCGCGTACAGCTCCAGGCGCTCCAGAAAGGGGCCGTCGTATTCCTGATAGCCGAAGGCCTCGGAGACCTCACGCATGCGCTCATAGAGCCAGCGGCGGAAGGTCATATCCTCGGGGTAGAAATCGCGCGTACCCTTGACGGGCTGTATCTCGGTCATGGCGTTCTCCTCGCGAGAAACGGGAACGACGGCGGGGATGCCCACGCCGTCGTGTTCGTCATGAGTTGGGCTGCCGGGTGGGCTTATGCGGCGCGTCCCCGTCGATGGTCGGCGGGAGCATGATACAAGAAATCAGGGCACGGGCAGGTCCAGCAGCGCATGGCGGACATTATAGCACAGCCGCGGCTGCAAGGAGATCGCCGCGCCGGATGAGTGCATCCACCGCGGCCAGTTCGGACGTCAAGACGTGGTCGTGATCCTGCATCGGCGCCACGGAGCAGATGAGATCGAAAGCCGGCGTTGTCCCTTTGCCTAGCTGCGCCTCTGGGACCTGACGCAGGCGCAGTTGCAGGGCGCGGGCGGCGCATAGGAGCTCAATGGACAGGATTTGATGCAGGTTCTGCAGGAGGAGCCGCAAGTGGCGGGCTGCGGTGGTGGCGTTGGCGTTGTGGTCCTCCTGGCCTGCGGATGTGGGGAGCGAGTGGATCGAGTCGGGCGAGGCAAGGGATTTGTTCTCCAGCACCAGCGAGGCGGCGGTGTACTGCAACATCATCAGGCCAGATTCAAGGCCTGCGTGTTCGGCATCGGGGACCAGCATAGGCGGCAGGCCGCCGCTGGTGTGACCCGATAGCAGGCGGTAGATCCTGCGCTCCGCGATGGCACCGACCTCGGCCAGGGCGATCTTGAGATGATCGCAGGCCAGGCCGATGGGCTCGCCATGAAAGTTGCCTCCGGAGAGCACATCCTCGCCGAAGATGAGAGGATTGTCGGTGACGGCGTTGATCTCGCGCGCCGCGACTTGGCGCACGAAGTCCAGGATCTCCAGGGCCGGCCCGAGCACCTGGGGCGTGCAGCGCAGGCTGTAGGCGTCCTGGACGCGTCCTGCCCGGTCCATGAGCGTGCTGCCGGCGAGAAGCTGGCGCAGTTGCGCCGCGACCTGCATCTGGCCGGGGTGCAGGCGGGCGGCGTGGATGCGTTCGTCCAGGGCGGCGGAGACCCCCATCAGGGCCTCGATGGACATGGCCGCGGCCAGTTGGGCGACGCGGAGCAGCGGTGTGGCCTCCTGGATGGAGAGGGCCAGCAGCGCGGTGGCGAAGGTGGCCCCGTTGGTCAGAGCAAGCCCCTCTTTGGGGGCGAGCACAATGCGCGCCAGCCCGGCGCGCTGCATCGCCTCTGTGCCCGAGAGCCGTTCGCCCGCGTGCCAGGCCTCGCCTGAGGCGGAAGTGTCCTCACCCTCGGGGTCCTTGCTCAGGACCAGGGCCAGGTGAGCCAGAGGGGCGAGGTCGCCGCTGGAGCCGAGCGATCCCTGGGATGGGATCACGGGAACGACGTCTCGTCGCAGCATCTCCACGAGGGTCTCGATCAGGACGGGGCGCACCCCCGAGTTGCCGTGGGCCAGGGTGTTGGCGCGGATGAGGATGGCCGCCCGCACCACGTCGGGGGGGAAAGGAGAGCCCGTGCCGACCGCGTGGCTGAGCACGAGATTGCGCGAGAGGCGAGCGGCCTGAGCCGCGTCGATGCGGCGGTCGACAAAGACGCCAAAGCCGGTGTTGATGCCGTAGTAGCTCTCGGGTGCGTCGACCAGATGTCGAACCAACTCGTGGTTCGACGCGATGCGTTGCCTGGCCTGCGGATCGAGGAAGGGGACGGCGCGGCCATGGGCCACGGCTTCGACGTCTTCCAGGGTGAGTGAGCGGCCATCAAGCTTCAGGGTTCTGAGGTTTTCCATGAACCATCCTCAGCTCGGACTTCGCGGGTGGAGAGAAGCGCTGGCACAGAGCCATGTCCTGTTCACACGAGCGACATACCGGCTGGAAGTATAGCATGCGCGGGTCGGGCTCTAAACGGCGCGCCTCATGGTATGCTATGGTGCGCAAGGCAGTCAGCGACGCATTAAGGTCTGATGACCGCGATTCCTGTCCTCATCCTTTTGCTGGGCGCCGTCGCCCTTTGGGGCATGAATTCGAGATCGGAACGGGTGCTGTGGGCCGTTGCAGCGATGACGGGCGCCACGGCTTGGACATCCGCTTTGATCTTATCGTTGCGGATTCCCTTGGAGTGGCGCTTCTCAACCTGGCGCCCCTCAACGCTCTTCGTCTCCAGACTGAGCCTCTCCCTGGATGCCATCAGT
Organism: Chloroflexota bacterium; assembly: GCA_024277995.1. Classification (GTDB taxonomy): domain Bacteria; phylum Chloroflexota; class Anaerolineae; order Anaerolineales; family E44-bin32; genus JAJRUD01. Next base: position 21,795 of record JAJRUD010000116.1, read on the forward strand.
TGGCCGTTGGTCGTGGCTGCCCTCACGTGTACGCTGGCGGTGCTGCTCGCTGCACCTGCCTTGTACGGGAGCGGGCTGCGGCGGGCGCGCCCCTACATCCTGCTGTACAGCGCGCTGTCGGTGGCGGCGCTGGAGGCAGCCAACATCCTTACGGTGATCGTCACCTGGACGCTGATCGATCTGGCAGCGTTGCTCTTCATCCTGTCGGGGAGCGAGGATAAAAGGGATGTCAAGCGGCTTTATCAGAGAGCGGGGATTGATCTGGCAGGGATGCTGCTTCTGCTGGCGGCCAGGTTGTTTGCCCCCTCGGGCGAGTTCGACGCACTCGGAGGGGCCTCTATCGAGAGCGGGCTCCCGGCATCGTTGCTGGCGATCGGTGTGCTCATTCGTCTGGGGATCTTGCCGTTGCATTTCGTGCTGCCTCCGTTGAGCGGAGAGCGGCGCGGGGTCGGAACCTTGTTGCGCCTCTTCCCGCCGGTCGTAAGCCTGGCGGTCCTGGCGCGCGTGATGGCGGCAGGGATTCCGGCTGATCTGGCGCCCTGGCTTCAAGTCGCCGGCTTTCTGGGGATGCTGGCAGGCGGATTGCGATGGGTTCTGGCCAGGGACGTCATTCGGGCGAGACCCTACATGGTGCTCACCGTGACTGGAACCGGGCTGTGGGTGGCGGCGGGCCTGACGCAAGGTGCGGCGCCGGTGCTGGTGGCGGCATTGGTTGTGCTGCTGCTGGGAGGGGTCACGATATCCCTCGCTGAACGCTACGAGCGATGGCATGCGGCGTTCCCGATGCTGGCGGCGTTGCTCTTCGCAGGCGTCCCCTTCTCGCCTGGCGCAATCATCCTCGAGAGCGCCTTCTCCGCGCGAGGGCCGGGCCCAGGGCTGATGTGGATGCCGACTGCGTTGTTGGGGATGGCTGCAATGGCCGCCGGCGCGCTGTCTGGGCTGGGAGAGCGCAAGGTGCATTGGAATGCTGGAGAACGATTGGCGCGATGGGCTTACGCGGCAGGGGCCTTGCTTCCGACGTCGATCGCGGTCTTGCTGGCGCCGCGCTTCGCCGCAGGGGCATCAATGCAGGGTGGCCTGGGTTTTTCGGTTGTGGCCCTTGTGGCGTCGGGATTCTGGTGGTGGCGCCGTCGCCTGATGGAAACGGCGGCTCTACGTCTGGAGCGGATGAGCCGTTGGCTAGATTTCGGACCACTGTATCGGTTCGCGGCTGCGATCTGGCGGGGGCTGTTGCGAGTGCTGAATGGAGTAGCCATCACTCTGGAGGGTAAGGCAGGCCTGTTGTGGGTATATCTGGTCTTGCTGCTCTTGCTGCTCGCCGTCCCACGAGGTGGGGCGTGAGCGTGCCGCCTGCTGTGGGGCAAATCGCGCTGACGGTGCTGCTGGTCGCTGCAGCAGGGGTCGTGCTGTCGGAAAACAGGCGCATGATAATCCTGTCATTGGGGGCGCAATATGTCGCAACGGCCGGGCTGGCGAGCATGAGCATAGGGGGCGGTATCGCCTCTGTGAAGGTCGTCGCAGGACTATCGGCGACCGCCATCATCGCGCTCAGCTATTGGACGGAGAGCTTCGAGAGGGTCGAGGGCAGCCTATTGGGATCGCCGATAGGGCGGCCCTTCAAAGCGATGGCCCTGGCGCTCGTCTGGGTGGCAGCGTGGGGATTGACCAGAGAGGGAATGCCCGGGATTCCGCAACTGGACGGAGCAGCAGCGATTGGGGCTGCCTTGTTGGCGATGTCGGGGCTGCTGCAGATCGGGTTGTTTGAGGATCCATTGCGCGCCGGAGTCGGAATCGCGGCTCTGCTATCGGGATTTGAGATCGCCTACGTTGCCATGGAGCAATCGTTGGCGGTCCTCGCTCTGCTGGCAGGGGTGCACCTGGGATTGGCGATGGTGGTGGTCTATCTTCATGGCCTGGAAGCGCAGGCGCGAGGGACGGCATAGGATGAATGCTCCCCTGGCGGTCTTCGTGATCCTGGGTGCAGGGGCGCTGGGTGCATTCCTGAGCCAGACGCACGAGCGATGGGCGTGTGGGGCTGCCGCGCTGAGCGCGCTGAGCGCCGGCGTCGTGGCCATTGCGATTCCCCTCGATGAGCCGATGCAATTGTGGCGTTTCAGCATCAAGATCGATGCCGCCTGGCGGGTATTGGGCCGCACCTTCGCCATGGACGCTGCAAATCAGGCGATGGTGGGCTTCTTGCTGCTCGCGGGCGGGTACGTCCTGGGGGGCGCGTGGATAGCTCGTGCCGGGAAGCTGATGCCCTCGGCGGGTCTGCTTGTGCTGGCGGGTCTGGCCGGTGCGCTTCTCATTCGGCCCTTTCTGTTTGCGGCGTTGTTCATCGTGATGGCAGCGCTGGGCGCAGGGCTGATCCTGGCCAATCAGAGAGAACCCGGGAACCAGAGGGCCGCGCTGCGCATGATAGGGTTATCAGTGCTCGCCGGCCTGGCCTTGCTGATAGCCGGATGGTTCCTCGATATGGGCCCGCTGCCATCCGGCGAGGCGGAGACAGCGCGGCGGGTGACCATGCTCCTCATCCTGGGCTTTGCGGTGTTGGTCGCCATTCCTCCCTTTCACATCTGGCTGGCCAACGCAGGAGACGAATCACATCCCTATGGGTTCGTCTTTGTGGTGATCGCCTTCCAGAGCGTCGGGATATTCCTCATGCTGCGCTTCTTGAATCAATACCCCTGGCTCAGGGAAAACAAGGTCCTGTTCGAGTGGATGACCTGGGTCGGGGCAGGGGTGATCTTGCTGGGAAGTGGATGGGCCCTGAGCGCGCGCGGGACGGGCAAGGCCGTGGCCTACTTGCTGGTGGCGTATATCGGGGCCGTGCTGCTGGCCGTGAGCAGGAACGCCGAGGCCGGGTATCAACTGGCATTCGCCATCACCGCCGTGCGGGTGTTCAGTCTGGCGGTCTGGGCCCTTGGAACCTCTGTTCTCGCCACGGAACGTAGAGAGTTCGCTGTTGAAGATGATGCCAGGGGATCAGCGGGACCGCTGGCCAGCGCGGCGATGATAGTTGGTGTGCTCTCCCTGGGAGGCTTCCCGTTGACGGCGGGTTTCCCAGCGCGTTGGGCACTGCTGGAGCTATTCGCCGAATCAGGAACGGGGGCGATCTCGGGACTGGCCTTGATCATGCCCACCGCAGTCGCGACGGCCATCGCGCTGCGCCTGGCGGAAAGGGCCATCGGCGGGTGGGAGGCTGGTCGGCATGAGTCGATCGGCGTGCGAATTTTCCTCAGCGTCGGCATCCTCACCTGCATCCTGCAAGGTGTGTTTCCGCAAATGATCTTTCCGTGGATAACCGATGTGGTGCGTGGCCTCAGCAATCTGTTTCCGGGATGAACGCGACCTGCGTCTCAGGTATACTATCAGCCCTCAGGAAAGCAGTGTGTGATATGGCAGAAGGGGAGTGCCTGCAGGGGCTCCATCAATGGACCTCTATCCCCATGGAGGGGTGATCTATGGCTGAGCGATTGGACAAGCGAGTAGAGTGGCTCGACGAACAGCGAAGGAAAGACGCTGAGTTGATCGCCAGGCTGAGCGAACGGGTGGAGTCGCTCGAGGATGGCATAAGGGTGCAGTCCAAGCAACTGGGGGATCTGTCGGGCGAGCTGGCCAGGATCGCTGGAGCGCTGGGTCGTCTGAGGGAGTTCGACGAAGCGCTCAACAAGCATCGCCAGGAGATATCCCGGCAGTTGAGCTCGCTGGAGGAGCGCATCCAGAAACGCGAGGCGCAGCGCGAAGAAAACCAACGGCGGGAGCTGGAAGAGCTATCGAAACGTCTAGCAGAGCTGAAGGAAAGCCAGCGGGACCTGCGTGAGTTGCGCCAGGCATTTGATGGGCGCATGGAGGAGGAGATCCGTCTGACGCGTGAGCTGGATGCGCTCGCCAAGCGCGTGGATGAGATTCGGTCGGGCGAGGAGGGGCATGGCAGGGAGATCGCCAGCCTGCAAGAATCGCATGGACAGAGCTTGCGGCGGGTCGCGGAGCTGCAGGGAGAAACATCCGAGATCAGGAAAAGGGTGGATGAACTGCGCGGCACCCTGGATACCGATCAGGATCGCATCCGGCGTGTGGAAACGAAATTATCGGAACTTGAGGCGAGCGAGGCAGGAAGGCGCGAGGCGCAGGCGCTGTGGATCGAACAACAGGGCATGCGCCTGGTCGAATTCGAAAAGGCCTGGAAGGCCTGGGAGGAGCGTTTCGTCGAGTTTGAGCGGCGGGGACAGGAGATCGACGAACGCATGCTGACCTACGACGAGACCTTCCGCAACGTGCGGACATTGCAGCAAGAGCTCGGGTCGGTCATTGAGCGCCTCGAGCGGCGCATCAATGAGGTGGGCGAGATGCACCGTCTGGCGCAGGAACGCATCAAGCTGGATTGGGCGGCCTTTCAGGCTGATGACCAAAAGCGCTGGAACACCTACAAGCTCACTTCTGACGAGCAGTGGCGCGACCACACGCGCCAGCACAAGAAGATCGCCTCCCGTCTCGACGCTGTGGAAGAGACAATGAGCGACGTCACGCGCGACCTGGCGGAGCTGGGAGAAAGCGCCAAGCAGCGCATTACCGACCTGCTCGCCGTGGTCCAGGAATGGGTGGCTGAGGCGGAAAGTCGGGCGTCCACACCCTCAGGTGGATAGGGCCGGCATGCGCGTATTGGGGACTGCGGGACACGTCGATCATGGGAAGTCAACCCTGGTGAGGGCGCTCACGGGGATAGACCCGGATCGCCTGAGAGAGGAAAAAGAACGCCAGATGACCATCGATCTGGGCTTCGCCTGGATGAGCCTCCCCGATGGTGAATCCGTTGGCATTGTCGACGTCCCCGGTCACCGGGACTTTATCGAGAATATGCTGGCCGGGGTGGGGGGTATCGATGCTGCGCTTATGGTGGTGGCAGCCGACGAGGGGGTCATGCCCCAGACGCGCGAGCATCTCGCCATCCTGGACTTGCTGGAAATCCCACGCGCTGTGATCGTGCTGACGAAGGTCGACCTGGTGACGGATGAGGAGTGGCTGGGTCTGGTCGAGGAGGAAGTGAGGGGCCTGCTGGCGCCGACGCGCTATGCGCAGGCGCCGGTGCTGCCTGTATCGGCGGAGACGGGAGAGGGGCTGGAGGCGTTGATTGCGACGATCAGCGCCATGTTGAGGGAGAGCCCGCCCAGGCCGGATAAGGGGCGGCCGCGACTTCCGGTGGATCGATCTTTTACCATCTCCGGATTTGGCACCGTAGTGACGGGAACGCTGATGGATGGATCGTTAGAGACGGGGCAAGAGGTCGAAATCCTGCCGGATGGGGTCGGCGCCCGAGTGCGAGGTCTTCAGACGCACAAGAAGAAAGTGCAGCGGGCTGTGCCCGGCAGCCGACTGGCAGCAAACCTGAGTGGGGTAGATGCGCGTCAGATCGTGCGCGGCGACGTGGTGGTGCTGCCCGGAACGTATGAGGCAACGCGCCTGATAGACGTCCGCTTCCGCATGCTGGCCGCGGCCGACAAGCCGCTGAGGCACAACCAGGAGGCCAAGCTCTTCGTCGGTTCGGCGCAGAGAATGGTGCGAGTGCGGGTGCTGGGCGCTGATGAGCTTGTGCCTGGTCAAGAGGGGTGGCTGCAACTCGCGATGCGTGAGCCGGTGGTCGTGGCGCGCGGCGATCACTTCATTCTGCGCAGGCCTTCGCCGGGTGAGACGCTGGGGGGCGGCAGGGTGGCTGAGCCGCATCCGCGCCGCAGGCATCGGCGCTTTGATGGTGCGACATTGCAGCGCCTGGAGTACCTGCTACAAGGGACCGCAGCGCAGGTGTTGGCACAGGCGCTCATCCAGGCGGGGGCCTCTCCCGTCAGCAAGGTGGTGGCCAATGCCTCCATTGAGACTGAGCAGGCGCGCGAGGCACTTAGGGCACTGCAGGAGCAGGGGGAATTGATGATCCTGGGAGAGGGCGGGCTGGATCCGACGGCTGACACGCTGGTGATCCATCGGGACACTTGGGAGCGATTGATAGAGAAAGCACACCGCGCGCTGCAGGCATATCACACAGAGCATCCGATCCGCTCCGGTATGCCGCGCGAGGAGTTGAAAAGCCGCCTTGGTTTGGATGGGCGGGTGTTCAGCTCCTTCATGGAGAGGGTGGTCGAGCAGGGGGAACTGCTTGAGCGAGGCCACCGCGTTGCCCATCCAGCCCACGAGATCAACCTGACCGCGAAGCAACGCGCCAAGATCGATGGGCTCATGGGACGATTTCGCGCCAGCCCATTTTCGCCGCCGACAATTAAGGATTGCCGAGAGCTGATAGGCGATGAGCTGGTGGCGCACCTGATCGAAACCGGCAAGCTGGTGCAGGTATCACCGGAAGTTGTCTTCACGGAGCAGGCCTATCGCGAAATGGTGCAGCGCATTCGCGAGGTGCTGGAAACAAAAGACACCGTCACCATCGCCGAGGCGCGCGATCTGTTCGGGACCTCGCGGAAGTACGTTCTGCCATTGCTGGAGCATCTGGATGCCGCCGGTGTGACTGTGCGAGACGGGGATCACCGCAGGCTGGCGAAGGGGCACAAGAGGGCGGAGTAGGAATAGGTCGTCAGCGCGTGACAGGGGCTGGGAGCTCAAGCGGTCCATCAGGCGCGGAAGAGCACAGGTTCACCAGGGAGACATGAGAGAAAGCCCCCCGATGGCGGCTAGAAGGAGCGAAACCTCCAGAGGCCGCCGACCATGACCCCAACCGGCGCGATCTGCCATAGAGAGTGCGGCTGCACCCGGAAGGGATCAACCTCCAATACGATGAGGTCGGCCAGATACCCCGTCTGCAGTCTGCCGCTGATAGATTCGAGGCCGGCGGCGTATGCGGGCCCCTGCGTATAGGCATAAAGGGCCGCGTTCAACCCCAACCGCTGCTGGGGGATCCAGCCACCTGCGGAGGGGGAACCGTCATGGCGCCTGCGCGTGACGGCGGCGTGAATCCCCCAGAAGGGGTTGGGGTCCTCAACGGGCGCGTCGGATCCGAAGGCGATATGCGTCCCATGCTGGAGCAGGCTGTCCCATGCATAAGCGAAGCGGGTGCGCTTCCCCCAGGCCGGGATGGCCATCGGCATGTCCGATGTTGCGTGGATCGGCTGCATGGAGGCGATGATGCCCAATTCGGCCAGCGCGCCCATGTCCTCTGGGTGCAGCAACTGAACGTGCTCGATGCGGTGGCGGAGAGGGGGCAGGTCCTGCTGGGTCTCCAACCTTCGCAGCCTGCGGAACGCGTTCAGAACTTCGCGATTGGCGCGGTCTCCGATGGCGTGGATCGCCATCGCCAGGCCGGCGCGAGCCGCTTCGTGGGCCAGCTCGAACAACTCGGCAGAACTCTTGAGCAGGGCGCCGCTGTTGTCCGGCTGATCGTCGTAAGGATCAATCATGGCGGCGGTGCGCGGACCGAGGGCGCCGTCCGCGAAGACCTTCACGTTGCCGAGGCGCAGCCACTCATCGCCGAACCCGGTCTGCAGGCCGAGCGCAAGGGCGTGCTGCAGACGAGCGAGCGGGATGTTCGCCAGCACGCGTATGGATAGGGCGTCCCGGGCCTTGAGGGATTGCAGCGCCCGCAGGCAGCGCGGACCGTCGAAATCGTGGACGCCCGTCAGGCCCATGCGCAGCAATCTGTGCTGTGCATGATCGATGGCCTGCACCAGGGCCTCGTGGTCCGGGTGGGGAATATGGCGCGCGACCAGCCGGCTGGCACCTTCGAGCAGTATGCCTGTCGGCGTGCCGGCGGCGTCGCGTTGGATGCGGCCGTCATCAGGATCGGGAGTGTTTCCATCGATGCCGGCGGCCTCGAGAGCAAGGGAATTGACCCAAGAAGCGTGCAGCGACTTCGCGCTGAGGAAGACGGGATGTTGCGGCGCCGCGCGATCGAGGTCTGCTCTCGTTCCATAGCGACCCCAGAGATTATGATCCCAACCATGCCCCAGGATCCAGCTTACAGGTGGAATCTGTGCGGCGCGCTCGGCGACGGCGTCCAGGCAGGCGTGCAGGTCAAGGCCCTGGCAATCGATCCTGGTCAGGCTGAGGGCGTACTGTTCGAGATGAATGTGCGCGTCGACCAGGCCCGGAAGCACGATCCTGCCTGCGAGGGAGACGACATGGGAGGGTGCCACATGATCGAGCAGTTGATCAGCAGTCTCACCGGCCGCGAGGATGCGGCCATCGCGCAAGGCCATCGTATGGACTACGGGGGCAGCCGGATCGAGTGTGTAGATGCGACCGTCAGTGAGCAGGGTGACATCCTGGGCCATGGTCATGGGTATCTCCCCGGGTGGAAACATGCTTCTGGGCCGCGAGAGCGCCGCTCAGGGGGCGTTCCGGGTGGGGCAGGGCACCTGCAGGCCGATGGCCATGGCAATAACCTCGACGGGATGATAGGCAGGAAGCCCGGTGTGCGCGTTGAGCCACCAGCGGCACGTCTCGGAATCGGTGATGAGGAAATCGACTTCCGCGGATTGAGCCTGTTGGAAAAGAGGCGAACCTACCTGGCGGGCGGTGTCGTAGCGCTCGCGCTTGAGACCGTAGGTGCCGGCGACCCCGCAGCATTCATGCTCAGAGACGAGGATTTCGAGCCCCGGGATGTGCTGGAGCACCTCCAAGGCGGGCGTGCCGACCCCGTGCAGCCGGAGCTGGCAGGGCGGGTGATAGAGAGCGCGGGCGGAAAGAGCTTGGCACTCAAGCCTTGGGAGCCGGTCGGATGCACGCCAGAGGAGAAACTCAAAAAGGTCGAAGGTGGATTCGGCCAGAGCATCAAAGGTTTCGCTTCGCAAGTCGAGTATGGACCGGTAGTCGTGTTTGAGCGCCAGCGTGCACGAAGTCGAGGTGCCGACGATGGGGATGCCGGCTTCGATGACGGGTGCCAGGGAACCGGCGTTCTTGCGCGCGTAGCGGCGGGCGGCGTCGAGCAGACCGTTGGATTGCAGCGGCAGGCCGCAGCAGGTTTGGGGCGGCAGCACGACATTGAAGCCAAGCTGCTCGAGAAGGTGAACCGTCATAATGCCAATGTGCGGCTCGTAGTGTTGGCTGCTGCAGCCGTGGAAATAGGCGATGGTGTCCGCCGGGAGACGAGGGATGCGGTCGGCGATCACGCAGCGGTCGGCGAGCTGGCGGCGCAAGGTTCGCGGGGCAAAGGGAGGCAGGGGCGCCTCGCTGGCCACTCCGAGCAGGAGCTCCATGGTCTGGCGGATGGGGCGCAGGCGAAGCGAGAGGTTGGCCAGGCCGGCGAGGGGGCGAGCGAGGCGAGCCAGGGTGGCCGGCCGGGAGATGATGTGGTCTCGTAGCGGCACGCCGCTCTGCTGTGCGTAATGAGCCTTGGCGACGATATTGACGTCGGCGACCGCGACGCCATGGGGGCAGACGCGCGAACACACCCCGCAGCCGGAGCAGAGGGCGATGGATCTCTCGCTCAGTTGCAGACGAGGGTGCCGGAAGCGTTGGGCCTGTGGGCCCACAGCTTTGGGGCCGGGGAAGGCATCGCTGACGGCGGCGACGGGGCAGGCAGCCGTGCAGATATTGCACTTGAGACAGGCGTCGATGGTGGGCAGGGGGATCATGCGAGCGCAGCCTCCACAGCGCAGTGCGCGGTGGCAAGGTCGATGCCCTGCCGGGATCCTTCGCGGCTTCGATCGGCGCCCGCAAGCAGGCTGCCGGCGGCGAAGAGGTTTTCGAAGGCGGGTTTGGCGTTGGCGCCAAGGGGGCGCATGTGCTGATCGACGTGCAAGCCGAAGAGGGCGTAAGGATGGGAGCCGAAGGGATCGCTGCCGAGCCAGCGCGTCCGGTCATCGTCGTGGGCGACAGGCAGGTCGAAGACGGATTCCTGGACGCGCCCGTCCTCGTGGAATACGAGACCGCCATTGAGGACCCCGCCTGTGGCGAGGATGACGGCATCGGCAGCGATGAGCCTGGGGCCCCCCGCCGTCTGCAGGACGACGCCCGAGACGAGTTGTCCGCCCGATCGGCCGTCGACGCGGCCGACAGCCCTCGATCCCTCGATGATCTGGACACCTGCCGAGGAGAGCGAGCGGCGAAGGGCGCGCTCCAGGCGGATACCGGGGAGCGACGGGGGCAGTGTGGGGATCTCGGATATCGTCAGAGCGAGAAGATCCTGCAGTTCTTGCCAGACGATGAAGTTGTGCTCAAGGCCGAGGACGGCCGGAAGGGCAAGGTGGCGCACACCCGTCAGGCGCGGTTTCCAGGACCGGGCAAGCTCGCGGCGCCATTCGGGCGTTTCGAACAGGCGGGCCAGGTCGGTGGCGAAACGCTCGCGTCCTGGCGGGAGTTCGATGAGCGGAAGGGTGAGGCAGTCTTGGATGTCGGCGCCTTGACGCTGGAGCCCCGAGGCAACGAGGTGGGGACTGAAGTCGAAAAAGCCTTCGAACCCCGCCACGACGATCGGCTCGGCGCGGTTCAGATCGCCGGCGGCGAGGGAGAACGGGGCGAGCGCGGTCAGGTGGGCCGTGCCCAGGGCAGTGATGAGGCGGTGATTGCGCGAGGGTGCGCCGTGGTACTCGATCCCCTGCCGGTCGAGGAGGTAGATGAAGTCGGCGAGAGCGGATTGCAGCCGCGGGAAGCCGCCGGCGAGGGCATAGGGATGAGGGTGTCTCAGGCGGCGGATGGAGCGTGAAGGCGACTTGGTGGCCCACAGGTCGATGCAGCCGTGGCTGAGCGCCAGCGAGCCTCGGCCGCGTGCGACCAGGGTGACGCGGGCGCCGCGTGCGGCGGCCAGTGCAGCCGCGAAGAGGCCCGTCAGGCCGGCGCCCACGACGATAAGGTGTTTCAATCTGTCACCTCGGCGTGCAGAAGGTCGACGTAAACACGGTGTTGCAGGGCCATCTGGCGCAGGGTCGTGCCCCAGGCGAGCGGAGACAGGCCGCGAGAGCGCTCGGAAGCGAAGGCGTGCAGTGCCTGTTGGGGTGTCTGGGCCCCCGCGCCAACCTCGGCCAGGACTGCCGCTGCACGATAGGCGCAGAAGGTTCCCTGGCAGGGGCCCATTCCCAGGCGGAGATCGCGCATCAAATCGGCCAGTTCGGCCACGTCGCCGCCTTGCAGGGCAGTGAGCACCTCTCCCTTGGACACCACCTCGCATTCGCAAAGCAGGTCGGGGTGACCGGTTGCCCGGGCGCTCTCGATTGAAGTCAGGCGGGCGGGAAGCGAGTAATGGCGACGATGGCCGGGCTGGAGAGGCGTCTCTGCGGTAAGCGACGGAGACCGGATGCCGAGGCGGCGGCAGATGAGATCGACCGTCTGCTCGGCCATGAGGCGGAAGGTAGTGAGCTTTCCGCCGAAAACGGAGATGAGGCCGCCCAGCGAATCGTTTTCGGCATGGTCGAGGATGATGTGGCCACGCGTGATGCTCCGGTTGTTGATGGCCTCCACTTCTTGAGGGCGATAGAGCGGACGGATGCCAGCCCAGGCGCGCAGCGGACGGTACTGTGAGAGGGAGGGTATGAGGATCTCGCCTTCGGCGAGCAGCAGGTCGATCTCCCAGGGTTCGATGGAGCGCTGCTCTGGGGAAGAGACCGGCACATCCGTGGTCCCCAGAACGTTGACCGTATCGACCGGCACGATGATGTCGCCATCGGATGGAGGTTTGCAGCGGTTGATGACGGTATTGACGACGCGGGAAGCCATGGCGATCAGGGTGCCCTTGCCGAGGGTCAACGGTATGTGAAGGCCTGCCAGGGCGGCCACGGCGGCGGTCCAGGGGCCGGTGGCGTTGACCACGACATCGGCCAGTATGCTGAACTCCTCGCCCTGCGCGAGGGGGCGCACCCGGGCGCCGACGACGGCCTGGCGCGCTATCAGGAGAGCGACGACCTGGTGCCAGAGCAGGACCTGGCAGCCGCTGGAGCGCACAGATTCGGTGAGGGCGTGGAGCAGGTGAAAGGAGTTGAGCGAGGCGTCGTTGACGTAGAAAGCGCGGGAGATCCTGGGATTCAACATGGGCTCGCGACGCAGGGCCTGGGCGGGGGTGATCTCCTGGGCGGGGACATTGCACCGACCGCAGGCTTCGAGCCAGCGGTCGGCGAATTGCGGGGGGTCGGCCGGGGTGGAGACGAAGAGGCCGCCGGTGTCCTCGATGGCTGCGGGGATGATGCGGCGCAGGATGGCGTTCTCGCGCGCGCAGTCGCGCGCCGAATGCGGGTCTGAGGTAACGTAGCGACCACCAGAATGGAGCAGTCCATGGTATCGGCCGGAAGTGCCCTGGGCGAGGTCGCCTTGCTCGAGGAGGATGACTTTCAGGCCGCGCAGCGCGGCATCCCAGGCGATGCCGAGGCCGGTGGCGCCTCCTCCGATGACCAGGACCTGAGTGGAAAGGGTTGGCATAGGCTATATGGGCCGGTGGACGGACAGGAGGCGGGGGCGGGCAGGGCGTGGGGACATGGATGCCTCCAAGAGTCGACGGTCACTTATCGGATGGGATATCGGGAGGCGTGGTGGGCGCGTCCGCTTTGCGGACGCCTGCCAGGTCGCGAACGAACTCGAGGGTGGTGGCTTCCTGCTGATACCCCATGGCGACATAGAAGGCGTGGGCCTCACTGCGGACGACGTCTGTGCGCAGGAGCAGTCGTGCCCGGCCGGATTGGCGGGCCCAGGTTTCGGCTGCGGTGATCAGGTGGCGGCCGACGCCGCGCCGGCGGTGATGGGGTTGCACGGCGATTGCGACGACCTCGGCGGTCTCGTCGTTGATCAGGTCGTGCGCCACGCGCAAGTGCGCATAGCCAACAAGCTGATCTCCTTCGACGGCCAATAACAATCGATCCTCCCTCGGCAATTCCTCAAGACGACGGCGAAGCGTAGCGACTCTCACGGGGAAGCCGATGGCCTCGTGAAGATCGGCCAACTGGACGAGGTAGGCCTCAGGTGGGTGGCGGGTGCGTATGATCTGCAAGTGAATCATCCCCGGAGGTTATTGTACATGATCAGATCGTCTTGCGCGATGGCTGGCGAGAGACGCTGATGGTCGGCCCACGTGGGGAGCGGCAGGGCGAGGAGGTGCGCACAAGGCTCATGGATCAAGGCTCGGGGTCGATGCAGCTGGAGGGGAGGTGATGCAGCCCTCGCAGGAAGGCGTCGCCCGGCATGGGTTTCCTGCCTGCCGGTTGGACGAGCTCCAGCACGAGAAGGCCCTGCGCCGTTACCAGTGCAGGCGCGTCATCGACGATGGTCAGGGAGCCAGGCGAACCAGCGCCAGGCCTGGCCGAGGCGCGCAGAACGCGGATGCGCCTTCCCAGCAGGCCGAAATATGACCCCGGCCATGGCTCGAAGGCCCTTACCTGGCGGGCGAGAAGGTCGGCGGGTTTGCTGGGATCGAGCCAGCCATCGCGCTTGCGGAGCAGGGGGGCATACGTTGCGGCAGCATGGTCTTGCGGTTGTGGCGACAGATCGCCGGCCGCATAGGCGGGCAGGGTTTGCGTGAGTAGTTCGGCCCCCATTCGAGCAAGGCGTTCAGAGAGCTGCCCGCCCGTCTCGTTGGGGGCGATGGGCGTCTCCTGTTGCGCGAGAATGGGACCGGTGTCCAGCCCCTCGTCCATCTTCATGATGGTCACGCCTGTGATGCGGTCGCCGTGCAGGATGGCGGCCTGGACGGGTGAGGCGCCGCGCCAGCGCGGCAGGAGCGAGGCGTGAACGTTCAGGCAGCCCAGGGGGGGCAGGGACAGGACCTCCGGCTTGAGGATCTGGCCATATGCTGCGACGACGATGACATCTGGCGCCCAGGCATGGAGCTGCTGGAAGGCGTCAGGGTGACTGAGGCGGGGAGGCTGGATCAGGGGGATGCCGTGCTCGCTGGCAGCCTGCTTGACGGGCGGGGAGCGCAGCTTGCGGCCGCGCCCTGAGGGCCGATCGGGCTGGGTGACTACGCCCACGACGTCGGTGTGTTGTGTCAAGGCCGCCAGTGCGGGCAGGGCGAACTCCGGGGAGCCCATGAAGACGACGCGCATGTTGCTATCCTAGCACGGAAGACGCATGAGGAGAATTGCAACCAAGAGGAGGTATGGGGGTTATACAAAGTGAGCTTGCGCTAGCAGGAAGGATCGCTACAATAGGTGCATGCTTGAGATCCGGGGGATAGGCCTCGGGAAAGCCAAATCATCTACGGAGGATAGAGAGCCATGAGCGAAGAACCGCAAGTAACCAGCGACGACAAGCTCTGGGCGGCATTGGGGTATCCGATACCCCTTATCGCCATCATCGTGCTTTTCATGGAGGAGAAGAAAGCGCGTCCATTCATCAAGTTCCATGCTGTTCAAGCCCTGGTGTTCAACGTTGCCCTGTGGGTGCTGATCCTTGTGCTGAGCACCGTCACCCTGGGTTTCGGGGCGATCTGCGCGCCTCTGCTGTGGCTGGTAACGCTTTGGCCGGCCTTTGACTCCTACAAGGGCAACTACACGGAAGTGCCCGTTATCACCAACTTCATCAAGAACCAGGGCTGGGCATAACCCAGGTTGGGGACATATACGGGGCCCGCGCATGCGGGCCCCGTTTCTCGTCGCCCACCTGCCATAAACCATGATATCGGCGCGCAACGCAAAATGGTCCATCGCTGAAGGGCCTCCCAAGCACGTCCGTCAGAGGCTGACGGACTTCGCGCCGTTGATGCAGCGCATTCTCTACCTGCGCGGCATTAGCTCCAACGAGGAGGCCGGCGTCTTCCTGGACCCAGAGGGTGGAAAGATTCATGACCCGCATGAGCTGAAAGGCGTTGAAGAGGCGGCTCGTAGGGTGTTGCAGGCCGTCGACCGCGGTGAGCAGATCGCCGTCTACGGGGACTATGACGTGGACGGTGTAACGGCGACGGCCCTCGTGATCGAGCTGCTGCGTGGGCTGGGTGCTGAGGACGTTCGAGCCTATATCCCCAATCGGTTCGATGAGGGGTATGGACTGAGCAAGACGTCGCTGACGAGGCTGAGGGACGAGGGTGTGAGCCTGGTGATCACGGTGGATTGCGGTGTGCGCGCCGTGGAGGAAATCGAACACGCGCGGGGCCTGGGAGTGGACGTCGTGATCACCGACCATCACAACCCCGGCCACGATCTGCCGGCGGCGGCCGCGGTGGTGAACCCGAAACAAGCGGGGGATGCGTATCCGTTCAAAGAGCTTTCCGGTGTGGGACTGGCGTACAAACTGGGACAGGTCATGGCGGATCTGAAGGGGGAGGCGGTTGACGAGAGCCTGTTGGAGCTGGTGGCCTTGGGCACGGTGGCGGACGTTGCGCCGCTCATCGATGAGAATCGGGCGCTGGTAGCGCGCGGGCTGCATTTCCTCAACAGAACCAGGCGGTCGGGATTGGTGGCGTTGGCGGGAGAGGCCGGGTTGAGGTCTGGCGAGATACGCGCGTCTTCGATTGGGTTTGGTCTGGGGCCGCGCATGAACGCCGCCGGAAGGCTGGAGACGGCGACGACGGCGCTCGATCTGCTCCTGTGTGATGACAGGACAAGCGGCGAGCGCTTCGCACGCGAACTCGATCTCATGAATCAGCGACGGCAGCGCATTACCGAGAAGATGGTTGAGCGTGCACGCGAGCTGATCAGAGAGCGGCCGGAGTCAATCCCGCTGCTGTTTGTGATCGACCGCGATTTCCACCAGGGCGTGCTGGGTCTGGCGGCGTCGCGCCTGATGGACGAGTACTATCGGCCGGCGATCGTGGGCTGGGATAACGGGACCGTGGTGCGCGCGTCAGCGCGCAGCATCCCCGGCTTTGACATCACGCGCGCTCTCGATGGAGCTGCGCATCTCTTTGAGCGCTACGGCGGTCACGCCGCGGCGGCCGGGTTCACCGTTCGGCGGGAGCGGCTGGGCGCAGTGCGTCAGCACCTGGCTGAAAGGGCCGTGGAGGTTCTCGGGGAAGAGGCGCCGCAGCGCCGACTGACGGCGGACGCCGAGGTCACCTTCGCAGACCTGGATGCCGAATTGCTGCGTTTCGTTGAGTCTTTGGAGCCGACGGGCTTTGCCAATCCGGTGCCGATGTTCTGCGCGCGAGGCGTGGACGTACTGGATGCGCGGGCGGTGGGGCAGGGAAAACACCTCAAGATGACCCTGGCGCAAGATCGGCGCGGCTTCGACGCGATCGCCTTTCGCATGGGGGAGTTCAGCGCGCGGATGCCGCGCAAGGTGGATCTGATGTTTCACTTTGAACGCAATGTATATCGGGGAGTGGAGAGCATGCAATTGCGCGTGGTCGATCTGAAACCTGCGGGCGCCTAGTCGCGAAAACGATACTTCAGCAAGGTCCAGACGGCCTCAAAAGCATCCCGCATGCCGATCTTCTTCCCCTCGTGGTATTCGCGGGGATTGAAAGAGATCGGAACCTCGAAAATGCGTATCTTGCGCTTGAGGAGCTTGGCGGTGACCTCTGGTTCGAAGTCGAAGCGCTTGGCGTTCAGGGGGATATCTTGGATGACCTCTCTGCGGAAGAGCTTATAGCCCGTCTCCATATCGGAAAGGATACTGTTGTACAGGATGTTGGTCATGAAGGTCAGCAGTTTGTTGGCGATCATGTGCCAGAACATCGTCGGGCGGCGGGGAGCTCCCAGGAAGCGGGATCCGAAGACGACATCGGCTCTATCCTCGTCGATGGGTTTCAGCAGGATCGGGTAGTCGCGCGGGTCGTATTCGAGATCGGCATCTTGGATAAGGATCAAGTCGCCGCGGGCGGCCTCGATGCCGGTGCGGACGGCGGCACCCTTTCCCTGATTCCGCTCGTGCATGATGAGCCGCAAGCGGTCGCTCTTCGCCGAGAGGGATTGAAGGATTTCTCTGCTTCCATCGACGGAGCCATCGTCGACGACGATGATCTCATCTGCCATCCCGGTCGCCTCGACGCGACGCAGGATCTCTTCAATGGTCTGGCGCTCGTTATAGACGGGAATGACCACGCTGAGTTTCATGGGCGGGATTGTACTAGGGGAAAAGGCCTGGCACAAGTGGACTGTTGCCCCTTGGCTAACCCGCATATATAATCCAGCCGGTGTTTGAGGCCGGAGGTTGGGGATACATGTATCGGAAGGCGACGCGTAGCATCAGAGGATGGAATACGAGAAATGACGCGGTCTTGGTTGCCTATGGAGGCGAGTGATGTCCCTTCCTAGAACTCCTGCGCGCTCGGCATCGGCGCCAGCGGGAGGGCGCTCGACTACGTCGAGCCTGCGCTTTGTCCCCCCACCAGTCAGTCGCGTGGAGGACACGGGGCTCTCGCAGCTATGGCTGCAGGACCTGGCGCTGAAGATCCTGTATTTCCGGGGATACCTGACGGGCTTCAACATCGCGGAGGCGATGGCGCTCCCCTTTGCAGGCCTGGTTGATCAGATCCTGGATGCCCTGAAGAAAGAGAAGTTCGTCGAAGTGAAGACGCAGATGGGATTTGGTGAGGGTTCATACCAATATGCCATCACAGGGGCCGGGATCGCGCGCGCCCGAGAGGCCCTGGAACGCTCGCAGTATGCGGGGCCGGCACCGGTGCCGCTCGCCGTCTACAACGACGCCATACGACGTCAGAGTCGCGGCAGGCCTACTGTGCACCCGCGCGCGATGCGCCAGGCTCTGGTCGACCTTGTGCTTTCCGAAACCACCTTCAACCGCATCGGGCCGGCGGTCAACTCTGGCACCTCCATCTTCCTCTACGGCCCGCCCGGAAATGGTAAAACTTCCATCGCGCGCGCCATCGGGCGCATGATCCTCGAAGAGGACATGTTCATCCCCTTCGCGATCGATATTGACGGGCAGGTCGTCAAGCTCTACGACTCGGTCAACCACGTCCTCTCGGAGGAGGATGAGGTCACCTCATCTGGCACCGGGACTTTGAAGACAGGTGCCAAGCGGGACCCGCGCTGGGTGAAGATACGCAGACCATTCGTGGTCGTAGGTGGCGAGTTGACCATGGCGGGGTTGGATCTGGTCTTTGACGACGTCAACAAATTCTACGAAGCCCCCTTCCAGGTGAAGGCCAACGGCGGCGTGTTGTTGATTGATGACTTCGGGCGCCAGCAGGTGCGACCGCGCGATCTGCTCAACCGATGGATCGTGCCGCTGGAAAATCGCATCGACTATCTCACCCTGCACACAGGGCGCAAGGTTGAGGTGCCCTTCGACGTGATGGTGGTCTTCTCTACGAACCTGCCGCCCAAGGACCTGGTGGACGAGGCTTTCTTGCGGCGATTACGGCACAAGATCGAGGTCGGGGACCCATCTTACGAGTCCTACCGCAAGATCTTCAAGCGGGTGGCCGAGGGCAAGGGCGTGACGTATTCGGATCGGGGGTTGGCCTACTTGCTCCAGGAATGGTACATCAAACGCAATCGGAAGCTGAGGGCCTCGCACCCGCGCGACATCTGCGATCAGATCCTGGACATCTCGCGTTACATGAACGTCGAGCCCGCCATGACGAAAGAGCTCATCGACCGGGCGGCGAGCGCGTATTTCGTCGAACTGTAACCATGACCGTGGCATCGGTGTGGCTTCGCCAACAGGCCCCAATGGTGATCGGCCACCGTGGGGCCTGTAAGCGTGCGCCGGAGAACACCATGGCCGCATTTCGCCTGGCGGCGGAGACGGGCGCCGATGCCATCGAGTTCGACGTCAAGCTGACCGCCGACGGCCACGTGGTGGTCATGCATGATCAGACCCTGGATCGGACCACCAACGGCTCAGGGCCAGTCCATGCATCAACGCTGGCAGAGATCAAGAGGCTGGACGCGGGGGCTCACTTCAGCGAAAGCTATGCCGGCGAAACGGTCCCCACGCTGGACGAGGTCCTCGACGAGCTAGGCGAGCAGCTCCTGCTCAATATCGAGATGACGAACTATGCCAGGCTCTGGGATCGGCTTCCAGAGAGCGTCGTGAGGCTGGTGCGCGAGCGTCGGCTGCAGGATCGAGTGCTGCTCTCATCGTTCAACCCGATTGCCCTTTTGAAGGCGGCACGAATTGCGCCGGAGATTCCCAGGGGGCTGTTGGTGATGCCGAGTGAGCCGCGCCCGGTGCGGGCTGGGTTGGCCAGGGTGGTTCGACGCGAGGCGCTCAACCCACACGACGCGCTGGTCAATGCACGTATGATCAGGACCGAGCATGGCAAGAAACGACACGTGTATGTCTGGACCGTGAACGACGGGGGACGCGCGCGGGAGCTGTTGACGATGGGCGTCGATGGGATAATCACGGATGTACCGGACGTGATTCGAGCGAAGGTTGACGCTTGGGTTGAAAGTCGGGACGGGGAGCAGTGACGTTGATGGGTGTGAGCGCCGGAGGGCGAGGGAGTGATGACGACGGCTGATGCATGCACGATAGACGAAATCATGTGCGTTTGCATCGCGCGCCAGGTGCGAGACGGTGAGATCGTGGCTCAGGGCCTGGCGACACCGATCGTCGCCGCGGGGTACCTGCTGGCCTGGCATACGCACGCGCCCAACCTGTACTTCGCCTCGGCCATCGGGCAGACGCTCTGCAGAGAAGGAGCGCCGCTCGGCCTGACGACGATCGAGTCTCTATGGTTGGACCGCGCCATGAACAGCTTCGGGTTTGTGCAGGCCGCGGCTGATCTGCTGCCCAGGGTGCGGCCGAAGGAATTCTTCCGCCCGGGACAGGTCGATGCCAACGGCAACTTCAATAACGTGGCGATTGGCAAGGATTATCATCGGCCCCGCCTGCGCCTGCCAGGGGTAGGTGGGATCCCGGATGTCACCGTTGTGCTGGGAGATATCTATCTCTACGTGCCGAGGCACTCACGGGTGACATTCGTCAGACATCTGGACTATCTGTCCGGGCTGGGCCATCATCCGGATCGCCGGTGGGGCCGTGGGCCGCGCTATTTGGTATCGGACCTGGGCCAATTCGATTACGAGGGCGGGCGCATGAGGCTGACGCACCTACACCCAGGCGTAAGCGTGGATCGCGTGCGGGCAAAGACGGGATTCGAGATCGGCGTCGCGTCAGACCTGAAGCAGACTCGGCCGCCCACCAAGCGGGAGCTGAGGCTGTTGCGAGAGGCCATCGACCCCTTGGGAATACGCAAGCTTGAATTCATGAGCGGATCGGCCCGCAGAGCGGCGCTGCGCCAGATCGTGGCGCGCGAGAGTGCGCGCAGCGGATAGGCGCATCCATTGCTTCACGAATAGGCCCTCCCGGGCACTCGGTGCAGGTGAGAGGGGGCTTCCGTCCAGGTAAGGGAGGTGAGGTATACTCAGGTCGATGCGGCGGTTTCTGCTGGTATTCGCCATAATCTCGCTCCTCTTGGGGGTCACCCACAGAAGTGGAATAGCAGCGTCGGCGGATGACACTGCGAGCGGACTTCTGGATGCCATGACGCCTGAAGAGCGCGTCGGGCAGCTCTTTCTCGTGACCTTCAAGGGGAGCGACCCCGCACCTGATGATCCAGTATTCGACCTCATCCAAGACGGGCATGTCTCCGGCATCCTCTTGACGACTGAGAATGATAATTTCGTCGGCGCGCCGGATACACTGGAAGCGACCCGGGCACTGGTGGAGCGCCTGCAGACGGAGGAGTACGAAAGTTCGTTGGAGTTTCTGCTGCAGGATCCGCTGTCGGGAGAGCCGCGGCGCCCGGTGTACGTGCCGCTGTTCATCGCGCTGAGCCAGGAGGGAGGGGGAGCGCCCTTCGCGACGATCCTGGGCGGCCTCTCCGAGGCGCCCTCGGAGATGGCCATCGGGGCCACCTGGGACCCGAATATGGCAGAAGCAGTGGGTGAAGTGCTCGGTCGTGAGCTCAAAGCCCTCGGCGTCAACATGATCCTGGCGCCATCGCTGGACGTTCTGGAAGACCCGCGCCAGGGAGTGCCGGGCGACCTGGGCGTGAGGGCTTTTGGCGGAGATCCTTTCTGGATCAGTCGCCTCGGCATGGCCTATGTACGCGGCCTGCACAAGGGGGCGCAGGATGGGCTGGCGGTCGTGGCGAAGCATTTCCCCGGGTTGGGGAGCAGCAACAGGCCGCTGGGCGAAGAAGTAGCAACGATTCGGCGCTCGTTAGAGCAATTGAAGCAGGTCGATCTGGCACCCTTCTTCGCCGTGACGGCGAAAGCGCCGGGAGAGGCGCAGGAGGCCGTGGACGGGCTGCTGACTGCCCACATTCGCTACCAGGGTTTCCAGGGGAACATTCGGACGCAGACGCGCCCCGTCAGTCTCGACCCGACGGCGATGGATGCGCTCATGGGATTGGAGCCGCTCGCTTCATGGCGCGAGGCGGGGGGGATAATTGTCAGCGATTCGCTCGGATCGCGGGCGGTCAGGCGCTTCTACGATCCCACTGAGGTGACATTCAAGGCGCATCTGGTGGCGCGCGACGCGTTCCTGGCGGGAAACGACCTGCTCATCCTGGACGATTTTCGCGCCTCGGATGCGGCAGATGAATACGCAACCATACGCGAGACGTTGGCCTTCTTCGCCCAGAAGTATCGCGAAGACCAGGTTTTTGCCCAGCGGGTCGACGAAGCTGCCTTGCGGGTGATCAGGACGAAGCTTAGGCTTTATGGCGGAGCCTTTCTGCTCTCACGGGTCATCCCGGCCGAGGGTGGGCTCTCCTTGATTGGAAATAGCCCTGACGTCGCATTCGAAGTCGCTCGCAACGCTGCGACCCTCATCAGTCCCCCCGCAGAAGAGCTGGCGGAGCGTCTGGGCGACCCACCAAAGCTGGGCCAGCGTGTGGTCTTCTTCACAGACTTGCGCCTTGTGCGGCAATGTTCGACCTGCGCACCGCAAGCGAGGATCGGGTTGCGGGCCCTGGAGGAGACGGTGCTGCGGCTCTACGGTCAGCGCGGCGCCGGACAGGTTGGAGACTGGAACCTCACCTCCTTCAGTATGGCGGACCTGGCTTTTTACCTTGGAGAGGCGCCATCCGGTGTGCCGGAGACACCGCTGACGCAACCCGAAGTCCTGGACGACGCGCTGCGGGCGGCGGATTGGCTCGTTTTCTCGACGCTGCGCTCTGATGAAGATGTCTACGGATCAAACGCCTTGAAGCTGCTGCTCAATCGCAGACCGGATTTGGCCCGTGGAAAGCGGATCGTCGTATTCGGGCATGATGTGCCCTATGATCTCGACGCGACCGACATCAGTAAGATCGATGCGTATTACGCGCTCTATGACGCCTCACCCTCCTTCGTCGATGTGGCCGCGAGGCTCTTGTTCCAGGAGCTGACGCCGACCGGGGCCCCCCCGGTAAGTGTTCCGGGTATCGGATATGACCTGATCAAAGCCCTCTCTCCAGATCCATCACAGGTGCTGCGGTTGCGGCTGGGTGCATCCGGGCCTGAGGCTGAGCGGGGATTGAAGGTAGGGGACATAGTCGAACTCGAGACGGGACCCATCGTGGATCACAACGGAAACGTGGTCCCCGATGGAACACCGGTGCAGTTCCGCATAACCAGACAGGGGGACACAGGGCCGCCGGTGATCCTGGAGGCGACCACCGTCGAGGGAATGGCGCGTGCGTCGATGACCCTGGACAGCCAGGGGGTGTTCGCGATTCGCGTCGAGGCAGATCCGGCGCGGGTTTCTGATTTGATACAGCTTACAGTCCAGGAAAGTGGACCGGGTTCGGTGGCGGTGATCCCGCCCACCTCGGTTCCCACGGTTTCGGTCAGCCCGACTTCGACAACCCATGTGGTCACGCCCACTGCGGAACGGTCGGGCGAGGCGGAGGAAAGCGTGAAGACGGGCGGCGATGGCGTGGGGCTGCTCGGGATGACCTGGGGGCTTCTGGGCCTGGCCCTTGTGGCGGGCGGCGAGATATGGTGGGCGCGGCGCAAGGCGAGGTCGCGAAGCGGCGTTCGTCCTCAGTTGATCGTCGTGGTAGGTGGATTGCTGCTGTTCAATTACTTCTCTTTGGGATTGCCAGGATCGGAGCGGGTGATCGATGGGCTGGGCGCGCTGACCGGTCTGTTGGCGACGATGGTCGGCGGGCTGACGGCGCTGCTCGTGGCAAGGTTGAGCCGCGTGCTATAGCCGATGGGCGGATCAGCGCAGGCTTGAAGCCAGGGCGACCACCAGCAGGACGAAGGCCAGCCCGGCAAGGACTTGATCCACAGGCGAGGAAAGCCACCCGTCGAGCAAGGAAGTCACTCGGGACCGCGATTCGAGGTGGGGGAGATGCCCAGAGCCGAACAATGCCTCGCGCAGGGATGTGACGTCGGAAGGGCGATCGTCAGGGTGCAAGGCCATGGCCCAGAGAAGGGCGCGCTCCAGCCTGGGGCTGATGGCCGGGTTGAGCTCTCTGGGGGAACGCAGCGATCCCGCTTGCAAGAAGCGCTGCTTGGCCTCGACAGGTGGTGTGTTGGTAAGCAAGTGATAGAGCGTCGCACCGAAGGCGTAGATGTCGCTTCTGGCGTCGGTGTGCCCGGAATCGCCGCCGTATTGCTCCAGCGGTGTGTAGAGAGCCGTGCCTCTGCCTTGAATGACGGTGACGGTCATCTCGTCGGGGACCATTTGCTTGACGAGGCCGAAGTCAACCAGCTTGAGCAGGCCGCCAGGAGTGACTTTCAGGTTGCTGGGCTTGATATCGCGATGGATGACCGGGGGGGCCTGCGCATGCAGATATTCCAGGGCGTCGATGAGTTGGGATGCCCAGCCGAGGACCTGATCGAGGGGCAGCAGGTGACCGGCGCGACGGGCGCGATCCATCAGGGTCTTCAGATCTTCACCGGGAACGTAGTCCATCACCAGGTAATCGCGTTCGCCCTCGGTGAAGAAATCGGAGACCTTGGGTAGATTGGGGTGATCGAGGCGGGCGAGGACCGACGCTTCGCGATAGAACTGGCTGCGTCCCTGTTCGCGGATGTTCTCGGGGAGGTCGGGGTCCTGCTGGACTTCCTTAAGAGCACAAAGCCTGCCGGGGAGGCGGTTATCCTCGGCCAGATAGATAGACCCCATGCCACCGCGGCCGATGATGCGCCTGATGACATAGCGATCGCGCAGGACCAGTCCGGGCTCAAGAGGCTCGGGCAACGCTGTCCCTCATCAATATGATCGCGGGCCAGGGAGCTGAGGTGGTGACAGGCATGGCTCTCGGCGTAGCCCCGCTCCCTGGAGGAAGGGCTTAGAGCGCCTGATTCACTCTTGCATTATACTCATTCACGATGGCAAGCAAAACGACCGGGATGAGAGGGTCTGACATGGAGGTCCGCCAGGAAGATACTCCCGTCTTGGTGGCACAGACGGGCGAGCTGCGAGGAGGACGATGGCCACTCATGGGGGAGGAATTCCTGATAGGGCGCTCGCCGGATTGCGACCTGGTAGTGCCTGACCGCCAGGTATCGCGATATCACGCGCGGCTGAGGCGCGAGGGGACGGGCTTCGTGTTGGAGGATCTTGGGAGCAAGAACGGCACGCATCTGAACGGCACGCCAATTGAAGAGCCCGCACCGGTCCAGGATGGGGACGAGATCCAGATCGCACTCGCGGTCAAGCTCACTTTCTTGGGAACCGATGCGACCATCCCACTTTCCGAAGAGGATGTGACCATGATGGGGCTGGGTCGCTTGCGGATGGATCCCTTGGCACATAGGGTGTGGGTTGGCGGGGAGGAGGTGGATCCGCCGCTGTCGCCGCCGCAATATCGCCTGTTGGAGATCCTGTACCGCAATCCGGGCCGTGTCGTACCGCGAGATGAGATCGTGGCTTACGTCTGGCCGGACAGCCGTGAGGAAGGCGTGTCCGAGCAGGCCATCGACGCCTTGGTGCGGCGCCTGCGAGAGAGATTGTTCTCTGTTGATCCCGGCCACCAATACATCCTGACGGTGAGGGGACACGGGTTCCGACTGGACAACAGGCTGTAGGGGAATGACGAAACACTGCGGGGCACCCAGAAAGGGTGCCCCGCAGTGTTTCTGGTGGAGATGGCGGGAATCGAACCCGCGTCCGAAGGTTTCTGTACGCGAACCTCTACAAGCATAGCCGGCCTATTTGGTCTCGCCGATCGCCCCCCGGCCGGCGGGGTAATGCGATCGACCAGCCACTCGGGCTTACGCCCCTTGGCCGCAGGACGTGGCCCGCCTGCGGTGCACCCCGGCGATTTGGACGCTCCGCAGCGACCGGCCGGGGGGCGGTCTGCTGGGAACGGGTCCAGCGGCTGGCTGGACCTTTGGGCCTCACCCTACGCGCTTATGCTGCGAGGGGGAGGGCCGCAAAGTCAGTGCGGTTGGCACTTATAGGTTTTGCGCTGATTTTACGAGCTCGGCGCCTCTCGGCTTGCAGTTCGCGCTCATCCACCTCCGTCGACACCATTCATCCCCGTAGGCCCATTATAGCACATATTCCAATTCGCATAGTCACCTTCGTCCACCCTCTATATCCTCTCTCTATCCATGATCCGATCCAAGGCTATGCGCACCGAGGGGTTTCTTCTACCATGTTCCTCCAGGGAAAGTATCCACCCCGGCATGCTCGCCGACGCGCTTGTACATCGTCACATCTGTAAAGGGCTTACCGAGGATGCCATCATGAATCGCCCAGCTGCGGCCACGCATGCTGTCCGCCTGAGCGGGCCTGCGGAAGGGGGAGGAGCCATCCAACTGGGCGCGCAGATCTCCGCCCGGCTGAAAGCCTACGTGAATGCGCTCCATCATGCGGCGCCCCTTCGCGTACGCAAATCCATAGCGTTCAAATATGACTGCGTTGTGATAAGAAAGGGGCTCTACGAAGAAGAGATCGTGCCCGAGCGACGACACGAATTTCTCGAAGGCGCCTATCGCGTGACGCAGCATACGCAGGCCGCGCCGCACCTGTCCCGGAGCCAGACCAGCTTGCATGGCGGCCAGCTCGGCTGCCAGATTGCGGCGGTCAATGCCAAAGTGCGTCGGCGTCCCATCGGGCATGCGGTCAACGTCGAAACGCGGCGATTCGGGGTCGTTGACCACGTACAGCAAGACGTGAACCTGCCCGTTCATCGTGTCCGTCAGATGAGCATAGAGAAGCGGGTCTGGCGCATCGGCCCGATGGCGCAGATCCACCACAACATCGGTTGATCCTGCCTTGCAGCGCAGCTCAAGGAGCTGCCGCCCTTCGGCGTCCACGAAGTCCTCGGAGATATTGAACCGCTCAAGGAGCTGACGCGGAATGAAACGCTTGTAGATGGCTTCCTTCTCTTCGCGAGGAAGGCGATTGATCGCGGAGATAGAAGTGGGGCTGTTCATTGCCTTCCCTTTCGCGCCAGCGTCCGCTCCATCTCGCGTGCTGCTTCGCGCTTGGCCAGGTCGCGGCGCTTGTCGTATTGCTTCTTGCCGCGCGCCAACGCGATCTCTACCTTGGCGCGCCCGTTCTTGAGGTACATTCGCGTCGGCACGATGGTGTACCCCCGCTGGCGAACCTTATCGAACAGACGCAGGATCTCCCGCTTGTGCAGCAGCAACTTGCGCGGGCGGCGCGGCTCGTGATTCATCTTGCTGGCAGGGTCATAGGTCGCGATATGTGCGTTGACCAGCCAGGCTTCGCGCCCATCGACGCGCACATATGCCTCGCGCAGGCTCACCTTGCCGGCGCGCACCGACTTTATCTCACTCCCCTGGAGAACAATCCCCGCCTCAATCATCTCTTCCAGGTTGAAGTCGTGCCTGGCCTTGCGATTGGTCGCAATGACCTTGAAGTCCTCTTCATTCACCGTACCGGCCTCCACGCTGCCCCGAACGTCGTAAGTCAAACACGGATGCCCTGCGCCCACGGGAACATATACGTGGCGAGCATTCCGGGTGCCCTGTAGTCTATGCAAGTCGTGCGCCCCAACCGCCGGGCTCCTTTCAAGTACAATAAGTCTACTACGCCGATACGAAAAACGGCGCACAAGGCGCGCCCGCCGCATGAAGGGTCTCTGCCGCCGGTTGGCAGGCACGCCGCCAGAAGGGTACCGCTCTCAACCCGGAGCTTCTGCCAGTCGGAAGTTGACGGCGCCAGAGTGCAACGCTGACCGCCACGAAGAGATGCTCGCGGGTGAGCGGGACACACCAGTCCGAGAACGATTGTAGCATGCCTGCCGGGCCCTCAATGCAGGACTGCACAGCAGGCCGCTCCTTCGGAGACGCATGTGGCCAGAATCATCCATACCGACCCTCCGGGCAGGGTCAGACGTCGCATACTTCAGTTGCTGGCTCTTGCTCTGCAGCATCTTGCCAAATGCAAGCGCCGCGAGGAAAAAGCTGACGTGCTAGCCTTCATGGTGCTCGCCCTGCGCGAGCTCGATGACACTATCGCGCGCACCGTCAGCGCTTGGGAAAAGCGAGGCTATTGGTTGAAAGCAGAGCGCTTTCGTGCAGACTGGCAATGGGTGGACTTCTTGCGCCGGCAAATCGAGGCAGCACTAGAGGCGGCGGACATCGCACGCGCCGCGGCCGCCGCAGCAGGGCTGGAATCCTACACGGCTGACGTCAAGATCCCGCGCCGGATCATGGCTTCCCGCCCTTGGGATGGCGCTTTCGATCGCTGGCGAGCTATCAGCACGGACACCTAGGCAATCGCGACCGCGCGGCTCCCGCTGTGGCCGACACGATTTCCTCTCGCCTGCCTGCACCTGTATAATCGCTGCGTAACTGTCCGCAGATATGAATGGCCTACATGGGGGCCTGACGGAATGACGACAAGGACATCAGAGGGACCCCATCCATCCGATCGGCACTCCGAATCGGTTGGAACTGGAGTCGCGCAGAGCAGATTCGCGCAGGCGCTGCACGAAGCTGCTCTGGCCCTGAGTGCTGAAACGGATCACGCGCGACTGCTGGACAGGATCCTGGAGCAGGCCATGCTCGCCATCCCCTGCGACGCGGCCAACATCCTCAGCTACGAGGGAAAGCTGAGCAGGGTCCTGAAGGGGCGCGGCTATGAGCGCTTCGGGACCGCGCGCGCGGAGATTGAAGGCACCACTTTCGCGATCGACGAATATACAACGTTACGCAAAATGGTGAGCGGCCAGGCGATGGTCATCCCCGACACGGCACAAGACCCCTGCTGGGTCATCCGTCCCGGCTTCGAGTGGCTGCGTTCCTGGGTCGGGGCTCCCATCCTGCATGGCGGCATCCTGATGGGGTTCATAAACCTGGACAGCGCCACCGCCAACGCTTTCAACCAAGACACCGTTGACCGACTGCGCGCTTTCGCCGCCCACGTCGCGGCCGCCATGCAACGCACCCGGCTTTACGAACAATTGCGGGGCGAACACGCCCGGCTGCAGCATATCCACGCCATCAGCCGACGCCTGGCGGGCGTGCTGGACCGGGATGCAGTTCTCACCAACCTGTTATGGGGCAGCCTTGAAGCCATCGACGGCGAGATGGCATTGATCTACTTGCTGCGAGGCGATCGCGGGCAGCCGCACCTTCAGGCGTGGATATCGCGCCTGGACACGTTGGATCCGCTGGCTTCGCATCCCATGGCCAGCGACCTGGCGCGCGAGACGGTGGAACGGCGGCGCAGTCTCAGCAGAGCCTATACCATAAAGGGCAAGCGGTATTGGACGCTGGGCTTTCCCCTGCTTTCGGGAGAATGGACGTGGGGCGCCGGGATCATCTGGCTTGCGTCAGAGGCAGAGCCTGATGGCTCATGGCTCAACGTCTTCGACACCGTGGGCCAGCAGGCGGGCTTGGCACTGCGCAGTGCGATGCAGCATACAGAGGTGCAGCGCAGACTGCGCGAAATGATGGTCTTGCAGCGCGTCGTGGGTGCCGTCGCCAAGCGGCTGAGTCCTGACGAGATGATGGCCGAACTGGTGGTGCAGTTGCATCAAGAGCTTAACTTCCCGGCCGTCCAATTGCTGCTACGGGAGGGGGATTCGCTGGTCGTGCGCCATTTCAGCGGGCCGCGCCCGCTCATCGATGAGATGCCCATGGGGCGGGGGATCATCGGCCACGTGGTCGAAACAGGGAAGCCAGCGCTGGTGCGCGACGTTCGGCAAGACCCCCATTATGTCGCGCTCCTGGTGGGCACGCGTGCCGAAGCCGCCGTGCCCATCCGCCAGGGAGATCAAACAGTGGGCGTGCTCAACGTTGAGACTGCAGACCAGTCGCAGATCAACCACGAGAGCGTATCCCTGCTCTCCACCATTGCTGATCAGGTGGCGGTGGCCCTGCACAACGCAGCTCTATACGATGAACTGCGCCGCAACATGGAAGAGCTTGAGGACCGCGTTGAGGCCCGCACACGCCAGCTCCGCATCGCGCTCGAACAGGCGCATGCTGCGGAGCGCGCCAAGTCACAATTCGTGGCTGACGTATCGCACGAGTTGCGCACGCCGCTGACGAACATCGGTCTTTACCTGGATCTACTGGACATCGGCGCCAAGGAACGACGCGAAGAGTACATGGCGACCCTGCGCCGCGAGACGGCGCGCCTGGGATCCCTGATCGAGCAATTGCTCAACATCGCGCGCCTGGACAGCGGCCAGCTCGAGCTGCGCGGCCAGGCGATCGATCTGTCCGCACTTGTGCAGGTCCTTGTCGATGACCGCAGGAAACACATTGGAGAGAAAGGCCTGTCCTTGCAGGTCAATAAGCAGCCTGATCTGCCCCTGGTCTGGGTGGATCCCCGACTGATCCTGCAAGTGATGGGCAATCTGCTGAGCAACGCGATCCATTACACTCCTTCCGGCGGTGATATCTGGCTGAGCACCGAGCTACGCAGTCGGGAGGGGACCCAATGGATCACTTTTTCCGTTCGCGACACCGGCCCCGGCATCCCCGAGGAGGAGCGCGACAAGATATTCGACCGCTTCTTCCGGGGCGTCGCCGGCCGAACAAGCGGGCTTTCCGGCACCGGACTTGGCCTGGCCATTTCGAAGGAGATCGTCGAGAGGCACGGGGGCACGATCACTCTGGATTCGCACGGCGGTCAAGGGGCATGCTTCACGGTCTGGTTGCCTTCGCTGAAAGACCACCATTCATTCCAGTGAACGCATGACCTTGCGAAGATTCCCTTGGCGGGGGATAATCGGGCTTGCAGTTCTGGGTTGGATGGGAGCTATGAGATGGTAGGTGTGCCCAATAGGGACAGCGCTGTCACCCTGCTTGTCGTCGAAGATGACCCCGCCATGCTGGTGGCGTTGCGCGATATCCTGGAGAGCGCCGGCTACAACGTGCTGACAGCACCCAACGGGAAGATCGCCCTGGACATCCTGGAAAACGCGCGCCCGGCGCTCATCCTGTCGGATATCTCGATGCCCGTCATGGATGGCATTCAGCTCTTCGAGGCCGTCCGCAAGCTACCACGCGGCATGGCCACGCCCTTCATATTCCTGACGGCCAAAGGCACGCGCGAAGATATATTTGCCGGAAAGATGATGGGTGCTGACGACTATATCACCAAGCCCATCACCAGCCATGAACTCATCACAGCCGTGCAATCCCGACTGCAGCGCGCCGACGAGATCATGGTCGCGCAGCTGAAGGAAGCCTACAAAGCCAGCCTGCGCACCCTGGCCAACGCCATTGAGGCCCGGGACCACTATACCCGCGACCACGTCGAACGCGTCAATGCCTACGCCCAGGCCTTGGCCATGGAATTGGGCTGGGACGAGGACCGCCGCGACGCGCTCGAATTCGGCTCGATACTGCACGACATCGGCAAGATCGCCGTGCGTGAGGCCATCCTGTGCAAACCAGGGCCGCTCACTACAGAGGAGTGGGCGGAGATGCGCCTGCATCCCGAAGTGGGCGCTCACATGATTGAAGGTATCCCCTATCTGGCGCCGGCGGTCCCGAGTGTGCTGCACCATCACGAGCGCTGGGATGGGAGCGGTTACCCTCATGCGCTGCGGGGCGACGCCATACCTGAGGACGCCCGCTTGCTGGCGGTCGTTGACACCTTTGATGCCATGACCTCTGACAGACCCTATCGGCCGGCCATGGAATTCGAGCGCGCTTTCGAGGTCATCCTTGAGGAATCGGGCCGCCTCTTCGATCCGACCATGGTCGACTCGTTCCAGCGTTGCTGGTCGCGCGGCGAGATCCAGCGCATCGCGATGACCGCCGAGCCCACCAAGCCCACCCATTTGTCGTCTGGTTCACGGCAGAGCGCCAAGAGCTAGCCGGAGCTCTCTCGCATCACGGGGCAGGGGGGCGTGCCCGCCGGCTCTCTCGAATGGTCGCCTCGCTTGCCAGCGCGCCCCTCGCCCTTCTCCGGCCCCGATCGGCAGCACCTCGCGCGCTAGGACTGCGAAAGCAGGAGGGTGGGGTGCTCGTTGACGGGAGACAGGATTTGGAATAAAATTGCCATGCTTGCGATAAGTATCATTAGCGTTAGCATGACTTCTTCCAGTCAGGACGGCGCTCATGGCCAACAACGATCGCCATAATGCACCCGACGCCCGCTCTTTCACGGTCCAGGACGCGATCCTGGCCTATCTGGACAGCGTGCGCCTGGCCCGCAGCGCCAACACGGCGCGCACATACCGCAACGCGCTGCGCTCTTTCTCCGCCTCGCTCGCATCCCATGGCATCGACCCACACGATAATGCAGCCTCTGCGGCCAAAGAAGATTGGATTATCCCTTTCATCGGCGATCTGAAACCCTTTGCGCCGGCCACCGAGCGCCTCTACCTCACGGCCGTCGCCGGATGGTACGAATACCTCGCCGCCGAGGGTATGGCGCCCATCAACCTGCCACGCCTGCGCCTGCTCATCCGTCGGCGTGCCCGGCGCCCCGGCCAACGCCTGCCACAGTTTCCGCGGCACGCCATCGAATCCATCCTCGCATATGCAACCTATCTTACAGCACGCCCGGTGCGCGACAAGGCTGAACGTTTGCGAAATCTGCGCGACCGCGCCTTCCTGTTGACCCTGGCCGATACGGGCCTGCGCGTGCACGAGGCCTGCGCCTTGCGGCGCGGCGATGTCGATTGGGGTGAAGCCAAGGCCGTCATCGTCGGCAAAGGCGATCGCGAGGCCGTCGTTCGCTTCTCCTCACGCTCCCTGAGCGCCATTAAGGACTATCTGGCGGCACGCAGTGAGCTCGACGGCGCCTGCGGCAAGCCCTTGGCTTCCCTGCCGCTCTTCGCCCGTCACGATAGAGGCGCCGGCAGGCGCGTGCTTCCCATATCCACCACCACTGGCCGCACCATCGTCCACCAACGCGCGCGCCAGGCCATCGGAAAGGAGAGCGAAGGTAACATAACACCGCATTCCTTCCGCCACTATTTCGTCACAACCGTCCTCCGAGGCTCAGGCGGCAACCTCAAGCTCGCTCAGGAGCTGGCCCGCCACCGCAACATCGCCGTCACGCAGCGCTACGCCCACCTGTCGGACGATGAATTGGACCGCGGCTACCATGAGATCTTCGAGGGCGACGGCTGATCCCCACTCAAGCGACGCGCCCCTATCCCGAGGCGGAAGTGACGTGGAAAATCCGAACAGCCCGCTGGCAAGATTCCCGCCTTGCTCTGGGCGTGGCAGCGGCCAGTCTCGCGTTCGGCAGCGGGCTGTGCGCCCTGGTCGTCCTGCGCCAGAGATGGCTGCCCGTGGCGGGTACGCCAAAGCGCGTCAACCATCCGCATGCGTGAACTGGCGTCCGCTTCTCAACGGGCCAACCACATGTTCTGGTGCTGCGGTACTCCAATCGGCGATGGGACGTAACCTCTCACATACGGCTTAAGGACCATGTAAGCCACACCTGGGTGACTGAGAAACAACGCCGGCGCCTCCTCCCAAAGCTTTGCCTGCGCATCGCGATAGAAGGTCAAACGCCGCTCGCGAGTGGTTTCGACTCGCGCCGCTTCCACCAATGCGTCGTATGTCGCGGAGCGGTAGGCCGAGTGATTCTGCGGTGACGCGCTGTGGAAGAGCACGTCGAAGAAGTTCTCGGGGTCCGGGTAGTCGGCGCACCAGCCCTCCATGAGCAAATGGCTGTACTCGCCCGCGTCGAGCCGGTCGAAGTAGCTGCGGACATCGATCCCTTCCAGCAAGATCTCGACCCCGAGCTCGCGCTCCCAGGCATCGCCCAAGAAAGCCACCGACCCCGAGACGCGCCCGCTGCTGCTGGGGACTGTCCACACGATCTGCGGCAGTTGCCCTCCATAGCTGGACTGCTCCAGGAGCGCGCGCGCCGTGGTGGGATCAAACTCCGGGCCGCGCGCCTGCGGGTCATAGCCCGGCATGCCCGGCGGGAGCAAGCCCTCGGCTACCACATCCTCGCCGTTGGTCACGGCCTCAACGTATCCGGCCCGGTCTATCGCCAGCACGAAAGCGCGCCGGACCAGCGGGTCATCAAATGGTGCAAGGCGCGTGTTGAAGGTCACGTAAAAGGTGCAGAACCTCAGCTCAGTCAGGATGTTGCCGTAGAGGCCATCGGCGGGGTTCTGGGCCCGCGCCATCTGATCGCGTGTGATGCCCGTCATGTCCACTTCACCCAGCTCGTAGAGCTGCTGGGCGTATCCTTGATACATGCTGTATACGAGGTATTCCAGCCTCGGTGGATCCGCATAGTGAAAGGGATTGGCCTCCAGGACCAGGATCCGGTTCTCCAGATGTTGCACCTGACGGAAAGGCCCAGTCCCATTGGGATGCAGTTCCCAATTGGGAAGGGTTACGTTGTAGCGGTCTACCACCCAGGAAACCGGGTAAGCCAGCTTCGCAAGGAAATAGGGCTTCGGGCCATCCAGGGTCACCTGCAGCGTGCGATCATCCAGCACCCGGACGCCCTCTATGCGCTGGGCCTGCCCGGCGCGATAGGCCGCCAGGCCCACAATATCTCCCATGTAGAGCAGCACTGTCTCTGAGCCGGTTTCGGGGCTGGCGGCCCGTTCCCAACTGAACAGCACATCCCAGGCCGTCAGCGGCCGCCCGTTATGGAAGCGCGCGTTGTGACGCAGGTAGAAGGTGTATACGG
>JAJRUD010000117.1 GCA_024277995.1 Chloroflexota bacterium
CCGCTCCCTCCATCTGCGCTATGCCAACCCCGCCGCCCAGGACCTCTTCGGCGCGCTCCAGGAAGGCTCGACACTGATCGCGTACACGCGCAGCCTCGCCCTGGAGCAGTTGGCCTCCCAGGTCATGGCCCAGGGGGCCGAGCGCGCTTTGGAGACGATACTCGACCTGCAGGAGCGGCCCTTCCGCGCCCGGGCCGTCGCGCTGCCGCAGGGCGTGGGGCTGGCCCTGCGCGATGTGAGTGAGTTGCAGCGCCTGAGCCGGGCGCGGCAGGATATGGTGGGCAATCTCTCCCACGAGCTGCGCACACCGCTGACGTCGCTGCGCCTGCTGGCCGATACGCTGCTCGCGTCGGCCGGCGAGGACCCTGAGCTGGCGCGCCAGTTGGCGCAGAAGATCGCCGGCGAGGTGGACGGCCTGCATCAGATCGCCCAGGAGATGCTCGATCTGGCGGCCATCGAATCCGGCAAGCAGGTGATGCGCCTCGTGGCGGTGCCTCTGCTGGAGGTAGTGGCGCCCGCCCTGGAGCGCCTCGCCGCCCAGGCGGCGCGCGGTGCGATCACCATCGCCAACCAGGTGCCCCCCGAGGTGCGCGTGCTCGCCGATCCGGTCCAGGCCGGCCGGGCCGTGCTGAACGTGGTGCAGAACGCCATCAAGTTCACGCCCAGGGGTGGTCAGGTGCGTCTCTACGCTTACCGGGAGGAGACGCCCGAGCGACGCGTGGTGCTCTGCGTTGCGGACAGCGGCCCCGGCATCCCCCCTGAGGAGTTGAGCCGCATATTCGAGCGTTTCTACCGCGGCGATCGCGCCCGCGGCACCTCGGGCACCGGCCTGGGATTGGCCATCGCCCGCCACATCATCGGCGCGCACGGCGGCGAGATCTGGGCCGAAAACCTGCAGCCGCCGGCCAGCGGCGCCGTCTTCCATCTGGCCTTTCAGGCAGCCTAGCTGCCGCCTGACAACCCTCCCCCAAGCAAACCCCTCTCCAGCGTTAAGCCCTCTTAAGCACCGCTTGAAGTGGGCTTAAGCTTCGTCCCTTAGCCTGTGGGTACGATGAAAACCAAGAAGAACACTCACAGATATGCAGCACATACCCTCGCGGGTGCCGCCATTGTGCGGCCCGACATCGGCGGCCAGCAGGCTGCCATGGCCATGCTGGCCTGCACAGGCCTCGAGGGTAGAGCCCCAGGCCAGCGAGCCACATGTCCCTACTGCTCGGCGCACTCCCTCCACCTCACGACGCGCATGCTCCGGCAGGGCTCCTTGATCCAGGGCCGCTGCAGCGAATGCGGCACGCGCCTGATGATCTTCACGGTCACCTGCGGCACATCGCCTCTTTCAGCACAGAGCTGGGTGCAGAGCATCCCCCTGCATGATGTACTCGCAGTCTGAAGCCGCTCGCGCCCGGGTTAACGAAGCTTAACGCAACCTTGATTGAGCGTTAAGCGCCGGCCGATAGCCTTGAGCCTGAAAGAACCAACCTATCCAAGAGAGGAAGAGAGAAGATGCCATCCAAGCCCCACCGCGCACTACTGATCGCCCTGGCCGCCCCCCTGGTGCTGGCCGCATGCGGCGGCGGCGCCGCCACCGTCGCGATTCAGGCACCCACGACGGCCGCCGAGACGCAAAGCGCCTCCACCGCTGCGCCGGCCGCCGCTGCCGAGGAAACGGGCATGCTGCCCGAGGTCAACCCGCTCGAGCTCTCCGGCGACATCATCACCGCCGGCAGCTCCACCGTCTTCCCATTGAGCGAACGCATGGCGGAGCGCTTCAAGGACGAAGGCTTCTCCGGCAACATCACCGTCGACAGCATCGGCTCCGGCGCCGGCTTCGAGCGCTTCTGCGTTGCCGGCGAGACCGATATCTCCAACGCCAGCCGGCCCATCAAGGAGAGCGAAGTCGAATCCTGCCGCGCCATCGGCCGCGACCCCATCGCCTTCCGCGTCGGCACCGACGCCCTGGCCGTCACCGTCAGCCAGGCGAACGACTTCATCACCTCGCTCACGCGCCAGCAGCTGGCGCTCATCTTCTCCAGCGCCGAGCTGTGGTCCGACGTCGACCCCGCCTGGCCGCAGGAGCCCATCCTGCGCTTCAGCCCCGGCACGGACAGCGGGACCTTCGACTACTTCGTGGAAGAGATCTTCGACAAGGACGAAACGCCCCTCCTCAGCGCCGCCAACCTGCAGCTCAGCGAGGACGACAACGTGCTTGTGCAGGGCGTCGCCGGCAGCCCTTATGCCATCGGCTACTTCGGCTATGCCTACTACCAGGAGAACACCGACAAGCTGAAGGTCATCCCCATCGAGGGCGTCACCCCCAGCGGTGAGAGCGTGGACGACGCCTCCTATCCGCTGGCGCGGCCGCTCTTCATCTACTCCGACGCCGGCCTGATGCAGGCCAAACCGCAGGTGGCGGCTTTCATCGACTTCTACCTGACCTACGTCAACGAGGAGATATCGGACGTGGGCTATTTCCCCGCCAGCCAGGAGGCTCTGGACGCGGCTCGCCAGGCCTGGCTGGACGCCATGCAGCAGTGATCGTCGGCCGGGGGATGCCCTCGGCCCTCAGGCAGCGCTCGTGCAGGGGCGGGTCCCGAACCCGTCCCCGCCGGGTGCTGTCGGGCTTCCCGGGAGGCAAGCTTTCGACGTGCGAGCGGATATGAGCGACACCGTCATCATTCAGAGCGGGCAGGGCGTGCTCTCCGGGCCCCTGCCGGGCGTCGATCTGCGCCGGCGGCCGCGCTGGCATGAGGAATTGATCGGCGCCTTCCTCTTCCTGTGTGCCGCGCTCTCCATCCTGGTCACGGCCGGCATCCTCTACGAACTGGGCAAGGAGTCGATGGCTTTCTTCACCCGCCAGCTCTGGGAGGACAGCAACCAGGCTCTGGCGGCGCCGGCGGACGAGCGCGCAACGCTGTTGCGCGTCGACCTGCGCGGCGCCGGGCTGGAAAGCGGTCAGATGATCCGCCTGGATCAGGAAGTGCTGCAGGTGGTGGCCATCGAGGGCGACACACTCACCGTGCTGCGCGGCCAGCAGGGAACGCTGCCGGCGCCCCACCGGGTCGGCATCGACATCTTCACGCCAGCCC
Source organism: Chloroflexota bacterium (assembly GCA_024277995.1). GTDB lineage: Bacteria > Chloroflexota > Anaerolineae > Anaerolineales > E44-bin32 > JAJRUD01. The sequence continues at coordinate 3,087 of JAJRUD010000117.1, forward strand.
GCGTCTCACTATGGGCCTTCTTCACCCATACCCGCTGGAACCCGCAGATCGGAGATTTCGGCATCCTGCCGCTGGTGAACGCCACGCTGATGACCTCGGCCATCGCCATGCTGGTGGCGCTGCCGCTGGGGCTGGCGGCGGCCATCTACCTGAGCGAATACGCCGGTTCCCGCGCGCGCGGCGTGCTGAAGCCAGCGCTGGAGGTGCTGGCCGGGGTGCCCACCGTGGTGTACGGCTACTTCGCGCTCACCTTCATGACGCCCCTCTTGCGCAGCCTCTTCGGCATGGACCGGGTGGAGATCTACAACACCGCCTCCGCCGGCCTGGTCATAGGCGTGTTGGTGCTGCCCCTGGTCAGTTCCATGAGCGAGGACGCCCTGACGGCGGTGCCGCAGGAGCTGCGCGCCGCCGCATACGCGTTGGGGGCCACCAGGCTGGAGACGGCCGTCAAGGTAGTGCTGCCGGCCGCCTTCTCGGGCGTGGCCGCGGCCTTCATCATGGCCATCTCGCGCGCCATTGGCGAAACCATGATCGTGGCCATCGCCGCCGGAGCAGGCCCGGCCTTCACCTTCAATCCCTTCAAAGCCGCCGAGACCATGACCGGCCACATCGTGCGCATCAGCGGCGGCGACCTGAGCTACGACTCCATCGACTACAACAGCATCTTCGCCATCGGCCTGGTGCTGTTCTTCATCACCCTTGGCCTGAACGTGCTCAGCCAGCGGGTGGTGCGCCGCTTCCGGGAGGTATACGAATGAGTGTGCATTCTCTGAGCGGCGGGCGGGAGGGCGGCGTCTCCGGCGCGGAGCGCAGCTCCTTCAGGGGCGATCTGCGCGGGCGCTACCGGACCGCGCGCTTGTGGCAGACCCTGTTCCAGCTCTCAACTGCCGTGGGCGTCATCGCCTTGAGCGCCCTGCTGCTCAACGTCTTCAACCGTTCCTTTGGATTGGTGCTGATCGAAAACCGCGTCGACCCGGCC
>JAJRUD010000118.1 GCA_024277995.1 Chloroflexota bacterium
CCTTCCCACCATCGCGGGCCAGAGGGAGTAAGGTCATGGACGAGGGCGGCACTCACGCCCTGAAGTATCCGTGCAAGGCTGGGGATGGAGGTAGGCTCGTGCGCAACAAGCTAGCTTGGTTTACGGCCGCATCGCTCGCGGCGCTGGCGCTGGTAGCCCTGGGACCGCTGAGTTCCATCAGCGCAGGCGCCGACGAAGGTGGCGTGAAATACGAGATCAAGGCCAAGGGCGCGATTCTGAACCGCGAGGTGACAGGACCCGTCGTCGATTACGTCCAGGGGGTGCCGGCACAGCCGGTCGACTCCTTCAACCTCGACGGCCAGGGCATTGGGGTCATCGAGGCCAAGGCCAAATTCGAGATCGATCCCGTGAACAACACGGGCGAGATCAAGGTCGAATGGCGGGACGAGTACGGAAGGTGGACGCTGAGGCAGACGGCCTTCGCCGATCCAGGACATCCCACCGGCCTGCGCGTCGGGCCCTCGGGCACGGCCACGGAGCTCATCTACGGTGATCCCGTCACTACCAACGTATATCTGCACGGCGACACCACCGCCGGCGGGCCGGTCCTGCCGACGGTTTTCAACCTGCTGGCAACCTGGGGCCCCGCCGAGGTCACGTTGAACGGTGAGCCCTTCGAGAACCCCTACGACGGCCCCACCCCGCTGTGGGCCGCCCACACCATGCTGACGGAAGGCGTGCGCGGCGAGGACGGCACGGTGCGCAACACCGGTGGGGGCATCTTCAGCCCCATGAATCCCGGCGACGGCGCGGTGGACACGGAGGATCTGGAGCTGCACGTGGTCTTCCACGACATACCCGGACCGGAGATGACGGGCAACTTCCCGCCGCCCCTGGCCTTCTTCTACCATCTGACCTTCGAGAACGTGAAGGTTGAGATCAGCGGCCTGGAGTAGGCTCGCACAGAAACCCACCCGAATACTCGCCAAACCCCTGGCAGTCCTTTGCCAGGGGTTTGGCATGGGGTCGGGGGTGCGAATCCCCTCCGTCTCCCTGCAGCGGGCAGCTCCCATGCCGCCCACATTCGTGAAACGCACGCCAGGGCGGCCCGCGCCTTGACTTCGCTTACCCTCCCTGTATAATCAGGGCCACAAATCACAGGCGCATTGCGCCATTGATGACGTGCGCGGAGAAGAGTACGCCGGTCAACCCTCTCCAGAGAGCCGCCGGGCGCTGCGAGGCGGTGGGGGAGCCGGGGGAATCCACTCCGCCGGCCCCGGACATCGGGGCCCGTCGCCCCCGCAGGGACGGGAAACCGTCGTAAGGGGGCCGGGGACGCCCGTTACAGCGCCAACGAGGCCGCTCCGGCGGCGAATGCAGGTGGCACCACGAGCGCCCCCTCGTCCTGCGGATGAGGGGGCGCCGTTCCATTGGCTTGGAGGTGTGTCATGCTGGACATCGAACTCATCCGCGAGCGACCCGAGGAGGTCAAGGCGGCGCTGGCGCGGCGCGGGATCGAGCCGCCCCTCGACCGCGTCCTGGAACTTGATGCGCAGCGCCGCTCCCTGCTGACCGAAGTGGAAAACCTCAAAGCCGAGCGCAACCGCGCCTCCAAGGAAATCGGCAAGATGAAGGACGCCGCCTTGCGCGAAGAGCGCATCGCCGCGATGCGTGCCCTGGGCGAGCGCATCGACGCCCTGGATGCCCAGGTGCGCCAAGCCAATGAGGCATTGCACGCGCTGATAATCGAGATCCCCAACCTGCCCGATCCCAGCGTGCCCGACGGCGCCGACGAGAAGGACAACGTGGTGGTGCGCCAGGTCGGTGAGCCCAAAGGCTTCGACTTCGAGCCCAAGCCCCACTGGGAGCTGGGCCCGGCGCTGGGCATCCTGGATTTCGAGCGCGGCGTCAAGATCACCGGCTCGCGCTTCTACGTGCTCAGCGGCGCCGGGGCGCGCCTGCAGCGCGCCCTGATCGCCTGGATGCTGGACCTGCATCAACGGCAGGGCTACCTGGAGAAGTATCCACCCTTCATGGTACGCAGCGAGACGCTCTTCGCCGCCGGCCAGCTCCCCAAGTTCCGCGACAACCTCTACAAGGACCACGAAGAGGATCTGTGGATGGTTCCCACTGCCGAGGTGCCGCTGACGGGGCTGCACATGGACGAGATCCTGGAGGCAGACACACTGCCCCGCCATTACACCGCCTACACGCCCTGCTTCCGCCGCGAGAAGATGTCGGCCGGGCGCGACGTACGCGGCATCAAGCGCGGCCACCAGTTCGACAAGGTGGAGATGTACACCTTCTGCACGCCGGAGACCTCGGACGAGGAATTGCAGCGTATGCTCAGCCACGCCGAGGAGACCTGCGCCGAGCTGGGCCTGGCCTACCGGGTGATCGAACTGTGCACGGGCGACCTGGGCTTCAACGCCCGCAAGACCTACGACCTGGAGGTCTGGGCACCCGGCTGCGGCGAGTGGCTGGAGGTGTCCTCGGTGTCCAACTGCGGTGATTTCCAGGCGCGCCGCGCCAACGCCCGCTACCGACCGCAGGGCGGCGGCAAGCCGCGCTTCCTGCACACCCTGAACGGTTCGGGCCTGGGCCTGCCGCGCACCTTGATCGCCGTGCTGGAGAACTACCAGCAGCCGGAGGGAACAGTCCTGGTGCCCGAGCCCCTGCGCCCCTGGATGGGCGGCCTGGAAGTCATCGAGCCCGAGGCCTCCCTGTGAGCGAGACTCTGACCACGCTGCTGGCGGGGGCGCTGATGCTGGTCGGGCTGCTGGGGGTCCTCATCCCCGTGCTGCCCGACCTGTTCCTGGTCTGGCTGGCGGCGCTGGGCTACGGCCTGCTGGTGGGATGGGGAGCGTGGGGCGGCTGGCTCTTCGCCCTGATCACCCTGCTGGGGCTGGTGGGGATGGCGGCCGAGATCTGGGTGACCGGCGCCGGGGCCCGCAAGGGCGGCGCCTCGAGCTGGGGGATCGTGGGCGGCCTGGGATTGGGGCTGGTGGGACTGCTCGCCTTCCCGCCTCTCGGCGGGGTGCTGGGATTGCTGCTGGGCGTCTTCCTGGTGGAATACCTGCGCCATCGCGACGCGGACAAGGCCCTGCGCAGCACCCTGGGGATGGGCGCCGGCTACGGCATCTCCTTCCTGGTCAAGCTCGCGCTCGCGCTGGGAATGATCGGCGCCTGGATCATCTGGGTGATCCTGTAAGGCATACGGAAAGGTCCCGGAGTTCGCAGCCTGCGGGACCTTTTTCTATCGCTTGGGCCGATTCGTGAATCGCGCCGAGCGACTGCTCCCCAACCCTACGGCTTGAAGAACACCATGCCCACACCCAGCCGTGTCAGGCCCTCCTCGGCCCAATAGCAGACCAACGTGGAGGCGTCCTGCAGCGCATCGAAGAGGACGGGGATAGCCTCCTTTATCTGCGCCAGCGCCAGGGCGCGCACGGCTTCGATGCGCACGGCGGGGTCTTCGTTCCGGGCGGCTTCGCTGAGGGCCGGGAGGGCCCTTTCCCCCAGCGCGCCCAACGCGTCGCCGGCCAGGCGGGCGAGCAGGCGGTCCCTATCGGCCAGCGCAGCCACCAGCGCCGGGATCGCCTGCGGGGAGGGGCGATGGCGCAGTCCCAGAGCGGCGCACTGGCGCACGGCCGGGGCAGGGTCCTGCAGGGCGCGGGTCAGGGCAACCCGCGCGCGGTCGTCATCGAAGGTCGCCAGCGCGCGCAGCGCCCACCAGCGGTGGTCGGGATCTGCGGAATCCAGCATTTTCAACAGGGGGAGCAGAGCGCTTTCGCCCAGGGCAACCAGAGGGGAGACGGCTGCCTCGGCACGTTGCTCGTCGGCGGAGGTCAGTGCGGCGAGCAGCGCCTCCAGCTCAGGCACGGCGCTAATCATCAGGGGGCGGAACGGGGAGTTCCTCCACGGCCACGGAGGCCCACTTATCCCCCTCTTCGATGAGCATGACCGGGATGTCGTCCTTGATGGGGTACTTGCGGCCGCAGTCCGGCTCCTGACACACCAGCCAGGTTTCCCGCTCCAGCTTGAGCAGGCCTTCTTTCTCACGCACGCACGCCGGACAACGCAGGATCTCCAGCAAATCTTGACTGATCATGAGCCTCTCCTTGGTGCGCGGCGATTCTACCATAGGCGTGGTTCCCCGCGCCTGGGGCGCGCCCGGCCCCCGGTTGGCCGATGGGCCCTGTGGATGTTGTAGAGACGTTCCATGGTACGTCTCAGCCGCGCGAGGGAGGGAAGCGCCACATCGACCGAGAGAAGGCGTGACCCCTACTCCGTCTTGGCGTCCTTGGGGAGCTCCGTCCCGGGGCCGTACTCGTAGATGGCGCGCCAGGGCAGGTAATGAGTCTTGAATGTATCGCGGTGAAGAACTTCGCCATCGCGAGTGACGGTGCGCGTCACTACCACGTCCAGCCCGTCCGCCTCGTAATCCACCTTCCTGATATCCCCCTTCTTCAGGTCCGGGTTCTCTTTATAGAGCGGCTCGGGGGCATCCACCTTGTTGGAGGAGGTACTGGTCCATTGGACGGTGCGGCCGTCGGAGGTGGAGTAGAACTTCCACAGCAGCTGATTGCCGTAGACGTAGGTTTCGAGCAGCAACCAATAGGGAGTATCGTTGGCGAACTTGAAGTCCACCAGGGGTACGAAGACGGTGGCGTCCAGCCCCGGCCCAGGTGAGCCGGGGCCCTGTTCGTAATAGCCCACCCGATAGGCGTGGGGATAGCGTTCCACGATATCGTAGCCGCCGAAGAAGGCAGCACGGAAGAGCGTGGTGCTCACCTGGCATACGCCGCCGCCCACGCCCTTGATGGTGCGGTCGCCGTAGATGATGAGCGCCTCGGCGTAGCCGGTGTCGAGGCTGATGTCGCCCAGCACCTCTGCCATGGAGAGTGTCTCGCCGGGCGCGATGAGCAGGCCGTGGAAGGCGGCCGCGGCGGTCTTGATGTTCTGCACGCGCGCCGGGCTGGAGCCGCGGAAGTAGCTGGAGACGGCCACCACATTCTCAGTGATGCCCAACTCCTCGGCGGTGGCGTCATCGCCCACCGCAGGCTCGGTGTACTGGAAGCTGAGCGGCACCTCGTGCTGTCCCTGTTCCAGTGTAGCGTTGATGGCCTCGATGCTGGCGGGGACATCCAGCGTGCGCCCGATCACGGCCGGGCGCAGCAGGTCCAACTGACGGGTTTCGTCGTTGAAGACGAAGCGGGCGTTCTCCGGCTGGCGTTCAAGATCGGGGGCCAGAGGTTCCAGGAAAGCGGCCAGCGCCTGAGGGTCGAGTCCCACCTGGTAGCGAGCCCCGGCCTCGTCCTGCACCAGATTGAAGCGCAGCATATCGGCCAGCCTCGCCGGTTCCAGCACCCAGGGGCCGGCGCCCTCCGCCGTCAGCGTCAGCGGCTGACTGAGGATCTGGCGCGCCAGATTGGCCTGCTCCGTGACGTCCAGCACCAGCGGCGGCGATTCTTCCACCACCAGAGGAACCTGGGCGTCGATCATGCGCGCCACGCTGGGGGTGAGCGACTGCAGCGTGGCGGGGATGTCCAGCCGACGCCCAATCTGGCCCGGCTGCACCACCACCTCCAGCCCCTGCACGCTCAGGCTGGCCTCTATTTGCGGGCGGTCGATCTCCTGCGCCAGGCGCTGCAGGTACTGCGTGGCCACCCGCTGGTCGAAGATGACCAGGGGGGCAATGCTGCGCCCTTTGAACCAGGCCTCGAGCTGGTCGCCGATACGCGCCACCAGGGACCCCTGCCGCCCCACGGCGAGGGCCCGGCGCGCCATGGTGGGAACGTCTACGACCACGCCCAACTGCTCCGGCCTGAGGTCCCAGATGCGTTCCCCGTCGCGCAGCACCAAGCGGCCGGTCTGAGGGTAAGTCAGCACTTCGCCCAGGGCCAATTCGATTTGCTCCTGGGTCATACCGCCCAGGGGGACGCCTGCCGCCTGCACGCCCGGCAGGCTGCGCCCTGCGTAGGCCACACGCAGTCCGAACACGAAGAGCACCGTTGCAGCCGTGAGGGCCAGCGCGACGCCTGCAAGGGCCGACAGCGCCCGCTGCAGCCAGTTGGTACGAGTGTCATGTTGGGACAACGCCTGCGAGGCGTCCATCGCTCACTCCAGGAGCGGGATTATATCATCAGCAGGGTTGCGGAGACGGCGAACATGGCCGCTGAAAGCGGTGCAAGTTCAGGGCCGCAGCCAGACCACGCGGCTGTTCATGTGAAGCGGGCGACCATCCTCATCCACTTCAGTGACCACGATACGCGCCCATCGGGAATAGGGTATCTGGTAGGGGATCTCGGCCTGGAACACCCCCGTCTGGCCCGGGCCGGGCGAGACCAGCGGCACTTCCACTGCCCCGAGCAGGTTCTGCGCCAGGTCGAAGAGCTCGATGTGCAGCGGGAGGTCCGAATCCGTCCAGCCGCCGCCGTACACCGGCAGCACACCTCCCTCGACGACTGCCGCCTCACGCGGGCTGAGTATGGCCAGCTTCTCGGGACCGTACAGGGCGGGGAAGATGCGCGGCTGTCCCACCCCGAGCAGCACCAGGTCGAGCGTGGCCAGGTGGCTGGGGCGGCGGTTGCGTCGGCTGAAGGTGACCACCTCCAGCCGGCCAGCCTCGGCCACACCGCGCACGGAAAAGTCCAGCTCGGCTGCGAAGCGGCCGGCGTTGCCCGGGTAGGCCAGCAGGTAGGTGATCTTCTCATCCAGCAGGCGGCCGTCCTCGCCGTAAAGGCGCAGGCGGACGCGTTCGTTCCAGCTCGGGCCGCCGTAGCCGATGACGCGAAAAGCGCCGCTCACCTGCGACCCCGGGCCCGGGTGCAGTATGCTCAGCCTTTCCAGCGGCAGGCCAACGGGAGGCGGCTCGGCAGTGGGGCTGGGCAGGGGGGTGGCCGGCTCGAGCACCACCGCGGGCGTGATCCCACGCATCGGCTCCGGCGTGGGGCTCGTCTCCAGATCGACATTGGAAGTCGGCGTCGCGGCGAGAACGGGAGGCGATGTTTCGCCGGGGAGCACAGTCGGCGTCGAAGCAGGCGTCCCGGGAGGGGCCGGCGCACAGGCCGCCAAGGCCGAGAGCAGCACCATCGCGATGAGAAGAAACCTGCGCTTGACCATCAACGGTCCAACAGGGGCACTACGTCTTCCATGAAGCGCCCCATGGCCGCCTTCAGCTCAGCCTGGGACTCTCCGGGGAATTGGATGGCCAGGAGGTCCAGGCCGGCATCGCGGTAGGCCTGCAAGGTCTCGGCCATCTCCTGCGGTGCGCCAACCAGCCGGGCCAGGGGGTTGCTTCCGTCAAAGGAGAGGTGCACGCGCACGCTCAGGGTGAAGGGCCGCTCTACAACCTGCTCGTGCAGGCGAGCGGCGCGCTCGGCCATAGTTGCGGCGTCGAGACCCGTGGCGTGCCAGCCGTCGCCCAGGCGCGCCGCGCGCCGCAGGGCCGCCGGGCTGTTGCCGCCCACCCACAGCGGCGGCCCGCCCGGCTGCCGGGGGCGCGGGCTGAAGACAGCGTTCCGGAAGCGGAAGAAGCGGCCGTCGAAATCGACCGGCTCGCCCTCCGACCGCCACAGGGCACGCAGGACGGCGATGGCCTCGTCCAGGCGCCGACCGCGCTCGTGGAAGGGTTGCCCCAGGTTGACGAATTCCCCCTGCGACCAGCCGGCGCAGACGCAGAGCATGGCCCGGCCGCCGGAGAGCGCGTCCAGCGCGGCCACTTGCTTGGCCACCAGCATCGGGTCGCGCAGAGGCAGGACCAGGCAGGAGACACCCAGCCGCACGCGTTGGGTGACGCCGGCCAGGACGGCCAGCGTGATGAAAGCCTCATAGAGGTGGCCGAATCGCTCGCTGTCCTGCTCGGGGAGCAGGATGTGGTCGGTGGCCCAGAGGGAATGGAACCCCAGGCGCTCGGCGGCTTGCGCGGTGGCGAAGAGACTCTGCGCGGAGGCCCGGGGGCCGAAGTTCGGGAGGATGAGACCGAAATCCATGGCGCAATGGTGGGCTGTTGGCCGTCAGGCCAGGGAGGCCCAGACCTCCAGCTTGGCTGTGATGCGGTGGATGATCTCGTCGGTGAACTCGGTGGTGGTGGAATGGCCGCCCATGTCCGGCGTGGCGATGCCCTGGTAGACAGCCTCGAAGGCGGCCTCGTAGATGGCGCGCGAGGCTCGTTCGGCGTCGGGAGAACCCACGTAGGTGAGCAGCGCCGCGCCGGCCAGGATCATGGCCATGGGGTTGGCGATGTTCTTGCCCTGCAGGGCCGGGGCCGTGCCGTGCGGCGCCTCAGCCATCACCACTTTGACTCGGGTGGCGCTCTCGTCGAAGGCCAGCACCAGAGATTCCGACCCGGCGATGGAGCCATACATCTGAAGCACCAGGTCAGACATGCAATCACCATCGCGGTTGAGGGTGGGGATGACCAGCGCTTCCCCCGCGCTGCGCAGCAGCAGTGCATAGGTGGCGTCGATAAGTTGGGGGTCATAGCGCACGCCGGGATGGCGTTCGGCGGCGGCGTCCAGCTCCTCTTTGAACATGCCTTCGTAGACGGGACTCACCGTGTACTTGGGGCCGCCGAAGACCTTGGCGCCGGTCCTCTCGGCGTGCTGGAAGGCGAACTCGGCCACAGCACGGCAGGTCTGGCGCGAGATGCGCTCGGTGCGGAAGGCGAACTCGTCCCCGCCCTCCCCGGACTCGCGCCATTCCTTGGCGCCGTAAGCCCCGCCGACGGCCATGCGCACCACGGAGATGGGGGCGTGCACGCCTCCCACCGGGCGCACGTTGGGGAGGCGTCGACCGGTGCGCAGGATGACTTTGGCCTCGATGGCCTCGCGCAGCAGCGCGTTGGGGCTGCCCACGTCATCAGGGTCAGCCGGCGTGATGGTGGCCGCCTTGAGGCCCAGGCCCGTGCGGCACATGGCCTGCGCCGCCTGTCTGATGACCGCGTTGCCGGTGGCGCGGCGGTTCTCCAGGCTGAGGTCGAAGTGTTCGAAGCCCAGCGGCACGCGCGTGACCGCGGGGTCCAGCACGCGCAGCGCCTCCTCCAGCAGCTCCTGACCCGTCTGGTCCCCCTCAAGAACCGCGATGGTGGGATGATCGCTGTCAATCATTCTGCACGTATTCTTCGATGGTGTTCATCAGATTGCCGATGTCCACGGGCTTGCGCAGCGTGGCGTCTCCGCCAGCCATGCGTACGCGCTCTTCCAGGTCGACTTCCTGGCTGGCTGTGACCACGATGACGGGCAGGCCGTCCCCCTGGGGCATGGAGCGCAGGCGGCGCAGCGTTTCATACCCGTCAATGCCCGGCATCATCAGGTCCAGCAGCACCGCGTCGAGGCGCTCCTGGGCCAGGATGGCCAGCGCCTGATGTCCATTGAGAGCCATCAGGGCTTCATGGCCGAAGAGACTGAGCGCCTTCGAGAGCATCTCCACAGTGGTCCGTTCGTCGTCGACGACCAGGACGCGCGCCATCTTTCCCCTCGCTTATGGCATACCTGTGCTCATGGCTCGTAGGCTGATGCCGACCAAGAAAAAGCACAGCAAGCCATAGATCAGGCTCGCCATGCGGTCGTCTCGGCCCTTGCTCAGGGCGAAATACGTGGGGAGGGTGATGGAGGCCACAGCACCATAGAGGAGATGGACGCTGCGCGGCGGCCTGGCGCCGCCCACCCACATGGCAACGCCCACCACCGTCTGGGCCAGGAACAGCAACTCGCCCACGGCCAGGATGCCCCAATAATCGCCTTCGACGCCGCGGCGGCGCAGGTAGGCAACCAGTCCCCACACGCCGGCGATGATGGCGAAGAACAGCATGGAGCTGGCCAACCCGCCGTGGATCAAGAACAACCTCATCGCGACACCTCCCCCGAGAACGTGCGCCATTCTACCATCAGTCCGAATTGCCGCCACCAGGGGCTCGCAAGCCCCCTGGTGCTGGCGCCACCGCGCGATCCGGCAGGCCCGTCAAGGCCGCCGTGCGCTTTTCACCGGGGAGAGAGAAGCGGCGAGGTCCCTCGGATGTTCATCTTGCGATCCCTGCGCTGGGCGTACGCTCATCAGGCCCATCTGCGCGATGGCACCGTGATGCTTCGCAGGCAGCACTCAGAGGCCGTAGATCGCGCCAAATTTGGACTGCAAATAGTCAAGATAGGGCTCGGGGGTCAGGTCGTTTCCGGTGACGCGGCGCACCAACTCGGCAGGCGCGAACTTGGCGCCATGGCGGTGCACATGCTCGCGCATCCACCCCAGGAGCGGGGAGAGTTCACCAGCTGCGATCTGTGCCTCCAGATCGGGGATATCACCGGCCATCCTGGCCCACAATTGGGCGGCCACCAGGTTGCCCAGGGCGTAGGTCGGGAAATATCCCAGCAGGCCCGCGGACCAGTGGACATCCTGTAGCACGCCCTTGGCGTCGTCGGGCGGGGTGAGGCCCAGGTAGTCCTGCATCTTCTCGTTCCAGGCCAGCGGCAGGTCCGCCACGGCCAGATCGCCAGCCACCAGGGCCTGCTCCAGTTCGAAGCGCAGCATGATGTGCAGGTTGTAGGTGGCCTCATCGGCTTCGACGCGGATGAAGGAGGGCTGCACTTTGTTGATGGCGCGGTAGAAGCGCTCCAGGTCCACCTCCCCCAATTGTTCTGGGAAGTATTCCTGCAAGCGCGGATAGAAGGCCTGCCAGAAGGGGCGGCTGCGGCCAACCAGGTTCTCCCACAGGCGGGACTGGGATTCATGCACACCGAGCGAGGCGCCGTCGGCCAGAGGTGAACGTGCCAGCGAGGGGCTAATCCCCTGCTCGTACATGGCATGCCCGGCCTCGTGCAGCGTGGCGAAGAGGCCCACCGTCAGGTCGTTGGGGTCCAGCCGGGTGGTGATGCGCACATCTCCCAGCCCGAAGGAGGTGGTGAAGGGATGTGCCGATCGGTCCTGTCGGCCGCGCTGTAGATCGTAGCCCAGGCGCTGGGCGATCTCCAGCCCGAATTGCCACTGCTTTCCCTCATCGAAGGGTTGGTGCAGGAAGTCATCCTGCACGGCGCTGCCGTGCTCGGCGATGGCCTTGACCAGTGCCACCTGGCGCGGGCGCAGAGCGTCGAAGACCGCCTGCACCTGGGCGGTCTTCATACCCAGTTCGAAATCGTCCAGCAAGGGGTCGTATGGGTGGTCATAAGGGGCGAAGAAGGAAACGTATTGGCGACGCAGTTCGACCACGTTCCGCAGGGCAGGCGCGAACCTGCCGAAATCCGCCTCTGCGCGCGCCTCCTGCCAGGTGGCATGGGCCAGCGAGGTGGTGCGGTTGAACTCGGAAACCCATTCCCCGGGGACCTTGCGACTCTTCTCGTACTCATGGCCTGTCCGCCAGACCAGGCGGGCCTCGTCGGAGTCGGAATCCGGGTCGGCGACTTCCTGTCTCGCGGCTTCCAGGGCTTCGCCGGTCTCGTCGCTCACCAGCAGTTCATGGGCCAGGCGGCGCAGGGTGGCCAGCTGATAGGCGCGCTCGTCCGCCCCGCCGGGGGGCATGTAGGTCTGTTGGTCCCACTCCAGCAAATTGGCAGCGGCGTTGATGTCGTAGATCTGTGCCAGGCGTTGGCGGAGGCGTTCCAGGTTCTTTCCCATGATGGCTCCCTTGCTTCATTATCATTCGGCGTCGATCGGGGGCACGCCCGGGCCGTCGGGCTACACCACGCGCCAGCGCAGCGGGGCGCCGCGCAAAGCAGCGAGCACCTCCTGGGCGATGTCGCGCGCAGCGCGCTCCTGCGCCTCGGCGGTCTGCGCGGCGATGTGCGGGCTGCTGATCACCCGTGGGTGTTCGATGAGCGGGGTGAGTCCCGGCGGCTCCTGCGCGAAGACGTCCAGCGCCGCGCCGGCCAGATGGCCGGTCTGCAAGGCCTGCAACAGGGCCGCCTCGTCCACCACGCCGCCGCGCGCCGTGCTGATCAGTCGTGCGCCGGGCTTGAGGCGTGCCAGGGCCTCGGAACCGATCAGGCCGCGCGTGGTCTCATTCAGAGGCACGTGCAAGCTGAGGTAATCGGATTCGGCCAGCAGGGTTTCCAGCGAAGCGGGCTCGGCGCCGCGGCGGTGCATCTCTTCCTCCGGCAGCAGCGGATCGTGCCCCAGGGTGCGCATGCCCAGGGCACGAGCGCGCTCGGCCAGCGCGGCGCCGATGCGCCCCATGCCGATCACGCCCAGCGTCTTGCCGTGCAGCTCACTGCCCTTGAGTTCTTTCTTGCGCCATTGCCCCTGCCGCATGGAGGCATCGGCCTCCGGGATGCGGCGTGCCAGGGCCAGCATGAGCGCCAGGGCGTGCTCGGCCACGGCCACCGTGGCGGCCAACGGCGCGTTGACCACCGTCACGCCCGCCTGGCGGGCGGCCTCCAGGTCGATGTTGTCCACGCCCACACCGGCGCGCCCTACCACCTTGAGGCGCGGCAGGCCGCGGGCGATGGCCTCCGCCGTCACTTTGGTTCGGCTGCGCACGATCAGGGCGTCCACACGGCCCAGAGAGGTCAGGTTCTCTTCCTGGAGCACCTGTGCCTCTTCGCGCAACAGGGCCAGGCCCGCGTCAGCCAGGCCGTCGGTGATCAGTATGCGCCAGGACATAGGGTCTCCTCGCGAATTGCACGGATGTTGATGGCCCTATTGTACCCGCTCCGATGGGCGCGGTACGAAGAGCGCCAGGGCCAAGGGGCCTGCCAACAACAGCCAGAGCGCCCCCTGCAGGCCGAGGCGACCGGCGGCCCAGCCCACCAAGCCCGCCAAGCCTCCACCCAACAGGCCGGCCAGGGCCACCAACGCCATGACGGAGCCCGAGCGACCCTGCGCCGCGACGTAGAGCTCTCCCTTCAGCACCGCGTACCATCCCAATCGCCCCAATCCGATGGCCGCCAGCAGGAGCAGCTTGAGCCCCATCCAGGGGATCAGCAGCCACAGTACGTAGATTCCCGCCACCCAGGCGGCCGTCTGCCGCACCAACCTTCGAGGCGGGACGCGTTCCAGCAGGCGGACAGTGAGGATATCTCCGAGCAAGCCGACCGCCGTGAATCCTCCCAGCACCAGACCGGCCTGCGCCGCAGTAAGGCCCAGCACGTCAGCGTGATAGAGGGGAAGATAACCCAGGAAGACGTCCAGCAAGAGATCGGAGGCCTGTAGCAGGAGCAGCCAGCGCAATACCCGGGGGTCGCGTGCCAGCCGCCAGAGCCCGCCGAGCAATCCCCGCCGATCAACGCGCGCCTGCCTTGCAACACCTTCCGGGAAGGGCGTGGGGAGCAGCGCTGCGGTGAGGGCGAGCCCCAGCAGGGCCAGGCCGGCGAAGGCCCAGCGCCATCCAAGGGCCAGGGCGAGCAGGCCGGCGAGGGCAAAGGGCCCCATCACGGTTCCCAGGGAGCCCACCAGAGTCCAGCGGGCCATGGCCTGCGACTCGCGTCCCGGATTCAGATCGACCAGAGTGGCCTGGGAAAGGCTGACGAAAGCTCCGCTGGCCGGGTAGGCCAGGGCGAAAGCCACCAGCAGCGGGGGGAAGGCCTGGGCGGAGGCCACCACAGCCATACATGCCGCCAGGGTCAGCCCGCCGGCCAGCACCAACCGCCTGCGCAGCGCGGTGTCGCCCAGCAACATGAGTGCCGGCTCGAGCACTGCGCTGGCGATCACCGGCAGCGCCAGCAGCAGACCCACCTGTGTATAGCTGAGACTCAGCTCGGCGCGCAGCGCAGGCAGCGCAGCGCTCTCGGCGCCGAAGAGCAATTCGTCGTAGAACTCGATGGCCAGGAACAGGACGACCGGAGGGATGAGGCGGGCGAAAAAGCGCGCCCTCGGTCGGGTAGCGGCGCGCTTCATGGGGGACTCACCGCACCGCAGGTCGCTGGCAGCGGAGCGTCCCCGTCTCGTATTTCGGCGAAGGATGCCTTCCAGCTTCGCCCCGGCTCAGGCAGCCGCAGGCGGCCCTCCGGCCCGGTCTCCCTCACGCGGAGCGATACGCCTCCTCGATGGCCCGCACCTCGGCCAGGCAGGCTTCGTCCTCCGCGTTCGGCTTATAGGCGGTGTCGAACCAGGCCTCCAGGATCTCCTCGGCGATGGGGATCGACGTGCGCCGCAGAGAGAGGCAGAGCACGTTGGCGTCGTTCCACAGGCGGGCGCCGCGCGCCGTTTCAGCGTCATCGCACAGCGCGGCGCGCACCCCGGGCACTTTGTTGGCCGCGATGCTGACTCCCGTGCCCGTCCAGCAGCAGAGCAGACCCTCGTCGGCCTCATCCCCGGCCACGGCCTCCGCCACCCGTCGGGCCACGTGCGGCCAGAGCGCCTGCTCGCCCGCCAGCGGACCCACCAGCAGCAGTTCATGCCCGCGCCGGCGCAGATTATCGATCAGCGCCTCGGTAAGCGCCGTCCGCTCATCCGAGCCCACCGCGATTCTCATTGCGCGCCTCACCTCCCTCTCTGCCCGGCCTCCTTCGACATTCACTGTGCTGGATAGAGCGTGAGCACCACCGGATGATGATCGGAGGCTGTGCTGGGAATCGTGTGGACGTCCCGCGCTTCCAGGTCCGGCGTGTGCCAGATCCAATCGATGCGTTCGAAGGGGGCATCGGCGGGCCACGTCAGCCCCTGGCCCACACCGGCCTCGGCCCAGGAATCGACCCAGCCAGCCTGGGCGATCATCTCCATCTCGGGGTAGCCGGGCTCAGCGTTCATGTCGCCCAGCAGGATGCTGAAGGGTGCCCCGTCCCAGAACTCCAGCAGCACGGGGACCTGCTTCAGCCGCACCTCGTTCTCGGCCTCCACATGGTGCAGATGGGTGGCGATGACCAGCAGGGGTTCCGCCTCACCGACGTCGATCCTGGCCCACAGGTAGCCGCGCTGCAGGATGGTGCCAGCCAGCGGCAGCTCTCCCCAGCCCCACTCCACAATGGGCAGGCTACTCAGCACGGCGTTGCCCCACATAGGCCCGGTAGTGCCTTTGAAGACGACCTGCATTCCCAGGCGCCGCGCCAGCCAGGTGGGAAGGTCGGTCGACCCGTCTATGAGCCAGCCGCGCGAGATCTCCTGCAGGGCCACGATCTGGGCTCCGCTATCCTCGATCACCCTTGCGATGCCCTCCGGGTCCTGCCGGCCTTCCACGTCGAAGGCCGAATGGATGTTGTAAGTCATGACCCGCACGGGAAGACCCGATGCCGGCTCCGCCGGGGGAGGCGGAGCCAGATTGGGCCAGATGAGCAGCGGCACAAAGGCCAGGACTACGGCGGGGATCAGCGGCGACATCTCGCGCCGGGCCCGGCGCGGCATGCGGGCCGCCCGCAGGGAGGCGCCGATCAGGGCCAAACCCAGCAGAACACCGGCAGCCGGCGGGACGGCCGCGCGCGGAATGGGCACTGCGATCTGAAGCGAGACGTAATACAGAAAGGCCATGGCCAAGAAGAGCAGCATGCCCAACCCCAGGCTGAAGGTGGTTCGACCCAGACCGCGCCGTTCCCCCGGCATGGCCACGGTGACGATCAGGGACCAGGCCCAGCCCATCAGGAGCTGGCTGAGCAGCAGGGTGAGCAGGAAGGTTTTGCCCGGTTGCGCGGCAGTGTAGGCCGCCAATCCAACGTAGAGGGCGGCGGGCAGCGCCAGGCCGGGCCGGAAGGTGTGTGGTCGGGTGAAGCCCCAGATGGCCCCCAACACGGTCAGGAGCCCTCCGGCCATCACGGCGACGAACCCCAGGCGGGCGTTTATGCGGCCGACCTCGGCCACCCAGCCCTGGTTCTGGAAGATGAGCGCCTGGAGCAACAGGTAAGGGCCAAATCCTATGAGTGGAAGCGCAGCGGTCCAGCTCGCTTCCGATGGTGCCTTCGCCTCAGGGTAAGGCTCATGGGCCAGCAGCCACAACACGCTGAGCGCCAGCAGGCCAATCACGACCAGAGTCGGAATGCCGGGGATCCAGCTCATATCCAGGGTCCCCGTTGTACCCTTCAGCATGCTGTCCAGCATCAATCCCAGGATCAGGCCGTAGACCACGCGCTGGGCGGCCAGCGGTGCGCGCTGGGCGCGCAGGACGCCCACGAAGACGGGCAGGAAGAGCACGAAGAGCGCGCTGCCCGCCATGCTCAGCCAGAGATCTATCGATGGACGGGTGGCAGCCTGCTCGGCGATGCGCAGCACGGCCACGCCGCCCGCCGTGATCCACAGCGCGCCGCGCGGTCCGGCCAGCCGCCAGATCAGCGCCGCCAGGAACCCCAACAGGAAGGTGCCGAAGGCGTAGGCCGCCAGGGTTGTGGGCGGTTGTCCCATGGCGTCCTGCAAGTACCAGACCAGGCTGGGCATGAGCACGCGCAACAACTGCAGCCCGAGAGCCACCACCAGCGCGGGCAGCATCAGGGCCTGCAGAAAGGTCGGCGGTCGTCGCCGTGTAGGTGCGTTCATGAGATTCTCCCTCCGGGAAGCGGCGGATCGGTGGTTTGATTATAGTGGAGCTTTAACCCGCGGCTCAAATCGAACGTTGAACGCTCCAGCTCGCTTCAGCGACCAGCCGATCATCCGGCCCGCCACAGGCCGCAGGGTTGCCGCCATGCCAGCTGAAGGTGAAGAAGCGGGTCGCTCCGCACGCGGTCCCCCTGCGGCCCCATGAGCCCGATTGTGGGATAATAGGCGGCGGGATGAGGAGGTCTCCGTGAACTTCGAAACCCTTTGTGTGCTGGGCATGGGCTACATCGGCCTGCCCACAGCCAGTACCTTCGCCACTCACGGGTTGAAAGTGGTGGGGGTAGACGTGAACCAGCGCGTGGTGGACGTACTGCGCAACGGCGAGGTCCACATCCAGGAGCCCGGCCTGCGCACGCTGGCGCAGGCTGCCTTCCGCTCCGGCAACCTGCGCGTGAGCGAGCGGCCGGAGCCGGCCGACGCCTTCATCATCACCGTGCCCACGCCTCTGGTGGGCGAGGACGGCAAGCGCGCCGACCTGAGCTACGTGATCTCGGCCACCGAGAGTATCGTGCCCCATCTGCGCACTGGCAGCCTGGTGGTCCTGGAATCCACCTGCCCGCCGCGCACCACGGTGGACGTGGTGGCCCCTATCCTGGCCCGCTCCGGCCTGCAGCCGGGGACCCACTTCCACCTGGCCTATTCCCCGGAGAGGGTGCTGCCGGGCCAGATCCTGCGCGAGCTCATCGAGAACGCCCGCGTCATCGGCGGCGTCGACCGGGCCTCCGCCGAGGCCGGGCGCGACCTGTACGCCCTCTTCGTGCGCGGCGACATCCTGCTCACCGACGCCACCACCGCCGAGATGGTGAAGTTGATGGAGAACACCTACCGCGACGTCAACATCGCCATCGCCAACGAGTTCGCACGCCTGGCGGAACGCTTCGGCGTGGACGTATGGCGGGCCATCGAGCTCGCCAATCGCCACCCGCGCGTCAGCGTGCTGCGGCCCGGCCCCGGCGTGGGCGGCCACTGCATCAGCGTCGACCCCTGGTTCCTGGTGGAGGCCGCCCCGGACCTGTCCACCCTCATCCAGCAGGCGCGCCAGGTGAACGACGACCAGCCGACCCATGCGATGAACCTGGTCCGCCGCGCGCTGGGCGACCTGGCCGGCCGGCGGGTGGCCGCCCTGGGCCTGGCCTACAAGCCCGATGTGGACGATCTGCGCCAGAGCCCGGCCCTGGAGGTGGCGCGCCTGCTGGCGCAGGCCGGGGCTCAGGTGCGCTGCTATGAGCCCTACAGGCGCGAGGCCGCCCCAGCGGGGGCAGAGGCGTCTCCCTCGCTGGAGCACGCGCTGGAAGGAGCCGAAGCGGTGGTGCTACTGGTGGACCACAAAGTCTTCCGCGAGCTGGACCCCGAACACGTGGCGGGGATCATGCCCGGCCGCGTCGCCGTCGACCTGCGCGGCGCCTGGAATCGGGAGGCGTGGCAGACAACCGGCTTCGCGCTGCACGTGCTGGGCGCGGGACAAAGTCGTGGCTGAGCCTATGCGCGGGCGAGCGCTTGCGGTGCGCCCAGGCCGACAGAGGACGCCGACCGATCCACTCCGGGGGCGGCTCCGATGAGCGACGCCGGCCAGCATGCAGGCCCCGATCCCATGGCACAGCCCTCCCACACAGCCCCTCGCAAGGCAGGCTCTCCTCTGCGTGTGCTTTCCATCCTGGGCACGCGGCCCGAGGCCGTCAAGATGGCACCCGTGGTGCAGCGCCTGGCCCAGGCGCCCGGCGTTGAATCGCTGCTCTGCGTGACAGCACAGCACCGCGAGATGCTCGACCAGGTCCTGGCCCTCTTCGACCTGCGCCCCGACATCGACCTGGACCTGATGCGCCCGGACCAATCGCTGAGCGAACTGACGGCGGCGATCTTTACCCATCTGGACCCCGTGCTGACGCGCCTGCGACCGGATTGGGTTCTGGTGCAGGGCGACACCACCACGGTGATGGCCGCCGCGTTGCTTGCGTACTATCACCAGGTGCGCGTGGGTCACGTGGAGGCCGGCCTGCGCACGGGCGACAAGTGGCAGCCTTTTCCCGAGGAGATCAACCGGCGCGTGGCCGGCGTTGTGGCCGATCTGCATTTCGCCCCCACCGAGCGGGCGCGGCAAAACCTGCTGCGCGAGGGTGTGCCCGGCGAACGCATCCTCGTCACCGGCAACCCGGTCATCGACGCGCTGCTCCAGGTTGTGCAACGCCCCTGCGACCTGTCCCAGGGACCGCTGAAGGGGGTGCCCGAGGGAGCGCGGCTGATCCTGGTCACGGCTCACCGCCGCGAGAGCTTCGGCGCGCCGCTGCAAAACGTCTTCCAGGCCCTGCGCACCATCGCCGAACTCTACCCCCAGGTGCACCTGGTCTACCCCGTACACCTGAACCCCAACGTGCGCCGGCCGGCCGAACGCTTGCTCTCCGGGCTGCGCAACGTGCACCTCATCGAACCGCTCGATTACCTGCCCATGGCGCACATGATGCAGCGCGCCCACCTGATCCTCACCGATTCGGGCGGGCTGCAGGAGGAGGCCCCCGCCCTGGGCACGCCGGTGC
>JAJRUD010000119.1 GCA_024277995.1 Chloroflexota bacterium
ATGAGCGGTGAGGGAGCCATCGGGATCGAGATACGCCTCCACTTTGACATAATCGCCGACGACGATGCCGTCTTCGATCTTGGTCTCGGTGGTGATCAGCAGGGTCTGGCCGTCGACGGTCTAGGCGTCGGCGCCGATCGTCTCTACCGTGCCGTAGAACTCGACTTTGGAGCCCTCGTCGTGGCTCTCATCGCCGGTGTCGGATTGCATGGCGCTCTCGGCGGGCTCGAGCTCCAGCGCGGTGAGTGTTCCATCGGCATCGATGGAAGCATGCACCTTGACAAGGTCGCCGGGGGCAGGCGATCCCTTGATCTCGGTCTGGGCCGTGATCAGCAGGGTCTGGCCGTCGACGGTCCAGGCGTCGGCGCCGATGGCTTCAACGGTGCCGACGAATTCCACCTCGCCGGAGATTGACGCGCCGGAAAGATCACCTGAGACCAGCGCCTCGGCAGTGACGTCCGACAGGTCGACGCTGAACTCGCCGCCGCAAGCGCTCAATGCCAGCCCAGCCACCAGAAGCATGGGAATAAGCAAGATTCGCCTTCGCAGTTTCATACCTAAATCCTCCTTACATGTGTGGGTCTATCCGTAATGTCGGGTTTTGGGCGCGAAAGTTACGCGATGGGGGATGGGAGAAAGGTACTGGTGTGCGGCGTCTGCAGGAGGGCCTGGCGGGGGATCAATCTGGGCGCCGGATCTGTATGTGATCGAAATCGCGTGCCACGACGGTGTTGGGGAAGACCTCTTGAGCTTCCTCCAGCACTTCGCGCTCGCGATAGCGGCGGGAGATGTGGGTGAGGTACAGCTGGCGGACGCCGGTCTCCAGGGCCAGCTCAGCAGCCTGGCGCGCGGTCAGATGGCCGAACTGCCGTGCCAGGTCGGCTTCGAAATCCAGGTAGGTGGCTTCGATGACCAGTGTGTCGGCTTGATGGCACACCTGCACCAGGTTGTCCGTTCGCCCACAATCGCCCACGTGCACCAGCCGCGCGCCACGCCGCAGAGGCCCCAGCACCTCTTCGGGGGAGACCTTTCTGCCGTCCGGCAGGGTCACCGATTTGCCCTGCACCAGGTCGCGCCGGATGGGGCCCTCGGGAACGCCCAACTCTGCGGCCTTCTCGGGCAGGAAGGGGCGGCGGGAGGGTTCCTCGAAGAGAAAACCGAAGCAATCGGGGCCGCGATGGGTCACCGGAAAAGCTGAGACGGTGAATCCGTTCTCTTCGAAGAGCACTCCGGGTTCAAGGGGTATGAGCTCGATCTCCAGGGGAGGCCGGGCGCCGCGCAGCACTACCCCGAAAATCAGATCCCGGATGCGCTCCATGGCCCAGCGGCCGGCCCAGATTTCGACGTGTTCGATGGCTTCCCAGCGCGAAAAGGTGGATAGCAGGCCGGCCAGCCCGAGGATGTGATCCAGATGGCCGTGGGTGATGAGCACGCGACTCAGGCGGCGGAAGCCGATCCCGGCGCGCAGGATCTGGCGTTGCGTTCCCTCACCGCAATCGATGAGAAAGCGATGGTCCCGATAGCTGACCACCTGGGCGGACAGGCCGCGGTGGACAGATGGGGCTGATGCGGATGTGCCGAGGAAGATGAGATCGAGCACGTGAGATCCCTGAGAAGTGGCGGATGGCCGCTGGCGTCAAAGCGGTTAATTGTACCTCAAAGTCCTGCCCCAGTCGGCCCGCCAAAGGTGCGTGCCCCTTCAATGGCAGAGGGCGCGGCGACCTGCGAACGAGCCGAATGGGCACCCCAGCGAGAAGGGTGCTGCAGGCGGAGAGTGCAGGGTTGGTGGGTCAACTGGTGCGCGCTACGGCGGTGAGCGCCAGGACGAGCATGCCGAGCAGCAGGTTGAGGCGCGTCAGGCGCGCCAGGCGCTTCAATTCGGGGAGCGCCTCTTCGTGGCTGGCTCTCTTCTTGGCCTGGAGCAGAATCAGCCGGTCCAGCCTGGGCTGCAGGGCCCAGCTCTGGTAGCTGGCCGCCAGGACCATGAGCAGGATGGCAAGGTGTTTGGCGAGGATGGCCGCCGCCCAGGGGTTGGAGACGGCCAGGAAGCCCTCGTAATTTGGGTTGGCGGCCATCTGCGTCAGGCCGGTGGCCGTCAGGACGGCCAGGCTGAGCCACGCCAGCGGGTCGAAGCGGCGCCGCAGCGTGCGCAGCAGTCGGGGCAGGGACTCATCGGGCACGGATTGCAGCAGCACCGGGGTGAGCACTACCGAATGGAAGAAGAGGCCCCCGATCCAGACGACGGTGGCGACCATGTGCAGCCAGTAGGTGAAGGGCAGCACCCAATCGGGCATGGCTCAGCCTCCGCCGCCTCCATCACCTGGTGTGGGAGAGGGCGTGGGCGTCTCAACGGCTGGCGTGGGCGTCTCGGCGGGAGGCGGCGGTGGGGCCGGCGGGCGGGCTGTGGCCGTCATGCAGCTCTTGGCGGCCTTGGTCGCCGTGGGGATCAGGTCTTGATTCTCCCAGGCCAGGAGCGAGGCGGCATACTGCTCCTGTGCTGCACAGGGGTCTTTGGCGGCGATGAGTTGGTCGCCATAGCGCTGGGCGGCGGTGGCATATTTAAGGTAGGCGTCGTTCTTGAGATACGGCGCCACCAGGTAGACCTGGCTGAAATAGTATGCGGCCTGCGCCCAGTTGACGCCGATGTAGCTGTTGGCCAGCAGGTAGAGTTCCGCCCAACTGCGCCAGTTCTGCGCATCCCGATCCAGCGGGCCGAATTGCTCGGCCAGGCTGAGGTCGTAGATGCCCTCTTCCAGCAGCCCTTCCTTGGCGATGCGGTCGACACCGCGATTGCGCAACGCCACGTACATCATGCCATCGACGTCCACCGCCCTGTAGGCGGGGTCCTTGGCGCGCAGGGCCAGCAGGGCTTCGATGGCGGCCGTCCAATCGCCGGCGTCGAGAGCCTCTTGCGCCTGTTCGAAGATCTCCTTCACGGGGGCCAGGTTGGGTGTGGGCGTCGCCAGGGGGACGGGAGTGGAAGTGGGAGCGTTGAGGACGACCAGGGCCTCAGCCAGGCGCTCGGCGGCACCCGGGTAGGAAGGGTCCAGGCGGATCACGTACTCGAAGCGCTGTTGCGCGATGTCGTATCGCCCGGCTTCCAGGTCCTGCAGACCCAGCTCGAATTGCTCCTGGGCGGCCTGGAACTTTTGTTGCTGGCGTGCCTGCTCTCGCTGCCGCAGCCCGGCGAAGTAACCCGCTGCGCCGGCGATCAGGACCGCGAGCAGGAATAAGAGCAGCAGCCAGCGCGTGCGGCGCCAGAGCGGGCGGCGGGCAGGGCCTGGGGGCTCCTCTTCCGCAGCGGCCGGCGGCGCGATCGATGCGACGGGCTGCGTTTTCTCGGGAGGGGTGGGGGAAGAATCCGTGGATGCCATGCGCGCCATTATACCCTAAGGCCTTCGCTTGACGCTCCGCTTCAGCGGGTGGTAAGATGCCATTCCCGCCCTCGAGAGGGGCATCAACCCAGGAGCCACCAGTTCATCATGTATCTGAGCGGCAGCAAGTGGAGCATGCGCAAGCGGCGCCGGCGGACGAACCCTTGGCGGGTGTTGTTCCTGCTGTTGCTCGTGGCAGTGGCCATATACGTGGAGCGCGTGGTCGTGCAAACCGTTCCCCCGCTCTTCGTCCCGACGCCTGTGCCCACCCGCAGCCCGGCCTCCTTTGCGCTCGAAGCCGAGAGAATGTTCCAGGAGGGCAAGCTCGAGCAGGCCGCTCAGGCATACCAGGAGGCCATCAAGATCGATCCTACCCAGCCGGGCTTCTATATCAACTTGGCGCGGGTGCTGGTGTTGATCGGCGACTACGATGGCGCGGAACAGCACGCGCGCGACGCGCTGCTGCTCGACTCGAACAACGCGCTGGCCCATGCCGTGCTGGCCTGGGCGCTGGATTTCAAGGGGGACATCACCACGGCGATGGCGGAGATCGAACGCGCCCTCGAACTGGATCCCACCTCCGCCTTGGCCCACGCGTACTATGCCGAGATCCTGCTTGATTCCAGCCTGGAGAATTACCAGCAGGCCCTGGAGGAGGCGCGCAAGGCTGTCAGCCTGGACCCCAACCTGATGGAGTCCTACAGGGCGCTGGGTTACGTCTGGGAGCGGACGGGAAGCTACGAGCAGGCCATCGAGGCCTACCAGGCAGCACTGCGGACGAACAGCAACCTGGCTGTTTTGCACCTGTCCCTGGGCAGCATGTACCTGGCCAATGGGGAGATCAACCAGGCGATCGACAGCTATCTCAAGGCCAGCGGCCTGGCGCCCAACGACGTGCGCCCCTATCAACTGCTGGCGCTGGCCAACGCGCGCGTCGGTGAGTACGGCAAGGCCAGTCAATGGGCGGAGGAAGCCGTGCGCCGTGACCCAGGGAACCCCAAGCTGCACGGTGACCTGGGGCGCATGTATTACAAGAACAACCAGTTCAAGCAAGCCATCGCGGAATTGGGGCTGGCCATACACGGCGGCGAGATCCCCGGTGAATGGACGGTCGCCGGTCAGACGGTGAGCGTGGACAGCAAGACGACCATTGTGGGAGACCCGCAGATCGGCGATCAGGTGCGCGTGATCGGAGAGCAGCATGAGGACGGCACCATGCTGGCGCGCTGGATACTGCTGCAGGTCGCCGAGGGCACGCCCACACCTGGGCCTGTGCCCACACTGGCTGCTGACCAGGTAGACCTGGTGGGAGCTGTGGAGTCCATGCTGCCGGGGGCCGTTGTTGCGGGGTTGGAGATCGACCCCGCGGATCCGCACGTGGTGGAGTTCTATTACACCTACGCTCTGGCCCTGGCGAAGGGCGGTGACTGCGACCTGGCGCGGCAGATCGCCGAGACGTTGCTGCTCACGGTGCGCGAGGACGAGCTGGCCGCGGTGAACGCCGAAGAGACACTGCGCATCTGTGGTGCCCTGGAACAAACCCCCACGCCGGAGGGCACGGTCACACCGGCGCCTTGAGTGACGCGGTGTGCAAGCGGACCATGTTCCCCACCCGGTGCTGTCATCCATCAATTCGCGCACGAAAAGGCCGATGCCTGCCGCGAAGGACTGGCCTGTGGAGGCCGCTGTGCATCTGAGAGGCGAGCGCCTGCGCTTGAGCCGCGAGGGCCGGCGGGACAACCCCTGGAGGATATTGCTCTACCTGGTGTTCATCTTCGCCGGGGTGCTGATCGTACGCCTGCGCGAAACCGGGCGCGTGCAGCCGCTCTTCGCACCCACGCCGATACCCACCCGCACCGCGTTCTCCTACGCCGAGGAGGGAGCAGCACAGTTCTCTGCCGGCGACCTGGCGAAGGCCATCAGCGCCTACCAGCAGGCCACCAGTCTGGCGCCGGACGACGCACGGGTTTGGGCTGAACTTACCCGGGTGCAGACCTATTCCAGTGAACTGCGCACCTCGCATGAGGAAAAGCGCATCCGCATGGCCGATGCGCGTCGATCCGCCGACCGGGCCGTCGAAGCGAATCCCGACGACGGAGTGGCCTGGGCGATACGGGCTCTGGTTTACGATTGGTCCGCCGCCCTGGAAGCCCCCGACTCGCCTCAGAAAGAGGCCTTCCTGCGCGAGGCCGACGCCTCTGTCAACCAGGCCTCGCGCCTGGACCCTGGCAGCCCGCTGGTCGTCGCCGTCCAGGCCGAGGTGGCGCTGGATCAGCTCAACTTTGTGCGCGCCCTCGACCTGGCCGCCCAGGCCGCCCAGGCTGTGGTCAGCGAGCCGGATTATCCATGGAGCATGGATGTGCACCGCATCTACGGCACGGTGCTCGAGAGCAACGGGCTTTACCGCCAGGCCATCGAGGAATACGCCCGAGCCGCCGAGTTCAGCCCCAACCTGACCTTCCTCTACCTGCGCATCGGGACCAACTATCGCCAATTGCGGGATATCGACCGGGCGCTGGAGAATTTCGCCCGGGCGGCGCAGATCAACGAGCAATTGAAGATCGAGGACCCTGTGCCCTACCTCGCCATCGGCAAGACGTACCTGCAGCAGGGGGAGTTCTTCATCGCCGCCCGCAACATGGAGCGGGCGCTGGTCATCGATCCCTCCGACCCTGACCTCTACGGCCGGTTGGGGATCGTCTACTTCAAGGCCCGCAACTATGAGAGCGCCATCCCGGTGTTGAAATGCGCTGTGCTCGGCTGCGGGCCCGAGGAGAGCGGCCGCATTTTGTGTCCGTTGGAGGTATATGGGTGCGACCCCGACGACCCCGAGACGAACGCCGCATCGTATGGAGAGCCGGTGAGCGGGCTGGCCTTGGGCCCGTCCACCGTGGAGTACTACTATACCTATGGCTCGGCGCTCACCTTCTATGCCGGTTCTGAGGACTACCCGGACGCCTGCCAGAAGGCCGAGAGGGTATTTCAGGAGCTGATGGCGGTCTTCGGGGAAGATGCTATCGTGAAGGGCATCGTGGCCGAGGGGCGGGCCGTCTGCGCCGCCGCCGGCACGCCTGCGCCTTCCCAGACGCCCGAGGCGACGCCCACGACGATCGGCTAGAGCGTGCGCCCCAGCGTCCTTGCGGGCCGCCGAAACCAATTCCCCTTGACACACCCTCCCAACTTGATTAAACTAAGGCGGCAAGTTAGCACTCGAGCCGAGTGAGTGCTAACTTGCGAATCGTGTGCTCACCGACTGTTGAGAGAAACCATTTTCGTAAGGAGGGATCCGCATGTCGCTCAAACTTAAACCGCTGGCCGACCGTCTGGTGGTGAAGCCGTTGGAAGAGGAGGAGGTGACACCGAGCGGGATCGTGTTGCCGGAGACGGCC
>JAJRUD010000120.1 GCA_024277995.1 Chloroflexota bacterium
CTTGCCCCCCCGCATTGGTGAGCGGTCGTAACCCTCAAAGGGAGGATCCTGGGTGGAAGCTAAAGGTTTTCGCGCGTTGCGCATCAGTCTGGCTTCTCCGGAAACTATTCTCAGTTGGTCGTATGGGGAGGTGCTCAAGCCCGAGACCATCAACTATCGACGATTGAGGCCTGAGAAGGACGGGCTCTTCTGTGAGGCCATCTTCGGCCCCACGAAAGATTGGCAGTGCTATTGCGGCAAATATAAGAACATCCGCTTCAAGGGCATCACCTGCGAGAAGTGCGGTGTTGAAGTCACGCGCTCTTCAGTGCGCCGGGAGCGCATGGGGCACATCGCGCTTGCGGCTCCCGTCGCTCACGTGCGGTACACGCGGCGTGTGCCCTCCTATCTAGGCCTATTGCTGGATGTCTCGCGCCGCAATCTGGACCGCGTGCTCTATTTCGCGCAGTATGTGGTCACCGACGTCGACGAAGATGCCCGCAAGCGGGCCTTGAAACGCATCGAGGACGAGCTGGCGCGCCTGGAACAGGAACAGGCGGAGACGCTGGGCCAGCGCATCGCGCAGCTCAAGGCCGAGCGCGCCGAACGGCTCGAGGAGCTGGAAGCGGAGAAGAAAAAGCTCCAGGAGGAGTACGACGAGGCGGTCGCGGCCAGGATTGACCCCATCATCAAAGAGGGCCAGCGCCTGGAGAAATCCCTTTCGGAGAAGGTCGGCAAGGCGACGCGCGGCGCGATCCATTTCAAGGCCGTCGACACTCCCATCGCCGAGAAGGGCGAGACCATCGGCAACGAGCACATCACGCGCGTACAGCAGGCGGTCAAGGAAAGCCTGGAAGCCATCGAGGCTGAACTCAAGCAGTCCCTGGATGCCCAGCTGCAGCGCATCCAGATGGAGATCGAGGAGGTCAAGGCTGATATCGACCTCAAGTTGGCCGCGCTGCAGGACCAGGCGGATGAACGGCATGAGCATGCTCACGAGCAGCTCGAGAAAGATCGCGAGGAGCTGCTCAACCTGAAGCCGGTCATGTTCCTGGGCGAATCCCGCTATCGGGAACTGAAGGCCAAGTGGGGCAACGTCTTCCGGGCCGACATGGGCGCCGAGGCCTTCTATGAGCTGCTACAGAACCTGGACCTGGACAAGCTGGCCGAGGAGCTTTGGGTTGAGATTCGCACGACGCGCAGCAAGCAGCGCAAGAAGAAGGCCACCAAGCGCCTGAAGGTCGTCGAGGCCTTTCGCCGTTCACGGAACCGGCCTGAGTGGATGATCCTCACCGTTCTGCCCGTCATCCCGCCCGACCTGCGGCCCATGGTGCAGCTGGACGGCGGCCGTTTCGCCACTTCGGACCTCAACGATCTGTACCGCAGGGTGATCAACCGCAACAACCGTCTGAAGCGATTGGTCGAGCTCGGCGCGCCGGACGTGATCGTGCGCAACGAGAAGCGCATGCTCCAGGAGGCCGTCGACTCGCTCATCGACAACTCGCAGCGCGGCAAGGCGCTCTCGCGCCGCGGCCGCCGCGAGCTGAAGTCCCTGAGCGATATGCTCAAGGGCAAGAAGGGGCGCTTCCGCCGCAACTTGCTGGGCAAGCGCGTGGACTACTCGGGCCGCTCGGTGATCGTCATCGGGCCCCAACTGAAACTGTACCAATGCGGCCTGCCCAAGACCATGGCGCTGGAGCTCTACCGGCCTTTCGTGATCTCCAAACTGGTGGCCTACAACTACGCCGCCAACGTCAAGGGCGCCAAGCGCATCATCGAGCGCGAGCGCCCGGAGGTCTGGGAGGTCCTGGAAGAGGTGATCAAGGAGCGGCCGGTCCTGCTGAACCGCGCTCCCACGCTGCACCGGCTGGGCATCCAGGCCTTCGAGCCGGTGCTGGTGGAGGGGAAGGCCATTCAGCTGCACCCGCTGGTCTGCTCCGCCTTCAACGCCGACTTCGACGGCGATCAGATGTCCGTCCACCTGCCGCTCTCGAAGAAAGCGGTGGAAGAAGCGCGCGAGCTGATGCTCTCCACCAAGAACCTGCTCAAGCCGGCGGACGGCTAGCCCATCGTCGGTCCCACCAAGGACATGGTGCTGGGCGTCTATTACCTCACCATGGATGTGGCCGATCGCGAGCACAAGGGCGCGGGGCGGGCCTTCAGCGACATGGACGAGGTGGAGATGGTCTATGCGCTGGGCCAGGTGGAAGTGCACACGCCCATCAAGCTGATGGTCGAGACCTGGTACGACGAGGATGGCCAGCGCCTGGAGCAGGCTGAGCGGAAAGTCATCGAGACGACGGTGGGGCGGGTGCTCTTCAACCGTATCCTGCCTGAAGAGCTGCGCTTCGTCAATCGGGTGTTGGACAAGGGCGCCATCCAGAAGCTGGTGGGCGAGGTCTACCACCTCTTGCGCGAGGATGGCACGCCCGCCGTGGTGGATGCCATCAAAGACATCGGCTTCAAATATGCCACCCGTTCCGGCACCACCATCGCCGTTTCGGACATCACCGTGCCGGATGAGAAGCCTGAGATCATCAGCAAGACGCTGGAGGAGGAGGATTCCATCCGCCGTGATTATCAGCGCGGTCTGCTCACCGAGCAGGAGATGAAGGAACGCGTCATCGAGCTCTGGCAGGAGACCACCAGCAAGGTGGCCACGGCGGTTCGGGAGACCATGGACCCTGCGGGCAATCTGAGCACCATGGCCATCTCCGGAGCGACCAAGGGTGGTTTCGGCCCTATATCGCAGCTTACCGGCATGCGCGGCCTGATGGCCGACCCGGCGGGCCGCATCATCCCGCTGCCCATTCGCTCCAACTTCCGCGAGGGGCTGACCACGCTGGAGTACTTCATCTCCACCCACGGCGCGCGCAAAGGGCTGACCGACACCGCGCTGCGCACGGCCGACGCTGGATACCTGACGCGCAGACTGGTAGACGTGGCCCAGGACGTGATCATCAACGCCGATGACTGCGGCACGGAGCAGGGCATCTGGATCCGGCGCTCGGACGACGTGGCTGGACAGGACTTCGGCTACCGCGTGGCAGGGCGGGTGGCCGCCAAGCGCATCGCTGACCCGCAAACGGGGGAAGTGCTCGTCGAGCGCGGCGGTCTGATCGGGCTCGAGATGGCGCAGCGCATCGATGACGTGGGCGTGGAGGAAATCTTCGTGCGCTCGCCGCTCACCTGCGAGCTGCGCTTCGGGCTCTGTGCACAGTGCTACGGCATGGATCTGGGGCGCGGCAAGATGGTGGAACTGGGCGCGGCGGTCGGCATCGTGGCCGCGCAGTCCATCGGCGAGCCGGGCACGCAGCTCACGCTGCGCACCTTCCACACCGGCGGTGTGGCCGCCGGCGGCGACATCACCACCGGTCTGCCCCGAGTGGAGGAGCTCTTCGAGGCGCGCAAGAAGCCCAAGGGTGAAGCGGTGATCAGTGAGATCACCGGCACCGTGCACATTGAGCCCCCGGCCGTGCCCGATGGACCGCGCGTGGTGCGCGTGACCAACAGCCAGTTGCTGAAGGACGAATACACTGTGCCGGGCAATTGGTCGTTGAAGGTCGAGGACGGTCAGGAAGTGGAGGTCGGCCAGCTCATCGCCAGCCATGGCGATTCGACCATCGTCGCCAGCCACGAGGGCCGGGTGCGCATCGAGGACCGCAAGGTGATCGTCTCCTACGATCAGCTGGACGAGGTGGAGTACGAGATCGCGGCCAGTGCCCGGTTGTTGGTGAAAGAGGGCGACAAGATCCAGGCCGGGATGCAGATCACTGAGGGCTCCATGAACCCGCACCGCATCCTGCGCATCCTGGGCCGGGAGGCCTGCGAACTCTACCTGCTGACCGAGGTACAAAAGGTCTACCGCTCTCAGGGCCAGAACATCAACGACAAGCACTTCGAGGTCATCATCCGCAAGATGCTCTCCAAGGTCCAGATCACGCGACCGGGCGACAGCGAGCTGCTGCCGGGCGACATCGTGGACCGCCTCTTCCTGCAGCGGCTCAACGAGCAGCTGCTGGCGGAGGGTAAGCAGCCGGCGCACGCCGCGCACGTGCTACTGGGGATCACCAAGGCCTCGCTGACCACTGAATCCTTCCTGTCGGCCTCCTCCTTCCAGCACACCATCAAGGTGCTGGCCGGGGCGGCGATCGAAGGCAAGGTCGACTATCTGCGTGGCCTGAAGGAAAACGTGATCATCGGCAAACTGATCCCGGCCGGGACCGGTTTCCCGGGCAAGGAAGTGGCCTTGCGCGATGAGCGCCTGGAGACGGAGCGTGCCTTCAGCGGCGAACGGGCTCCCGAGGCCGAATCCGTCGCCGCTGATTGAGGCCGTCGTCCCGTCGGGAGGCGCCGACCGTTGACACCCCGACGGGCGACGGTTATAATTTTCGAGCCTGCCCCACCGCCGCGGTTGGGGCGGGCCTATGAATCCTCACTTCCCCGTCGGCCGGCGCGACCAGCGCGGGACCGACGGCGAAGCGAAGCTGGAGGATGGATATGAAATATGCTGTGATCGAGGCCGGGGGCAAGCAGTACTTGGCCCGCGAAGGGGAGACGCTGGAGGTCGACCGGATGCCTCTCGAGGTGGGGCAGAAGGTCGAGTTCAAGGAAGTCCTTCTCTTGGCCGAAGATGGCAAGGTCCAGGTCGGTGCTCCCCAGGTCAAGGGTGCCAAGGTGGAAGCCACCGTCGTGGCTCAAGTCAAGGCGCCGAAGATCATCGTCTTCAAGTACATCCCCAAGGAGCGCTACCGCCGAAAGCGCGGCCATCGACAGCAATACACGCGCGTGCGCGTCGACCGCATCGCGGTGGCCAAGCCGCGGGCGAAGAAGGCAAGCGAAGCCGAGAAATCCAAGGCGAGCGGCGCGA
Source organism: Chloroflexota bacterium (assembly GCA_024277995.1). Taxonomy (GTDB): domain Bacteria; phylum Chloroflexota; class Anaerolineae; order Anaerolineales; family E44-bin32; genus JAJRUD01. Next base: position 4,850 of record JAJRUD010000120.1, read on the forward strand.
AGAAGCAGCCTGCCGCCAAGGGCGCCAAGGCGGATACCAAGTCCGCCGCGGCGAAAAAGAAGCAAACCAAGAAACCCGCGGGTGGGGAATAGGCGAGGTGACCTATGGCTCATAAGAAGGGTGGTGGTTCCAGCCGCAACGGGCGCGACAGCCGTTCGAAGCGTCTGGGTGTTAAGAAGTATGGTGGCGAAAACGTGCGGGCAGGGAACATCCTGGTCCGCCAGCGCGGCACGCGCATTCACCCCGGTGCCAACGTCGGCCGCGGCAGAGACGACACCTTGTTCGCCATGATCGACGGCGTCGTGGTCTACGACCACGCCCGTGGGGGCCGCAAGCGGGTCAATATCCTGCCGCGCTGAACGATGCGCGTGAGCGTCCGGAGGGGCGGGCTGAGTCCACCCCCGGGGATCAGCCCCCATGCGCCGGGCGCGCAATCTTCCGGGGAAAGGAAAAGTCGTCTGATGAAAGCAGGCATTCACCCCAAGTATTATCCCAACGCGACGGTCGTTTGCGTCTGCGGCAATACGTGGCATACGGGAGCGACGCAAGAGGTGATCCACACCGACGTGTGCTCCAAGTGCCATCCCTTCTTCACGGGAGAACAGCGCATCGTCGATACCGAAGGCCAGGTGGACCGCTTCTACAAGAAGCTGCAGGCACGGCAGGCCTATCTCGAGGAGCAGGAAGCTCGCGAGTCGCAGCGCGTCTCCCCCGAACGCCCCATCGACTCCCTGGAGTTGAGCACACGCCTGACGACCGCCCTGGCCAATGCAGGCATCGAAACCGTCGGCCAGGCGCTGGATCGCCTGGCTGAGGGCGAAGCCGCCTTGCTCGAGATCGAAGGTTTCGGTCGCAAGAGCCTGGCGGACCTGAAGCGCGCCCTCAAGCGCTTCGGCTACGAACTTCCGGAGGCGGCGAAGGAACCACAGGTGCTCTGACCCTTTGCCCCCCATTCATGCTGGTGTAGACTCGGGGCAGGTGTTAGCGCACCTGTCCCTTTTTCATCCGAGGATTGTTCAGAGGGAAGCCATGCGCCATCACAACGGAAGTGTGGAAGTCGTTACCGGGCCCATGTTCAGCGGGAAGACCGAGGAGTTGATCAGACGCCTGCGCCGCGCCCGCATCGCGCGGCAGAAGATCCAGGTCTTCCAGCCCTCCATCGACACCCGCTTCGGCCAGGGCAAGGTCACCTCCCACGCCGGGACGGCCTTCGAGGCCACGCCCATCGATAGCGCGACGGCCATCCCCGAATTGCTCGAGGAGGGCACGACCGTCGTAGGGATCGACGAGGCGCAGTTTTTCGATGCGGAGATCATCGAGGTGGTCCAGCAGCTGGCCGACCGGGGCCTGCGGGTCATCGTCGCCGGCCTGGACACCGACTTCCGCGCCGAGCCCTTCGGCCCCATCCCGGCCCTGATGGCGCAGGCCGAGAGAGTCGACAAGTTGCACGCCATATGCATGGTGTGCGGCGACGCCGCCTCCCGCACACAGCGCCTGATCGACGGCCGACCGGCCCACTACGACGATCCCATCGTGGTCGTCGGCGCGAACGAGCTGTATGAGGCCCGCTGCCGGCGCCACCATAACGTGCCCAGGGATTGAGCGATGCAGGACTACCATGAATTCCTCGAAGGAGTGCTGATCGACGAAGAGGCGCTCCAGAACCGCATTCGCGAGCTCGGCCAGGAAATCAGCCGCGACTACCAGGACAAGGATCTGTTGTTGATCTGCATCCTGCGCGGCGGCGTGATGTTCCTGACCGATCTGATGCGCTCACTCACCGTGCCGCACACCATCGACTTCATGGCCGTTTCCTCCTACGGCGTCGGGGTGCGCCAATCGAGTGGCCAGGTGCGGATCACACTGGACCTCAACACCTCCATCGAAGGCCGCGATGTCTTGTTGGTGGAGGACATCATCGACAGCGGCAAGACCATCGCCTACGTCCTCGACATGCTGCGCACGCGCCGGCCGCGATCGCTGCAGGTGTGCGCGCTGCTGGACAAGGCCGAGCGCCGCGAGGCTGACGTCCCGATTCACTACCGCGGTTTCACCATTCCCAACAAGTTCGTCTTCGGCTACGGCCTGGATCTCGACGAGTATTATCGCAACCTGCCCTTTATCGGAGTTGTGGATCCCAACCGGGTCGTGATCCCGGAGTGACCTCACTGTGATCTTGGATTGGTCGAGCTGGCTCCCTGAGCCCGTCGTGCGCGCGCTGCACGCGAGGCGAGGGAACCGTGGCCTGTGGTTGGTCGGCGGCGCACTGCGCGACCGCCTGCTGCAGAGGTCCCTCGTTGACCTGGATTTCGCCGTGGAGCGGGATGCGCGCCGGCTGGCGCGCCAGGTGGCTGATTCCCTGCAGGCCGCATATTACGACCTGGATCAGGCGCGTGATGCGGGGCGCGTGTTGTGGGTCGATCCTTCCAAGACGAGGTGGACGCTCGATTTCGCCCGCCTGCGCGGGCCGGACATCGAAGCCGATCTGCGCGGCAGGGATTTCACGATCAATGCCCTTGCCCTGCCTCTCGAGCCCGACGCCAGAATCATCGACCCTACCGGGGCACGGCAAGACCTGCGCGATGGGGTCCTGCGCGCCTGCAGCGAACGGTCGCTGTTCGATGACCCGGTGCGCGCCTTGCGTGCCGTCCGTCTGGCGGCGGACCTCGGGTTCCGCATCGAGCCGCAAACCATGCACCAGGCGCGCGCCTGCGCTTCCCTGCTGGGCAAGGTTTCAGCCGAGCGTTTGCGGGATGAGCTCTTTCGCCTGCTCGCTCTGCCTCGCCCGGCCGCGGCCATCCGCGTCCTGAATCACCTGGGGCTGCTCCAGCCCCTGCTGCCAGAACTGGGACCGCTCAAGGGGTTGGAACAGCCTGCGACCCACGTCCACGATGTCTGGAACCACACCCTGGCCGCCGTGGATGCCCTGAGCAATCTGTTGCGTGTGCTGGGCCGACGGTACGACGAGGAGGCGGCTTCCGAATTGGCCCTCGCTCAGGTGGTGCTGCGGTTGGGGAGGTTTCGCGAGCCGCTCTCCCTGCACTTTGAGCGGCAGGCGGATCATCGGCGCTCGCTGCGCGAACTGCTCTTCCTGGCAACCCTTTATCACGACGTGGGCAAGGCGCACGTCTCGCCCGCCAATGGAAAAGCGCGTTTTCCCGCACACGAGCAGGAAGGTGCGAAGATCGTCCGAGAGCGGGGTAAGGCTTTGCGGCTGAGCGGGGAGGAGGTCGATCGGTTGGCGCGCATCGTGCGCCACCACATGCGCCCGGCCATGATGGCCAGGGAGCAGACGGCCACCCCGCGTGCCGTCTACCGCTTCTTCCGTTCGACTGGCGACGCGGGGGTGGACGTCGTCCTGCTCTCCCTGGCAGATTTCCTGGCCAAACACACGCCTCCCGTGCCGCAGGAGGCGTGGGCGCGCCACGTCGACGTGGCGCGCCTCTTGCTGGAGGCCTTTTTTGAGGAGCGTGAGGAGCGCATCAACCCGCCGCCATTCATCGACGGCGATATGCTGATGCGCTCCCTGGGGATCGAACCCGGACCGGAGGTCGGGAGACTCCTGGATGCCCTGCGCGAAGCCCAGGCCGTGGGCGAGGTGGGTAGCGCTGAAGAGGCCCTCGCGTTGGCCCGCCGCCTTCAAGCACAGGGAGGTGCTGGAGAGGCGGGTGACGGGGGCTGAGCACAGCCCCCTGCTGGTCTCACGGAAAGACTTCCAGCAGGAAGGGTTCGTAGAAGCAGCGACATCCCAGGGGGTGCGAGCATCCAGGGACGGGCAACTGTGGGACCTCCTCCTTGCTGTATTCGGCCGCCGCGTCCAGGCAGGCGGGGCAGCAGTCGCCGGATGCGATCACCCGGATCTTGCTCACGCGAGGGTTGTCTCGCAGGCGCTCGAGAGCCATCGCTGTGGTCGAGTGCTGCGAGAGGTCAGCGCCACACTTGACGCAGCTGCCGGCCATATCCGGTGATTGGGCGTTGCAGAGGGTGCAGGTGCGCACGGTCGTCTCCTCGGAGTAGGGTGTGTCGGCAGGTTGATTGTACTGCGCCGCAATGGGCTGTCAACAAGCCGACTTGTCTTGGGTAGTTCCGCAGGATGCCCTCATGGATGCGGCACGGGCACTCGAGGCGCTGTCGGGCATCGCGCCGAGCCACCCCAACTGGAAGTGATCCTCGCCGTGCCTCGCGAAGCGCCAGGTCCGTCGTCTCCCGGCCGGATGCTGGAGCGGCATTCTGTCCTGATTGAGAGGCCGCAGGTATCGCGAACATGCCCAAGCGAAAAACGATCTTGCACGTAGACCTGGATGCCTTCTTCTGCTCAGTGGAGTGTCTGCTGAACCCTGAACTGCGCGGCAAGCCCTTCGTGGTTGGCGGCAGGCCGGAGGAGCGGGGTGTCGTGGCTTCGGCTTCCTACGAGGCCAGGGCTCACGGCATCCACTCTGCCATGCCCACGGCGCAGGCCCTGAGGTGCTTCCCCGGCCTCATCGTGCTCCCTTCGAGGCATGAGGTCTATCAGGAACGCTCCCGCCGGGTGATGGATCTGCTGCGCGCCGTGGCCCCACTCGTGGAGCAGTTGTCCATCGATGAAGCTTTTCTGGACGTGAGCGACGACGCGGCGCCGGGGCAGGAGGTCGCCGCCCGGCTGCAGCGCGAAATCATGCGCCGCTTCGGCATGCCCACGTCGTGGGGCGTGGCGAGCAACAAGCTGGTGGCGAAGATCGCCACGCAGGTGGGTAAGCCGGAGGGCCTGATCATCGTCCCCCAGGGCGAAGAGGCGGCCTTCCTGGCTCCGCTCCCTGTGGAGATGTTGTGGGGTGTGGGTCCGAAGACCAGGGAGCGGCTGCAAAGCCTGGGGGTGCACACCATCGGCGACCTGGCGCGCCAGCCCGTCGCGCACCTGCGGAAGCTCTTCGGCCTGAGGGGGGTTGAACTGGCGGCCAGGGCTCGCGGCGTTGACGAGCGGCCTCTGGTGACCACCAGGGAACCGCGTTCCATGTCCGCTGAGACGACCTTTTCCAGGGACGAGACGGATGGCGTCCGGCTGGAGCGGGTGTTGCGCCGCTTGAGCGAGAGGGTGGGGCGGCGCCTGAGGCGCGCCGGCCTGGCGGGGCACACGGTGAGGGTCAAGGTGCGCTGGCCGGATTTCGAGACCCACACCCGACAGACCCGTCTGGAGCAGCCGGTGGACCAGGACGAGGAGCTCTTCCTGGCGGCGAGGACACTCTTTCTGAGTGTCTGGCGGCCCGGCCGGCCGGTGCGCCTGGTCGGCGTTGCCGTGGCCGATCTGTGTGAGCCGCTGCGACAGTTGAGCCTCTTCGACCGGTCCTGGGAGCAGGAAGCGCGGCTGCAGCGGGCCCTAGATCAACTGCGGGCGCGCTATGGCACGAATATTGTACGGAGGGGCTTTGATAGGCAAGAACGTAAGAGCCCCCCGGCTCCTCTACAGGACGCGCAGGAGAACGATTGAGCCGGGGCACCATCGTGGTTTGCCTGCGCAGCCAGCAAGATAAGCGCGAGAGTCCCAGGGCTGCCCCTCGGCCAGGAGAGCGAGCATGACCTTGAACGGGAAAGGGTTCTACATCTGGCAGATCCCGCGTTGTGACGGAGGGGACCCGGCCGCCATCGCCGCGCGCGCCAGGGCGGCAGACCTTTCCCACGTGTTGATCAAGATCGCCGACGGCTCGAACTGGCCTTACAACTATGATCGCGAGGCCGACGTCGATCTGGTCCCCCCCGTACGAGACGCGTTGAGAGCGGAGGGCGTTCAGGTCTGGGGGTGGCACTACGTGCGTGGCAATGACCCTGAAGGGGAGGCGAGCCTGGCGGTCCGGCGCATGCGCGAGCTCAATCTGGACGGCTATGTCATCGACGCCGAGGCGGAGTACAGGGACCGGCGCAAGCGCAGCGCGGCGGCGCGCTTCATGCGCTCGCTGCGGGCCGGACTGCCTGATGTGCCGGTGGCCCTCAGCACCTATCGCTATCCGCGCGTGCACGCGGAGTTGCCCTTCGCGGAGTTCCTCCAGGGCTGCGACTACGCCATGCCGCAGGTCTACTTTGAGCAGGCGCGCAACCCGGAGCAGCAGCTCGAGCGCAGTGTCGAACAGTACATGAGCCTGCGGCCGGCGCGACCGGTGATCCCCACCGCGCCGGCATACTCAGCCGGGGGGTGGCGGCCTACTGCCGATGAGCTGCAGCGTTTCTTCCAGAAGGCGAAGGACATGGGTCTCACCGCAGCCAATGCCTGGAGCTGGGATTTCTCCACGCGGCCCAAGTTCATCGACCTGTGGGATGCCATCGCCGCCTTCGATTGGCCGGCCGGCCCGCCAATCGCGGACATGCCGGAGCGGCTCATTGGGCGTTTCAACCAGCACGATCCGGCCCTTGTCGCCGGCCTGTATCAGGAGAACGCGGCCCACGTGACCGGGGCGCGCACAGTGCTGGGCAGGCCGGCCATCCAGAGCTGGTATCAGGTGCTCTTCACCCAACTCTTGCCCAACGCGCAATTCCGGCTGACGGGCAAGACCGGCGTGGGCAACACGCGCCAGTTCACATGGACGGCGACGAGCGACAAGGGCGAAGTGCTGGACGGCAACGACACGTTGGGGCTGCGCGACGGCCTGATCCAATACCACTACACGTACTTCACCATCCGTTGAGTGGCCCGCACCACGCGGGCTGGTCAGGGATATGTGCAGGGGCAGGCCGTCGGCCTGCCCCTGTTGCGCGGGTAGAGGGCGCATGCTCACGTCCCCAGGTGCCGGAGCGCCGGTTATTCTGCTTCGCGTATCTGGTAGGTGTGTTCGATGGAGACCGCCTTGTGCAACATGGCCTGCGCCGGGCAATACTTCGTCTCAGAGAGCTCGATGGCGCGCTCCACGGCCGCCTGCTGTACATTGTGGCCCGTCACCAGGTACTCGACGAGCACCTTGGTGAACACGTGGGGATGGTCTTGTGCCTGTTCGGCGTGGATGCGCACTTCGAAAGCGGTGATGTCCTGGCGTTTCTTTTGCAATATGGAAATGACGTCCATGGCGGTGCATCCCGCCAGGCTGATGGCCATCAGCTCCATCGGCCGAAAGCCGTCGTTGTCGCCGCCGACGGAAGGGTCAGCCCCCAGGGGCACAGTGAATCCCGTGTCCGCCGTACCGGTGAAACTCAGGCGACCTCCCCAGGTGACAGTTGCTTCCATGATCGTCCTCCTATTGGCGCAGCAACGGGGTTACGCGCGCTTCGAGTTGGCTCAGGCAGGTAGCGCCGGACCAGGCCAGGCGCACGGTTCCCTGCCGGTCGATGACGAAGGAACTGGGCAAGGAGATGGTGCGAAAGGCCTTGAGCGATTGCTCGGTGGGGTCAAGCCACAATGGGAATGTGATGCCGACCCTTGAGGCGAACTCGCTCACCACGCCCGGTCCCTCGCCGATGTTCACGCCGACCAGCGTGAAGCCTTCATCTTTGTGCTCCTGAAAATATGCTTCCAGGTCTGGCATCTCAGCGCGGCATGGTGGGCACCAACTGGCCCAGGTGTTGAGAAGCACAACCGTGCCGCGCAGGTCTCCCAGGGAGACGGGCTGGCCCTTCAAGTCCGTCAGGTGCAGGATGGGTGCTTCGAACTCCACCGTCCGGGGCTGGCTGCAGAACTCCGAGCGGCCGGAGGAAGCCTGTTTTCGGCTTTGCTGCAGCGAGAAGGCTGCCGAAAGGCCCAGCAGGATCAGGCCCGCGCCGATGATCACGGTGGGCCAGTTGCTGTGGGGTGGTCTCTTGTCTCTACGGGCCATGCTCCGTTAGCAACCCCTTGCAGATTTGCCCTCGTCAAGCTGCGCACAATCGGCATCAACGCCGCCTAACGCGCGGCGCGACATGATGGCTGGGACGCGCCGCAGGATCCACCGCACAGGATGTCAGGCGGGCTGGAGCGCGCGCTGAAGCTCCTCCACGAACTGGGACTCCGGCACCGCGCCGATGACGTGCACCTGCTGGTTGATGACGCTGTGCGGGACGCCGGAGACCCCGTGCTGCATGGACCATTCGGGAAACTCCATCGCTTCCACCATCGCTGATCTCACGCGCGGGCTGGCCAGCGCGAGCTGATGGGCCAGCACGACGGCCCGCGGGCAGTATGGGCAGGTCGGCGTGACGAAGACGTGGATGTCGACGTCCTGGTCGAGGGCGGCGAGCACCTCGCGGGTCTGCGACGAAAGCTCGCCTTCGCCGCGAGCGACGCCCTGGATGGCGTGGATGAGAGAGGTGAATTCGTAGCCAGAGGGAATGCCGAAGAACAGCACGCCGGCGTCCTCCCACGTACCCTGCGGGCCCTCGCCCAGGACGACCAGCGCCGGGGCGGCATCGACGCCGCGCTTGGCGGCCAGTTCGGCCTGCGCGTTCAGATCGCGCACCTCGACGCTCACGTTGGGGGAGACTTCGGCCAACTCTTCGAGCAGAGACTGCGTTTCCTTGCACATCTCACAGCCCTGTGCTCGGACGAACAGCTCTAGGAGCACGGGCCTGGGCAAATCCGCCAGTGCCTGGCGGACCTGTTCTCTCACTTCGGCGTTGAGCACACTCATGCGATCACTCCTGCCCCCAACGGGGGCGCGTGTAAGGTTATCAGGTGAAGGCGCCGGCCGCCAGGTAGTCGCAGTCACTGCAGCGCAGGTTCAGGCATCCGTCAAGTTCGAGGCTTCCCTGGCCACACCGCGGGCACGGGCCGCCGCGACGCGGCTCGGCGGGGGGCGACGCGCTGCCTGTGCTCCGGCGGCGTTTGCGCTGAAGGGGCGAGGCCCCTTTGACGTGCTGGCGACGTTGGCTCTCCACATACCCTTGGATGCTGCGGTGGCGGAAAGGTTACGCGATCGATCAGGTACCGGGGAGCAGGTCTTCCAGATTCAGCCTGCGATACAGCCTGGTCTGGACATCGGAGGGGAGTCCTTCCCCTGCCTCTCGCTCACGATAAAGGATGATAGTCTTGCGCAATGTGTCGACCAGCACCCGGCAGTCCGGGCAGTCGGCCATATGACGTTCGATCTCGGCGCAGAGCCGCTCGTCGGCGTCGCCGTCCAGGTAGTCGGAAAGCGCGCCGAGCAGGTCCTTGCAGCGTTGCTTGCTACCGCTCATATCCCACCTCCTGCACCCGCTCGGCGAAGTATGCGGTGAGGTGCTCGCGCAGTTGCAGCCGGGCGCGCAGCAGCCGCGTCTTGACTGCCGACTCGCTGATCCCCAGCACTTCGGACGTTTCGCGCGTGGAGAGGCCTTGCAATTCGCGTAGTGTGAAAACCGCCCGCAGAGCCGGCGAGAGCTTCTCGACGGCGGCGTCCAGTTGGGATTGGGCCTCGGCCGTCATGAACTCTTCCTCGGGAAGGCAACACCAATCCACCAGCTGGCGAGGCAGCTCTCCCAGGTCGGGATCGTCGACGGGCTCGTCCACTGAGAACGTGGGGACCTCTCGTTTGCGCAGGCGCATGAGCGCCTGATTGGTTGCGATGCGGTGCAGCCAGGTTCCCAGGCTCGAACGTCCCTCGAAGCGGGACAGGGAGCGAAAGGCGTTGAGAAAGGTTTCTTGCAAGACGTCCTCGGCCTCCTGCGCATCACCGAGCATGCGTAGAGCAAGACGGTAGATCCTGGGGGAGTAAGCCTCCACCATGCGGGCAAACTCGTCCCGGTCTCCGCTGCGCAGGGCGTCTAGGGAAAGTTGATCGTTCTCACTCATTTCGATGCGCCGATCCGCAAAAGGTCACCGGCCCGTATCAAGATGGGCAGAGTATACCGCGAGAGGCACGGCTCTCGCGGGTAGACATGGATCGCGCCGCGTCGGTGGAGGCGCTGGATATCGCCGGAGATCGGCTATAATCTCCGGGGCCGCGGATGTTTCGTCGGTGGAGAGCCATGTCGCGTACGTTCAACCTGGATACTCAGTATCTCACCTTCTATTTGCGATTGCCGGAGGGGGAGTGGGACTGGCACGCCAAGCCCTGGCCGGGCCCCCACCTGGAGCGCGCGCGTATGGCCATCCATTGGCGCAGCGGGCAGCGGCGCCGCAAGTGGTCTGGCGAGATGGATGGCGTTCGGGCTACCGGACCGGAGACCGTCGAAACGACCCACGGCAGGGGCGAAAGGTTGTACCTGGCTTGGCGTGCGGGGCCGGGTGAGTTGTCAGCGGAGATGGAGGTTTTGGCGCTGACGGAGACGCCCCTCCTGCTCTGGCGCGTAAGGGTCGAGAACGTTGGAGAGAAGCCCATCCGGTTGGAAGGCATCGAGATGCTCCGCGTCGGGCCCGGCAAGCGGCCGCGTTTCGGCGGCTTGAGCCGTTTGTGGGCGCCGATGGGCACCCGCCTGGCGCAGGCGGCCGAAGGGGCCCTTCGGCCCAGTCCTTCCGCAGGGGAATTGGCCTTCTTCACCAACGGATGGCAGAGCTGGTCATTCGCCGGTGCCCTCGGCCCCTCGGACCGCTTCCCGCGCACCCGGCTCGGCCCCTTGGCCCAGCCGCTGCGCGTGAACGCCGGAACGCCGCAGCCGGCAAGACGCGGACACTTTGCCTCGGACATGTTCGGCATTCTGGGCGACCGGGGCGACCGCACCGGGCTGCTGATCGGGTTCATCAGCCAGCAGCAGGCCTTTGGCAGCATTGAAACCAAGCTGAATCCCCTCGCGCCGTTCTTGCGAATGTGGGCCAACACCGATGACGTTCGCCTGGAACCGGGAAGCGCCTTTGTCACCGACTGGGCCTGTCTTCAGGCCGTTCACCTGGATGAAGAGTTGCCCATCGCGCCCTATTCGCAGGCTGTGGCTCGGGAGAATGGAGCCCGCACCGATGGCCAGACCCTGGTGGGCTGGTGCTCCTGGTACCAGTACTTCGATAAAGTCTCGCAGGAGGACGTGATCGAGAACCTGGAATGGGCCGCGAGCCACAGGGGCAGCTTCCCGCTGCAGATCATCCAGGTGGACGACGGTTTCGAGGCCGAAGTGGGTGATTGGTTGGAGACCAACGGGCGCTTTCCGGATGGTATGCAGGCGCTGGCGGCGCGCATCCGGCAGGCGGGCTTTCGGCCGGGCATCTGGCTGGCACCCTTTGTCGCCAAGCCGAAGGCACGTTTGATCCGCGAGCACCCCGACTGGGTCCTGCGGAATTGGCTTGGGCGAAGCGTGAACGCCGGCTACATCTGGGGGACCTTCGCGCGCGCCCTGGACGTCACCAATCCCGAAGTGCTGCGGTACGCTCGCGAGGTAGTGCGCCAGGCGACCCGGGCCTGGGGGTACGATTACCTGAAGCTCGATTTTCTCTATGCCGGCGCATTGCCCGGCGTGAGGTGGGACCCGACGCTGACGCGCGCCCAGGCCCTGCGGCGCGCCCTGGTGGCTCTGAGGGAGGCGGCCGGTGACCGGGTGACCATGCTCGGCTGCGGATGTCCTCTGGGCAGCGGGATAGGCATCTTCGATGGTATGCGTATCGGCGCGGACGTGGCCCCGCGCTGGCAGCCGGCGTACGGCAACGTCGAGTTCCCCTTCCGCCCGGAGCCGGACTTTCCCTCCGTCCGCAACGCAGTGCGCAACGTCATCACGCGGGCCTGGATGCACGGGGACTGGTGGGTGAACGACCCGGATTGTCTGCTGGTACGTGAGCAGGACACCTACCTGACAGAAGCTGAGGTGCAGACGCTGGCGACGGCCATCGCTTTGAGTGCCGGGTCGCTCTTCGTCTCGGACAGGCTCAGAGCGCTTCCGGAGCGCCGGCGGGAATGGCTGCAGAGGCTTCTGCCACCGTTGCCGCGCGCCGCGCGCCCGGTGGATTGGTTCGATCGGGCATATCCTGAGCAATTGGTGCTCCCGCTCAGCGGCGCAGCAGGAGAGTGGCACCTGGTGGCCCTGCTCAACTGGGCCGACCAGCCCCGGACGTTGGAGGCCGATCTCGGCCGACTGGGGCTGCCTGAAGCACGTGCCTACCATGCAGTCGATTTCTGGAACGAGCGATATCATCTCATCGAGGGGACGAAACTGCGATGTGACGATGTCCCACCTCACGGCGTGCGCCTGCTCAGCGTGAGGCCGGCGGTCGATCAGCCGCTCTGGCTGGGGGATACGCTGCACGTCTCGCAGGGGTTACATGTTACGGCATGGAAAGGGACATTCGAAGGGCCGGGCCTGAAAGTCGGCCTTGATCTTGCGCGTGAGGCCAGCGGTGACGCCTGGCTGGCTCTCCCCGCTGACCCCATGAGGGTCCAGTTCGATGGTCGCGAAGTGGCCTGGAGGCGGGAAGGTCATGGCGTCTACCGCCTGCGGCTGGAGATCTCCGGGAAGGGCGAGCTGGAGATCCATGGCTCATAGACCTCACGTGCCGGCGCTCGCGGGCATGGGCCTGGTGTGTTTTTCCCTCTCGTGTATCCTTAGGTTGCCAGGTCTCATGGGAGGCGTGTGTCGGTGTCTCTGACCATCGATACGACAGTTCAGCTCATATCGGTGCTCCTCTTCGCGGCAACGATCATCACTGGTCTCTTGGGCTGGTGGCAGATTCAGGACGCCCGCCGGCTTCCGTTCTTCCTGCTCAGGCAATCGCGCATGGCGCGTGGGTGGCGTCTGATGGCGGTGGCCGTCCTGCTGGCGGGGGCCGGCGTCAGCTCCCTCACCTTCGGCCGCCGGGTAGCCTATTCCATCATCCCGCCGACCCCGTCGATGACGCCCACGGCCACCATCACGCTCACGCCGACGATCACGCTCACCCCGACCATCACCTTGACGCCGACCATCACCTTGACGCCGACCATCACTGCGACCCCGACCATCACAGCCACGCCGATCCTGCCAGAGGCGATCACGGTGCTCTTTCGGGAGACCGTGACGCCCGCGCCAGAGGCGGTCTTCGGCCCCATCCTGGTGACGAAGCGGCTGGATTATCCGCCCGCCTCTCACGCCGATAGTTTCGAGGAGGCCAAGGGGACTCTCTTCGGTGTCTTCACATACGATGGCCTCGACCGCGGTGTGCGCTGGACGGCTCTCTGGTATCGCGGTGACGAGATCGTGTGCATGGAGACGCAGCCCTGGGATGGGGCACGCGGCGGATGGGGCTTTACGGAGTGCGAGCAGGAAACGTGGCAGCCCGGGGAATACGAGATCCGGCTGTTCGTCGGTGAGACCTGGAAGGTCTCGACGCGGTTCTCAATCACAGGGCCTGAAGCGACCGCCACGCCCACACCGGCGCCTGCCGGCGGCGGGGGATGAATGCTCGCTGACGCAGCGCGAGAGGCTCACTCGGCGCCCAGTTCAAAGGCGGTCCTCACCAGTCGTCGCAAGGCGAGATAGCCGATCGGGATGGGGGCGATCTCAACGAATTCCTCGGTGGTATGGGCGCCGCCACCTCGCGTGATGCCAATGCAAACGGCGGGCAATCCCAGGCTCAGCGGCAGACTGGCATCCGTCGATCCGGCTGCCAGGCGGGGGGCTGGTTGGCCGACGTCGATCATCGCCTGCCGTGCTGCCTGAACCAGCGGGTGAGAGGCGGGCAAACCGCCCGCCGGTCGCTCGCCGATCTTCTCGATCTGGATGTGAAGTCCCTCTGAGCGTTGACGCTGCGCGATGCGCTGCAATCTTGCGCCCACACGCCGAAGCGTTTGCGGCTCTTCGGAGCGCAGGTCAATCTCCATGCTGGCATGGGAAGCGATGGAATTGACCGAAGTGCCGCCGGAGATCCTCCCCACGTTGAGCGTCGTGCGCGGAATCCTGGGCAGGCGAATGCGCAGGATCTCATGGCCGATCTGCAAAACGGTGTGAATGGCCGAAACACGCCGCCCCGCATGGATCCATGAATGGCCGCCCTCTGTATTCACGGTGATGCGGTATCGGCCTACCGGAAGGCCGCGGTGGTATACGTGGCCGAGCACCATGCCTTCGATGGCGAGGTAGCCTGCAACCGCCGCCCCGAATCGCTCCACGACCTGCTGCATCCCCATCAGGTTTCCCAGGCCTTCCTCGCCCACCGTTGCCACCATCCACAGGTCGCCCGGCAGATTGGTCTGCACATGGTCGAAGGCCAATTCGACGAGTGCTGCCAGCCCGATCGCATTGTCGCCGATGCCTGGCCCGATCAGCCGGTCGCCGTGCCGGAGGGCGGGCCGGTGGACCTCTTGCGGGAAAACGGTGTCCAGGTGCGCGGTGATGATCAGAGGAAGCCCGGGGCCGCCCGGGATGTGTCCATAGAGGTTGCCGGCCGCGTCGCGCTCGATGTGGGGCACACCGGCCGAAAGCAGTTCTCTCTCCATCAGGGAGGCGCGCTCGGCCTCCTGGAATGTGGGGGCGGGGACAGATTGAATGTCAAGCGCGCGCTGGATGAAGCGATCCAGATCCAAAACTCACTCCTGTCGAACGGCACCGCGCAGCGATTCGAGGCGTGCCTCGACCAGGCCGGGCATGGCGTCCAGGGGGTGCAGAGCTCCATGCCCTTCAAGGGCGACAGAGGCCGAGGCGCTGCCGAAAAGCGCGGCCTCCACCGGATCGCGCGTGCGGACCAGACCCACCAGGAAGCCCCCGCTGAACGAGTCCGCGATGCCCATGGCGCTCACGACGCGCGCGGGATATGCGGGGACGTATGTCCGGCGGCCGAGCTTTGAATCACAGACGTACCAGCCCGACAGACCATCTTGCAGTACCACCGTCGCGCAGCCCATGGCGGCCAGGCGGGAGGCCGTTTCATGGAGCTGCAGGGTCTCTGGCTGGAAGAGCGAGTGGGCTGCGCTTTCGGGGACGATGAGGGCTTCCAGGCCGTTGACCACCTGGGGCAGGGCTTCGCGAAAAGAAGGTTGCATGTAGCGCGGCGATGGTGAGAGGGTGATGCAGGTCACGCCGAGTTCGCGCAGGCGGAGAGGCACGCTCAAGTGCGTCAGGAAATGGGACGGGGTCAGGTGGGCGCCTCGCACCCCCCGCAGTCGTGGAGGCAGGTCTCCCGGGCGTAAGGCGAGCGGTGCGAATCTGTCGCGGTGTGCGTGTCCATCCATGGCGGACCGATAACCCAGCAGGGGCTTCGGGAGGGGCTGATTGATGCGCAGGTAGGCTGGGGCGGGTGGGCTCTCCCTGGGGATAAAGTCCGCTCCTAGGGTGTAGAAGCAATATGGGCCCGAGACTTCGGCCGTCGGCCGGATCAGGGAGACGGACCAGCCGTTGCCTTGCAGCCGGGCCAGAGATCGCTCTGAGAAGTCCCGACCGACGCGCGCCACTACGCCGACGGCGGCTCCCCACAGGCGTGCCCCGACCGCAGCGTAGAGCGCGCCTCCGCCTGGCATGGGGGGCAAGGCGCGGCCATCGGCAGTGATGCAGTACTCCTCGCTTATCGGACCGAGGAAGAGGAATTCGGGGCCGGGTCGGCTCATCTCATCGATTATACCGAGCGATCGTGGAGAAGGGTAATCGCGGGATCGGCCGCCCGCTGGCCTTTCCGGCCGGCATGACATGGTGGGGGGTAACTAAAGTCTTATTTGCTACCTTAACAAGTTCCATGTATAATCTCCTATGCACGGGCAGCCGTTCTTGAGACGCGCTGTCGTATTCTTTGCCAAAGGTTCCCTGAATGACAACAGCAAGCATCTTGCTCATCGAAAGCGGAAGGGCGAGTGCCCCGTCCTTCGCGCCTTCCTTGGAGAAGAAGGGGTATGAGGTAGAAATCCACCATACCCTGGACAGCGCGCTGGACGCAGCCAAGAAGAAGCTTCCTGACCTGGTCGTCCTGGATGCAGCCTCCATGCGAACCAGCGGCAGTCGGCTCTGCCGGCGGGCCAGAGCGCATCTGGATGGCATTCCCATCATCCTGGTCGCTCCGGAGGGGGTCCGTCCCGATCCGGGAAACGGCGCCAGCGTGACGCTGGTGCAGCCCTTCACGCCCAGAAAATTGCTCAACCGGGTCTCGCGTCTGCTGCCGGGAGACGAAAGATACAAGCTGGAAATCGGCCCCATTCGCCTGGATCTGGCCAAGCGCAAGGCCGAGTGCATGGGAAAACAGGCCCGGCTCACCCCGAAGCAGACCAAATTGCTGGAAGTCTTCATGCGCAATCCCGGGCACCTGATCACGCGCAAGATGCTCATCCGCCAGGTCTGGCACACCGAGTACACAGGGGATACGCGAACGCTCGACGTGCACATGAGCTGGTTGCGCAAGGCGATCGAGCCTGATCCTCGACACCCATCTCTGCTGAAGACCATTCGCGGCATGGGCTATCGCCTCGACGTTCCTGAAACGGATTGATACACGGGCGCGCTGAGGGCCCGAATTACACGGCACGCGCGGCGGCCTGCATGGGGCCGCCGTTTCGCATTCCTGGCAGGCGGGCATGCGGGCTGAGCATGCCATGTGAGGTGAGGGCCTCTCTGCGCAATCGGCGAGTCGGCGTGGCACCCCACGCGGCGATCTTCTCGAGGTCTGTCAGGTCTTGAGACTCAGTTCGGCGAAGCCCAATTCGCCATCACGCCGCAGCGCCCTGACGGCGATATGGTATTCCCCGGTGGTTGGATAGCGGTGGCTCAACGTGCGGGGAAGATCGTCGCCGCGCCAGGGAAGCACGGCCTGGGAGCGGCTGTGGAAGAGGGGCTCCTGGTAATCCCAATCCACCTCCCAGAGCACGAGATCGCCGGCCGATGCGAGCACGTCAGAACCCCTGCCGAGGGTGAGGTCGACATGCTGGCCCTCCACGTTGGCGCTGAGTTCCACCTGGAAGGTCGCGGGTACGTCTTCAGGTGGGGTTGTGGCCCACAGGCTGAAAGGAGGTGCGCCGGGCTCGAGGAGCAAGCGCCGGTAGGTGGTGTGCACGGCGAGCGGCACCAGATCGCAGGCCAGCCAACGTCGGCCCAGGCGTGCGGCGACTGTCGGTGTGGTCCCTGAGCCGCAGAAAAAGTCGCCAACGAGATCGCCGGGATCGCTGGATGCCAGGATGATGCGTTCCAGCAGGGCCTCCGGCTTCTGTGTCGGATACCCCGTGCGCTCGCGATGCAGGCGCGCCACGACGGGGAAGTACCACCAGTCCTCCGGTACCTTGCCGCGCGCCAGGTCCGGCTGTTTGCCAAAGCCGGCCTTGGCAGAGCCGGCGAAAGTCTTCTTGGTGTTCGGGTGATAGGGGACGCGGACCGCGTCGGCGTTGAAGGTGTAGTCGTCCGACTTCGTGTAGACGAGAATGGTGTCGTGTTTGCGATTGAAGGCGCTGCGGATGGGCGATGGCCCATGGTACACCCAGACGATCTCGTTGAGCAGGTGTTGTGGGCCGAAGATCTCATCCAGCAGCACACGGGCATAGGCGGCGGCGTGCCAATCCAGATGCAGGTAGAGGGTTCCGGTAGGGGCGAGCAGGCGATGCATGAGGCGCAGGCGCGGGTAGAGCATGTTCAGATAATCGGCACCGCTGGGCCAGACGTCGCCGTAGCCTTCGGCGGTTTTCCAGGTACTTGGCTGGCGGGAATCCTCGCCGCGCCCGACGCGCGCGGCATAGGTCTTGCCGGTCAGGAAGGGAGGATCGGCGTAGAGCAGGTCGAACCGGCCTTCCATCTCCTGGGCCAGCGCGGCCATCACCCCCAGGTTGTCTCCCAGGATCAGGCGTCCCGTGATTTGCGCCGTGGAGTGGGCCGGCTCGACCTGTGTCAGCGGCCAGAGGGCCGCGGGCGAGGCGGTCACCTCATCGCGGCCCTCCCACTCAAGCCTGACGAAGGGGAACGAGCGCCTGCGGCGCGCCATCGCGGGTCATTTCCCTCCGAAGCCTTCGTCCAGGACCTCTTTCAGGTTCGGCTGGCCAATGACCTGCAGTTCGTAGCGGACTCGCTGGGCGGGCTTGTTCAGTTTCAACAGGCGACCCAGGTCGATGGGGGTTCCGATGAGCACCAGGTCGGCCTGGGCGGCGTTGATGGTCTCTTCCAGTTCGCGCATCTGGGCTTCGCTGTAACCCATGGCCGGGAGGACATCGCCCGTCGTCGGGTATTTGGCGTAGGCCTCGACGATGCTGCCCACGGCGTAAGGGCGCGGGTCCACGATCTCGGCAGCGCCGAAGCGGCGCGCTGCCACCCAGCCGGCGCCGTAGGCCATTTCGCCGTGGGTGAGCGTCGGCCCGTCTTCGACGACCAGCACGCGTTTGCCGCGGATGGCCCTGGGGTCCTCGACGAAGATGGGAGAGGCGGCTTCGATCACGACCGCGTCGGGGTTGAGCAGGCGCAGGTTCTCGCGCACGGTCATGATGCCCTGGCGATCGGCCGTATCCACCTTGTTGATGATGATCACGTCGGCCGCGATCACATTGGTCTCGCCCGGGTAGTAGCTGCGCTCGTGGCCGGGGCGGTGTGGGTCGACCACCACGATGTGTAGATCCGGCTTGAAGAAGGGCAGGTCGTTGTTGCCGCCGTCCCAGAGGATGACGTCCACCTCTTCCTCGGCCTGGCGCAGGATGCGTTCGTAGTCTACGCCGGCGTAGACGATGATGCCGCGCGCCAGATGGGGCTCGTACTCCTCGCGCTCCTCGATGGTGCAGTTGTAGCGATCAAGATCCTCATAGGTCTCAAAGCGTTGGACTGCCTGCTTGGCCAGGTCACCGTAGGGCATCGGGTGGCGTACGGCAGCCACACGGTAGCCGCGCTCGCGCAACAGCCCGGCGATATAGCGACTGGTCTGCGATTTGCCGCTGCCCGTGCGCGCGGCGCAGATCGATATCACTGGCTTGCGCGCTTCGAGCTGCGTCGTGTGCAGGCCCATGAGACGGAAATCGGCCCCGCTGGCCAGGACCAGGGATGCCTTGTGCATCACGTACTCATGCGAGACATCGCTGTAGGCGAAGACCGCCTGATCGATGTTTTCGGCGCGAATCAGGTCGACGAGTTGGTCTTCGGGGTAGATCGGGATTCCCTGCGGGTATCCTTCGCCTGCCAGTTCGGCGGGGTATACACGACCTTCGATGTTGGGGATCTGGGTGGCGGTGAAGGCGACGACCACGTAGTCCGGGTTGTTGCGGAAATACACGTTG
The DNA here is from genome assembly GCA_024277995.1 of Chloroflexota bacterium. Lineage (GTDB taxonomy): Bacteria > Chloroflexota > Anaerolineae > Anaerolineales > E44-bin32 > JAJRUD01. The sequence continues at coordinate 23,812 of JAJRUD010000120.1, forward strand.
AAATTGTGGAAATCGCGACCGGCCGCACCCATGATGATCACGCGTTGACGATGGCTAGCCATTCCACACTCCTGCGTTGAGTTTGTCTTGCGATGATATGGGCCGCCCCAGGGAAGGGCGGCCCTATGCTACATGACCTCCGGCGCTTCGATCCCGAGCAGACGCAGTCCGCTGGCCAGGGTCTGGCGGGCGGCGGCCGTGAGACGCAGGCGGGCGGCGCCCGCTGCGCCCTCAGCCTGCAGCACTGGGCAGTGCTGATAGAAGTCGGTGAAAGCGCGCGCCAGGTTGTAGACGTAATTGGCGATTTGCAGCGGCTTGTATTCCGCAGCCGCGCGCTGGACCTCCTGCGGGAAGCGGGCCAGCAATTCGAGGAGCTGGATCTCGGAGGCTTCCAGCGGGTGTTCGAAAGTTGCATCCTGCGGGATGCTGCCGGCGCGCCGCAGGATGCTGTTGGCCCGGACGTGGGCATACTGGATGTAGGGAGCGGCCTGCCCCTCGAAGTCCAGCGCCCGATCCCAGTCGAAGGTGACCACCTTGTTGTTGTCGACGGCCAGCATGGCGTACTTCAGCGCTCCCAGTGCCACGGCGCGGGCCACGATCTGCTTTTGATCGTCGGGGAGGGAGGGGTTCTTCAGCTCGACGATCCGGCCGGCACGGGCGAAGGCTTCGCGTATCAGGTCGTCGAAGAGCACCACCGTGCCCTCGCGCGAGGACATGGTGACGTTGCCGGGCAGGTTGACGATCTCGTAGGAGAGGTGGACGCAGTTGCGGGCCTGTTCGAAGCCCATCAGCTCCAACACCTTGAAGATCTGCTTCAGGTAGAGCGACTGGCGCACGTCGATGACGTAGATGGAACGATCGACCTTCCATTCCTCGAACTTGCGGATCGCCAGCGGCAGATCCTTGGTGGAATAGAGCGAGGTGCCATCGCTGCGCAGCACCACCAGCGTGCGGTAGGTTTCCTTCTCCAGGCCGAGCAGCTCGTCGATCTTGATGAGCACCGGGCCATCCGGGCGCTCGTCGATGGCGATGCCGCGCGCGATGAGATCTTCGACGAGCCGCTTCCCGGGCTCTTCGACCTCGCTCTCGTAGAAAATGACGTCGAAGTGCTCGCCCAAGAGGTCGTAGATCTCCTGGAAGCCCTCCATCGACCATTGGCGCGTGCGCTCCCACAACTGCACCAGTTCGGGATCGCGTGCTTCCCATGCGGCGAAGAGGGCACGCACTTCCTGTTCATTTTCCGGATTCTCTTCCAGGCGCCGTTCAGCTTCCGTGTAGATCTCTTGCATCCAGCGGGTCTTGTCGCCCTGTGGCTGCTCGCCGGGGTGGTACTTGCGGTAGCACCAGAGCCATTTGATCACGTGCAGGCCGATGTCGCCGATGTAGTTGGCGCGCACGGTGTCGCAGCCGGCGAATTCCAGGATGTTGGCCATGGCGCCGCCCAGGATGACGTTGCGCAGATGGCCGACGTGAAAGGCCTTGTGCGTGTTGGGCTGCGAGTACTCCACCATCACCCGCTCGTCCTTGGGGTGGCCGCGCCCGAAGTCCTCGCCTTGAGCGAGGATGGTGTTGACGACGCGCTTGGCGTACAAACCGGGCTCCAGGTAGAGGTTGAGATAGCCGCGCTCCACGGAGGCGCGGCTGAAGCCTTCCGGCGTGCCGATGGCCTGCAGCACGGCCTGGGCGATCTCGGCGGCGCGCTCGGGGACGCAGCCGCCTTTCCCCCTTCGCGCCTCCTGGGCCGCGATCTGGAAGAAGGCTGCCGTGCCGAAGCCCCATTGACCGTGGAAGGGCGTGGGTGACCAGTCGATCCGCTGCGGCGTCGGGAGGCCTTGCTCGGTGAGTGCACGTATGATGGCCTGGCTGGCCTTTGCGAGTTCTCTATCGAACATGCTCACTCCAGTGGTTAACAGGGCGATTATAGCATGGGCGCCAGACGCGACGGCGACGCACCAGGCAGGTGCGTCGCTCTCGATCCGACATGCTATTGTGCGAGCGGTATTACTTTGCCTGGCTGATGGCCGCCAACCTCTTCATGAGGCGTCGCTTTCGCCGCGAGGCGTTGTTACGGTGTATGACGCCCTTCGACGCAGCACGATCCAGCTCGCTGACGGCCTTGAGCACGGCGCTGCGCGCGGATTCGGGATCGCCTGCTTCCAGAACCATGCGGGCCTGCTTGATCTGGCGGCGGGTTCGCGTTCGCACCGCCTTGTTGCGCAGGCGGCGCTTCTCATTCTGGCGAATGCGTTTCTTCGCCGAAGGTGTGTTCGCCAAGAGGACCTCCTGTATGCGACGCGCGTTGTGAAATGTGGCCCATGGCCACAGACAGGCATTTTACCCCAGCTCGCATGGGATGTCCAGGGAAGGAAGGTCGATCGGGCGCTCGTCGATGGCCGGCGGCGGCAGGCCCGCTGCCGCAATCGACTCGAAGGACATCCCCAGCAAGAGGCGGGGCCGGCTTCGGAGACGTCACTCCGTCATGCTGTTCTCCTCGATGGGGAGGTCGTCGTCGCGTCCGGCATAGAGCGAGCGGCCCAGGAGACGGTCATAGGTCGTCCAAGGCTGTCCCTGCTGGCGAGCGGTCTCGATAATAGCCCGGAAGCGATTGACCTGGCCGTCCAGGTTCTCCAGATGGTGCAGTGCGATGGCCTCCATGGTCTTCGGGCGGCGCGGGGAGCCCCACTCATAGCGACCGTGATGGGCCAGGATCATGTGGCGCAGTTCGACGGCCTGCGCCTGCGGAAAGTCGTCGATCTGCTCGATCTGTTGTGCGACCCACTCGGCCCCCAAGACGACGTGCCCCAGCAACCGACCTTCATCGGTGAACTCCAGATCGAGTTCCCAGCGGTACTCCTTGAGCTTGCCGATGTCGTGCAGCAGGATGCCGGCCACCAGCAGATCGCGATTGAGCTCCGGGTAGAGTTCGAGCAAGGGCTCGCTCAGGTGCAGGATCTCGTACACGTGTTCCAGCAGACCGCCGCGGTAGGCGTGGTGGATGCGCTTGGCGGCAGGGGCCACGGAGAAGGCGGCGCGGAAATCCGGATCGTCGAAGAAGGCGTGCAGCAGGGCACTCAGATGGTCATCCGTGACGGCGGCGATGGCGTCGTCGATGAAGGCCATCATGGAGGCAGGATCGCGCGAGGTCGTGGCCAGCATGTCGGCGAGCTCGAATTCGCCCTCATCGGCCGGTCGTATCCTCAGCACCCGTACCTGGAGGCGGTCGCGGAATCGCTCCACATCACCTTCGACCTTGACGATGGATGGTTGTGAGATCTGCTGGAACGCGCTCGCTCCCTCTTCCCACAGACGGGCCTCGATGGAGCCGGTTCTGTCGGCCAGCCACAGGCGCAGATAATGCCCCCGCCCGGGGTCGCGGAAGGCTTCGAGACGCAGGTCGCGAGCGATGAAAAAGCCGACGAAATGGTCGCCTGCCTTCAGATCTGAGACGAATGGGCCTTTGCCCTGGTGAGCGGCTTCGTTCATGGTTCGTCGGATTTCGTGGCCGCCATGGGGTTGAGCGGCACTCTGACGCAGAACACGATCCCGCCCTCGGGGTTGTCCTCCACCAGGATCTGCCCCCGGTGTGCTTCGACGGCGAGTTTGGCGAAGGCGAGCCCAAGCCCGGTGCCGCGCCGCCTGCCTGCCGTGCCGGGAACCTGTGCGAATCGCTCGAAGATCCGTTCGCGGAATTCCTGCGGGATGCCAGGTCCAGTGTCAGCCACCCTGATGAGCAGGCCATCCGGCTCAGTCTCGACCGTCAGTTCGACCTTGCCGCCGGGCGGTGTGAACTTCAGTGCGTTGTCCAGCAGGTTGGTCAGGACGCGGCGGATCTTCTCCTCATCGGCCTGGATGGGAGGCAGATCATCCGGAACGCGCAGGTTGAGGATCACGCCCGCCTCGTTGGCGATTTGCAGGTGGTTTTCGTAGAGTTCCTGGCAAAGGTCTCGCAGGGAGACCGGCTGGAAGGAGAGCTGCATGTCGCCGGCCTC
>JAJRUD010000121.1 GCA_024277995.1 Chloroflexota bacterium
AGGGATATCTGCCCGGTGAGCCCGGTGAGCAGGTTGAGCCCCTGCACGGTGATGATGGTGATGCCGATGCGGTTGACCAGCGCCACCACGTTCTGTTCGGCGTAGAAGGGCAGCGTGTAAAGGGCCACCAGGAAGGCGAAGAGCAACCCCCACTGCCAGGGCTGGCGGATGGTGGCCATGTCGCGTGCATAGCTGGTGTCGAACTCGCCTGCAGGTCGCAGCACGGCCATGGCTCAGATCCTCTCGATGCGCTTCTGCCCGAAGATGCCCTCGGGGCGGATGATCAACACCAGCAAGAGGACCACGTAGGGCATGATCTCCGAGGCACTGCGGATGGTGTGAACCCTGGAGACGGCCACCGCGCCCTGGGAGAGGCCGATGATCAGGCCGCCGACGATGGTGCCGGGGATGGATTCCAGACCGCCCAGCAGGACCGCCGGAAAGGCGGCCAGCACGGTGACCGACAGGCTCAGGTCCAGGCCGCTGGAGGTGGCCAGCAGGACGCCGCCCGTGGTGGCCACCACGCCGGCCAGGGCCCAGGAGATGCCGAAGATACGATGGATGCGCAGGCCGATGCTCTGCGCCAGCTCATGGTCCTCGGAGGCGCCGCGCATGGCCAGTCCCGTGTTGGTGTAGCGGAAGAAGGCCCCGATGATCACCACGCCCAGGATGGCGATGACGAAAGACCATACCAGGTTCTGCTTGAGGATGATCACGATGGGGTTGCCTTCATGCAGGAAGGGGGTGGTGATCTTGTAGGGATCGGCGGCCGAGAAGAGCTGAGGGCAATTGCGCTGCGCGCCGCCGAAGAGCAACAGCGCCAACCCCTGCAGAAGCTGGCTCAGGCCGAGCGTCATGAGGATGATGGACAACAGCGGCTGGCCCGTCATGGGGCGCAGCGCCAGGCGCTCGATGAGCAGCCCCAACAGGGCGGAGAGCAGCAAGGCGAGCAGGATCGCGGCCCAGATGGGCAGACCCACCTCCACCGAAAGCCACCAGGTGATCAAGGCGCCGATGAGCAGCAACTGCCCCTGCGCGAAGTTGAAGATGTAGGAGGCCTTGAAGATCAGGACCAGTCCCAGCGCCATCAGGGCGATGGGGCCACCGGAGAGCAGGCCGGTGGCCAGGAATTGAGGCAGCAACTGCCAGTTCATACCGCGATCTCCTCCGGGCTCAGTTCCTCGACATGCACCGCTGTCTCGACCACCCCCTCGCGGCCGTCGCGATACTTCACCGCGGCGCGCACCTGCACCGCCTGTTCGCCGCGGTACATGGCGGCGATGATGTCCGCATAACGCTCAGCCAGCAGCCCGCGCCGCAGCTTGCGGGTGCGGGTGAGCTCGGCATCGTCGGGGTCAAACTCTTTATGCAGCAGCACGAAACGACGCACGCGCGCAGCCGGGGGCAAGGTGCGGTTCACCGCTTCCACATCCTTGCGGATCAACTGGTACACCTCGGGCTTCTGGGAGAGGTCGACGAATGTGGTGTAGGCCAGGCCGCGCCGTTCGGCCCAGCGGCCCACGTTCTCGAAATCGATGGTGATCAGCGCCGTCACGAAGGGCTTGTCTTCGCCGCCGATGCTCATCACGTCGCGCACGTAAGGGCTGAACTTCAGCCGGCCCTCGATGTACTGCGGCGAATACTTCTCACCGCTGGCCAGGGTGATCATGTCCTTCATGCGGTCCAGGTAGATCAGGTGGCCGTCCTCGTCCAGGTAGCCAGCGTCGCCGGTGCGGAACCAGCGGCGCCCTTCTTCGTCCACGTAGAGCGCCTTGGCCGTCGCCTGCGGGTCCTTGTAGTAGCCCTGGAAGACGGAGGGGCCGCTGACCAAGATCTCCCTTTCCTCGGTGATGCGGATCTGCATCCCCGGCAACGGTACGCCCACGCTCTCGAACTTGACGTCCTGGCCGATGTGCAGGGTGTGCGCCTGGGCCTCGGTCGAACCGTAGAGCTGCTTGATGTTCACGCCGATGGCGCGGAAGAAGCGGATGACATCCGGGTTGAGCGCCGCGCCGGAGGAATAGGCAGAGCGAATGCGCGTCAGCCCCAGCTTGTCGCGCATCGGCCGGAAGAGGGCGAACTCACCCAGCGCGTGCAGCAGGCGCAATATCAGCGGCACCGGCCGCCGCTCTTCGAAGCGCAGGGCGGATACCTTATAGCCCACCGGCATGAAGAGGCGATACATCAGTCGGTTGAGCAGCGTGGTCTCGCCCATCTTGACCTGCACCAGGGCCACCATGTTCTCCCATAGGCGGGCGCTGAAGAGCAGCGCGTGGGGGGCCAGCTCGCGAATATTGGCCTGCACGGTCTCCGGGGCCTCGGGGAAATTGACGATCATCCCCGTCAGCAGGTGCACGGTGAGCCCCAACACGTTCTCGGTGATCCAGGCCGGCGGCAGGAAGGAGAGGTACTCGTCCTGCTGCGAGCGCGGATCCACCTTCATGGTCAGTCGCGCACCGGAAAGCAGATTGTCGTGCGTGATCATGGCGCCCTTGGGCTTGCCGGTGGTTCCCGAGGTGTAGCAGAAGATGGCCAGATCATCGCCCTTCCCCTGAGAGACACAACGCTCGAAGAGGTCCGGCTCCTGCTCGGCCCGCCGCCGCCCCATGGCCTGCAGCTCTTCGTAGTTGACCAACCAGGGATCATCGTAGCCCCACAGGCCCTTATCTTCCCAATAGATGATACGCCGCACAGCGGGGACCTGTTCGCGGATCTCCAGCATCTTGTCGCACTGCTCCTGGTCTTTGGCGAAGACCAGGACGGCGTCGGAATGGTTGACGATGTACATCAATTCGTCCGGGACGCTGTCGGTGAAAATACCGACCGCCACGCCGCCGATGGACTGGATGGCCAATTGCGCCCAGAAGTATTGGGGGTCGTTATCACCGATGATGCACACTTTTTCGCCGCGCTCGAGCCCCAGCTCCAGCAGCCCCAGGGCCAGATCGCGCACCTGTTGGTAGGAATCGCCCCAGGTGAAGGGGCACCAGATGCCCAGGTCCTTCTGACGCATGGCGATGCGATCGGCGCCGAAGCGCTCCACGGCCGCGAGCAGGCACTTGGGCAGGGTATCCGGTTGATTCATCAGACCACCGCCTCGCCCAGATAAGCGTGGATCACGTCTTCGTTGTTGCGGATCTCCTCGGGGGTCCCTTCGGCGATCTTCACGCCGAAGTCGAGCACCACGACGCGATCGGCGATGTCCATCACCAGTCCCATGTCGTGCTCGATGAGCAGCGTGGTCATGCCCTGGCGCTCGTGGATGTCGAGGATGAAGCGCGCCATGTCCTCCTTTTCCTCCTGGTTCATCCCCGTCATGGGTTCGTCCAGGAGCAGCAGCCGGGGTTCCAGCGCCAGGGCGCGCCCAAGCTCGACACGTTTGCGCAGACCATGCGGCAACGTCCCGACGATGGCTTTCCGTATGTGCTCCATCTCCAGGAAGTCGATGATCTCTTCCACAATCCGACGGTGTGCGAGGTCCTCGCGGTGAGCAAAGCCCCAATAGATGAGACTCCCCAGCAGGCCGGAGCGCATGTGGATGTGGCGCGCCGCCATCAGGTTGTCCAGCGTGCTCAACCCCGTGTACAAGGCGATGTTCTGAAAAGTGCGGGCAACGCCCAATTGCGCGATGCGGTATGGGGAAAGGCGAGTGAGATCGTGGCCTTCGAAGAATATGTGGCCTTCCTGCGGATGATAGAAGTTGTTCAGGCAGTTGAGCATGGAGGTCTTGCCGGCGCCGTTGGGGCCGATGATGGCCAGGATCTCGCCGCGTCGCACCTGAAAGCTCACGTCGAGCAGCGCCTGCGTACCCCCAAATGCCAGAGAGACCCCCTCAACGCTCAGATGGATGGAATCTCCACTCAAGCTGATGACCCTCCTTGGGCGGGACCGATAAACACGATTCGGGCCGATGGAGCTTCTTGGCCCATAGAAATATTATGTCAACCTAATCGTTCGACCTCGGATGGGATTGCAAACCGCCCCCCCGCGCTGCCCGCCGTGACTCGCGCTGGCGCAGTATGGTACGCATCTCGCCGGATTTGTCAAACGTGCAAGGCCAAAGGCTACAGGATGCAAGACACAGGACGCAGGACACAAGACGCAGAACGCAAGTCTCAAGTCTATTGTACCGCGGGGTTGGTCGCAGGAGAGCGCAGGACGCCGTCCCGCGGGAGCGAGGCGGCGTCGCACGACCAGAGCCCTGGCCAGGATACGTTCTGCAGGGACCTACCCCTCGTCCAGCGGCCACCATATCTCGCGCGCCTGCAGGACCTGGTCGGGATATAGCTCGTGAGCCAGAAAATGGCGTGCATACAGCCGGGCCAGGGTTGCATAGCGCGGACCGGCGCTCTCGGCCAGAGCGTAAAGCAGAGCCACCTGAGCGGCATCGGCCAGACGCGCCAGGGCAGCTTTGCTGTGCCACTGGGCGCGCGCCCGGTCCATGCCGACCAATTCGTCCAGCGTCGATGCGAACACGCGGCGTGCCAGCCGGGATTCCTCCGTTCCCACGCCATCCAGCATGGGCAAGAACTCGTCCAGGAAGGGTTCGTGGGCGCCCTTCTTGGCCATGGCTTCCAGCATGTCCAGCGCCTGGATGTTGCTCGTCCCCTCCCAGATGGGCATGACCAGCGCCTCGCGATGCAGGCGGGCGACGGCCGTCTCCTCCAGGAATCCCAGGCCGCCGAAGAGCTCCATGGAGAGCTGCGTCACCGCCGCGGCGTGATCGGCGGTGCGGTTCTTGGCCAGATGCGACAGGAAGCGGGCGTAGTGATAAGCGTCCGTGTACGGCGGCCTATCCCCCCAGGCCTTGTCGAAGGCCTCCACGGCGTGGAAGACCAGCGCCAGGCCAGCCGCCGTACGCACGGCCAAGTCCGTCAGATCGTAGCGCACGAGCGGGTGCTCGTGCAGCAATGACCCGAAAGCCGAGCGGGCCTGAGTCCGCAGCAGGGCTTCCAGGTGGGCCTTGCGGGCCACCCCCATGCTGCCGATGGCATTGGCCAGCCGGGAGACGGTCAGCGTCTCCAGGGTGTAATAGATACCCAGATCGGCCTCTCCGATGAGGTGTGCCCGGCTGCCGTGCAGTTCAACCTCCCCCGTGGGAACGGCGCGCGTGGCGCTCTTGTCCTTGAAGCGCCGGACGATGTAGTTCAGCTCGCCATCGCTGTCCAGCCGCGGCACCAGGAAGAGTGCCAGCCCTTTGGGGCCGGCAGGGGCGGCCTCCGGCCGGGCGGTGACCAGGGCGTAGTCGGCGATGCCGGCGTTGCTGGCGAAGTATTTGTCTTCCCCATAGAGACGCCACCCGTCGTCCTCCTGCCGGGCCGTCGTGCGGGTGGCCCCCAGGTCGCTGCCCCCCTGGGTCTCCGTCATCCAGGTAGCGCCCCAGGCGTCGCCGGAGAGCAGGCGCTCGAAGACCTCCCGGTGCTCGGGCGCGTATTTGTGCAGGGCATAGGCCGTCTGGCTGGTGACGATCAGCGAGCAATAGAGGCCCGGATCGGCCAGCAGGTATGCCAGCGCGAAATGGTGACGCCACGAGCTGCCTTCATAGGGCGGCCGATTGATGAAAGCCAGGTCCTTCAGCAGCGCGGCATGGGCCGGGCTGAGGCGGGCGCGGTCCACGCGTTTGCCGTCCAGGTCATGCATCACCAGCACAGGCCGCGCCTCATGATCGATGTGATCGGCCAGGGCATATGCCCGCCCCCCGGCCACCTCTCCGAAGGATCGCAGTTCAGCACGATGTCCTTCGAAGTCCGGCCAGCAGCGTGCGAGCACGTGCGGAAGATCAGGGTCGAGTTCGAGGTGGTTCTTGCCGTAGGCGTAGGATTGGAACTCCACAGCAGACTCCCTGTCAGGTCGAGCAATGGCCCCGCCGACGATCCAGCCCGCGAGGCCGCCGAACGCGGCGTCGATCATCAACGGCTTCGGGCATGCGGCGAGCATCACTCGGAGGCGAAACGCATATCGAGTGCATACAACAACTCTGGGACCCAACGCGTCAGGGGACGGAAGGTGGATTGGGCCGTCACCTCGGGGCCGAGGCCGATGGAGAGCAGCCGTCCACGCCCTAAATCCACGATGAGCTGCTGCCGATTGGCACCGGTCACACTGGCGAAGCGCAGTTGGCCGCCATCGATCTCGCCCAGCACCCTCTCGCCCATCATCGCCATGGCGGCCGTCATGGCTGAGATGAGATCTTCGTCTACGGGCGGATCAGCAGGCACGCAGGAAACCACCAGCCCCTCGTGGTCCACCAACGCGACCCAGAGCGGGTCGGGCAAATCCTGGGACAATCCGGAGAGTACGCGCAACAGTTCAGCTTGACGAGTGGCCATGTCAGCATCCAGGGTGTGAATGATAGATGGTTTGCGTCGTGCCTTGAAGGGTACCCTTTCCGCGCCGTGTGCGCAAGCCTGCCGCCTCAGGAGCCGCCAGAGCAACGGATGAACGCGCGCTGTCCCCTCCAGCGCGCGCCATCAGGTTGACCTTTCCATTGCATCCCCCCAGCGCATGAACCCGGCCGATGGCCGGCGAGGTCAGGGCGCGGAAGCCATCAAGTTGTCAAATCGAAACTCGGCAGGCTCGGCCTCGAAACTCGTCCCGGCCAAGGCGATGGCCCCGCTCTGATACTCCCCATCGCGCGTCTCGGCGAGCAGCTCGCCGTTTGCGAAAAGGACCAGCCGATCGCCGTTGCACACGGCGCGAATGCTGTTGGTGGCGTTCCCCAGGCGGATGGCATCGCTGGGCGTCCAATCCACCAGGGTCACCGCTTCGTTGAGCCTGAACTTGGTTATAGCGTAGAAACCGTCACCCGAGATGCGCAGCAGGTAGCCGGCGACCAGGTCGCCATCGGGATTCGATCGCGCCCGGCAGATGACGCCATAGCCTGTGTTGTCGTTGGCCGGTCCGCTGACCTGCCGCGCCTGCACCTGCAGCATCACGTCGGCGAGCTCAACCGGGGCCTCGCCCCACATCAGATTCCCGTCCCCATTGCTCGTCACGAAGTACTCACCGGCGGCGTAGCCCACGGCTCCGGTGTCATAATCCCCCACCTCCCAGCCCCCGGCCGCGTCGTCGAAGGAATCGGCGAAGGGCAGGCTGGACCGCGGACCGTTCGGAACGTCGCCCGGGGCCGGTGGTTGCTGGCCTGCCGGCGTCTGATCTCCGCCGACATCTCCCAGGCTTGTTTCGACGCGCGGGTTGAACAGGCTGCACGCCAGACCCGCCAACAGCAGCACAGCCGTCAGCATGAGGATACGGGTGGTCCTCCGCAAATTGCTCACTTTAGCCTCCTTATCAATGGGCCCGGCTTGCCGGGCCGCGTCAATTATGCCCGCATCTGTCCATTGACACAACCTGACCCTGGGGCCAGCCTGCCGACATCACTCCAACGCCAGCCTCCTCCCCGGGCGTGCTGTTTGACCGCCGGTCCCTTTGGGATACAATCTCAGCGCCATGGAAGACAAGCGCTTCTACCACACGGCCGGTTTTCGCACGCTCCTGGGCGCTGTACTCTGGCTGGCTCTCTATCTGATCCTGATGCGCGCGGCGCAGTTGCCGACACCCATGATGAGTGCGGCGATCGACGGATTGCTGGCGCTGGGGGCACTGGCGGCCATGCTGGCGCTGACCGCCCAGTTCGCACTCCCCGTCCGCTCGTGGAGCGATCGCGCCACGGCGATCGAGCGCCTGTGGAACTCGCTCTTCGGCGCGCGCGGCCCGGTGACCTACATCCAGAACGGGGTCGCCATCGAGGCACATCAGGAACGCAAGCGGCGCGGCCCCGGCGTGCTGCTCATCGACAACGCCAGCGCCGCCGTATTGCGCACCAAGAGCCGATTCACGCGCGCGGTAGGCCCGGGGGTGGTCTTCACCCACGGCGGCGAATACCTGGCCCAGGCCCTGGATCTGCGCCGCCAGGCCCGCAGCCTGGAGAGCGAGGCGCCGACGCCCGGCGCGCCCGCCCAGGGAAGTGCCCTTTCATCCCTGGCCCTCACCGAGGATGGCATTCCCGTCACGGCCGACATCAAAGTCCAGTTCATCCTCGATCCCGGCCCTGACGCGGAACCGCGCCAGGGCGCTGACCCATACCTGCCTCCCTATGCCTTCAACCCCGATTCCGCCGCCCGGGCGGTTTACGGCCATCCCTTCCAACAGGAGCAGGAGATCCCCTGGACGGAACTCCCCGTGCGCCTGGCTGCCGATCTGTGGCGCGAGTTCGCCCGCCAATGGCCATTGGAGGACCTGATCAGCCCGAGGATGATCCGGCCGACCCCCATGCAACAGATTCGCAGCGCCATCGAAGCCCGATTGACGGCCTCTGGGATTGCGGAAGGGGCGCCGCCCAGCCGTGAGGCGCAGGTGCTGTACAGCCGCGGGATCCGCGTGCTCGGCGTCGATCTGCACGGGTTGCACGTGCCGGAAGAAGTGCTTTCCGAACGCGCCAGGCGCTGGGAAGCGGCGTGGTCTGAGCCCATCCGTCAGGAGTTGGCAGAGGCCGAGGCGGCACGGCGCGAGGCCAGGCGCCGGGGCGAGCTGCAAGCATATCGAGAGTTGGCGGCCGAGCTCACCGCCGGACTGCGCACTCGCCTGGAACGCAGCGAGCCGTTGCCCGACTCCCTGCGGGACACGCTGCTGCTCATGCTGCAGGACGCCATCCAGATCGCCCGGCGCGGCGCGGCGGGGACTGCCGGGCAGAGCCTGGCCAACCAGCTGCTCGCGCTGCATGAGGAGATCATGACCCTGGAAGAGGATTGTCGGAAGCGCTGATGGCAGATCAGATGACTGCGCTCAACCCCATCGCCCCCCTGAGCCAGGCCCTGCGCGGGGCGCTCGAGCGCGTCGCCACGGCCATCCTGGCGCGCGACCAGAGCGGCGCCCACCTCAGGTTGCTGCTGGTTTCCGGCCTGGTAGCAGCGGTCTGGCTCGCAGCCGCGTTCATCATGGACTTCCCGCGCGTGCTGCCCGAGGCCTTTCTCGCCGTCCTGCCCTTCCCCGTGAACGTTCTCATCGATCTGGCGACCTCCTTCTTCCACCCCAGTGTGCTCGTCCACATCGTGGCCCTGCTGGCGGCTCTCTGGCTGGGTCTGCGCGGCGGTGCGCTTTACCTGGCCGACCTCTTTGAACTGGAGGACAGCTCCATCGCCTTCCGCTACCTGATGGGCGCCATCTTCGGCCTGGCCTACGACCATTTGGAGATCAACCACGAAGCGCTCGAACGCCTCAACCAGGGCAGCCCCCTGCTGCGCATCGGAGGACCAGGGTACATCACCGTGCATCTGGGCTTCGCGGCCGTGTTCGAGGCCGCCGAGGGCCGGCCGTGCATCAAGATATTCGGGCCCAGTGAGAGGCAATTCATCGAGGGCTTCGATCGCCTGCGCGAGGTGGTGGATTTGCGCGACCAGCTGGTCACGGTGGGCGAGGTGCGGGCGCTGACGCGCGACGGATACGTGATCTACGCCCGCGATGCCCAGATGCTGCTGCGCGTCCACAGCGGGGACCGGTCGCGCAGCCTGAGCAGACCCTACCCCTTCGACCCGGCCGCGGTGCGCAGATTGGTGTATGGCCAGGCCGTGAGCCAGGGCGGGGCGCGACGCTGGAGTCAGGGGCTGGGGCAGATCGTGGCCGAGGAGATCGCGCGCTTCGTCCGCGAGCACACCATCGATGAATTCCTGGCCATGCCTCCGGACAGCTACCTCGAAGGCGACGAGCAGCAGGATCGCCGCCGGGCCTTCCACCTTTCGCGCGGAGAGCTCACGCGACGCTTCCACACCGAAGCAGCGCGCGATCGGTTGAAGCGCCGCGGGCTGGAAATGGACTGGGTGGGCGTCGGCACCTGGGAGGTGCGCGATCCGCCCAGCCCTGCGCAGGGCCCCGGCATGGGCAACGCCATCGTCGGCACCTGGCGCGCCCTGCAGCGGGCGCGACAGGTGCGGGACCCGGATTATCTGCCCCTGCAGTCCGCCCTGGCATCACAACAGGCCGTCGAACGGGTGCTTCAATCCCTGGTCCAGGCCTGGGGCCAGGCCCGCTGCCACTCGCTGCTGGCCGAGTTCGACGAGCAATTGAGAGAGATGCGCCGCGCCCTGATCCTGGACGGACTCGAACTCCCCCCCTATTTCGAGCGGGCGCTGGAGCACATCGGCAACAGCCGTATCGAGGATTACCCCTAGAGGCCGGAGGCATCATGCAAGTCCCCTCTCCGCGTGAAGGAGCCGTGCTGGTCATCGGTGCGGCCGGGACCGACATCGTCGGCCGCGCCACGGCGCCCCTGCAAACCGGGACCTCCAATCCGGGACGTGTGCGCGTCTCTCACGGCGGTGTGGCCCGCAACATCGCCGAGAATCTGGCCCGCCTCGGCACGGAGACCGTGCTCATCACGGCCGTCGGCGATGACGAGCGCGGCGCGCGGTTGCTGGCTCAAGCCGCCCAGGCAGGTGTATCCACGGAACACGCCATCGTCGCCCCCGGCCAGCCCACCGGGGCCTACCTGGCGCTGCTGGACGACCTTGGCGGCCTGCACCTGGGCCTGGACGACATGAACGTGGTGAACGCCATCACGCCCGCCCACCTGCGCGAGCGCCGCCTGCTCTTCAAGGAAGCGGCAGCGGTGGTGATGGACGCCAACCTGCCTCCCAAGACGCTGGCCGCCGCAGTGGCGCTGGCCCGCCGGGCGAAGGTTCCCATTGCGGCCGACCCCACCTCCGTCAGCCTGGCACCCAGGCTCAAGCCTCACCTGGCCGACTTGTGGCTCATCACTCCCAACGAACCGGAGGCCGAGGTGCTCTGCCCCCACCCGGTACCCCACGCCGACCGGGACCAGGTCATCGACGCCGCCCGCCACCTGGTGGGCCTGGGTGTGGACATCGCCATCATCACCATGGCGGAATTCGGTGTGGGCTACGCCACCCCCCATACCAGCGGCCATGTACCGGCCATTCAGACCGAGATCGTGGACCCCACCGGCGCCGGCGACGCCCTGACGGCAGCCGTCATCTTCGCCCTGATGCAGGAGATACCGCTGGACGAGGCCATTCGCCTGGGCGCCGCCGCGGCTTCGCTCGCCCTGCGCTCCCCCGGCAGCGTGGCGCCCAACCTCTCGCCTGAAGCGCTCTACGACCAGTTGCGGTAGCACGAAGCGCTATGGAACCACGACCCGCCCGACCTGACTGGCTCGAGATACATCACGAGGTGGCCGAAGCACTGCACGACGACCGGCCGGTGGTGGCGTTGGAGTCCACCGTCCTCACCCACGGCCTGCCGCGCCCTGCCAATCTCGAGCTGGCGCGCCGCCTGGAGAGCGAGGTCCGCAAAGCGGGCGCCGTCCCCGCTACCGTGGCCGTGCTCGGCGGCCGGATCCGCCTGGGCCTGGACCCCATATCCCTGGAGCACATCGCCCTGACGACGGAGGCCATAAAGATCAGCCGCAGGGACCTGGGGGTGGCGGCGGCGCGCGGCCTGGACGGCGGCACCACCGTGGCCGCCACCATGTACGTGGCCCACGCTGGCGGCGTGCGCGTCTTCGCCACCGGCGGCATCGGGGGCGTGCACCGCGGCGCCGCGGGCGATGTCTCGGCCGACCTGCCCGAACTGGCGCGGACGCCCGTGGCGGTGGTTTGCGCCGGCGCCAAGTCCATTCTGGATCTGCCGCGCACGCTCGAATGGCTGGAGACCGCCGGCGTGCCTGTGCTCGGTTGGCGCACGAAGACCTTCCCGGCCTTCTTCAGCCTCAGCAGCGGGCTGCCCGTCAGCGAGCGGGTTGAGAGCGCGGCCGACGCGGCCGCCGTCCTGCGTGCCCATTGGGGCCTGGGCCTGGGCAGCGGCGTGCTGCTCTGCGTGCCCTGCCCGCAGGAGGATGCCGTCCCCGAAGACCTGGTGCGCCAGGCGCTGGTGGCAGCCGAGGAAGAAGCCGCCGGGCTCGGCATCACGGGCAAGGAACTCACGCCCTTCCTGCTCTCCCGTCTGGCGGACCTGACGGAAGGCGCGACGCTGCGCGCCAACCTGGCCCTGCTGCGGAAAAACGCCCGGGTCGCAGCCGAGATCGCCAAAGCGCTGGCTCTCAAGCATCTGCAGTAGCTCCCCTTTGGGCACCCACACCGCGAGCCGTCCGCGACCCTGGCACCAGCCAGGCCTCTGTTCCCGGATGGCCTGGACCCTCTGGCCACATCCGGCGGCAGGTGCAGCGCCTTGGCGCTCCATAGCCAGTCCCGGTCCCATCCCCACCCCTCGCCACCGCCGCATCGGAATGCGGGCCGTATCGCCAGGAGCCCTGGGACTTGCCGCCGCTCACCGAGGAAGTCTGCGTTCTCGGCCTGCCATGCCGCGGGGAGAGCCTGCGTCAACCCCCACGGGAGACACGGTTTCTTTCAGGACGACTGATCTCTTGGCGGCAGAAGCAGGTGAGCCTTGCGAGCCCTGGGCGGCGGCGCGGATGATAACCCCTCCGCCCGAGGCCGAGGCATCCACCGGGACACGAAGGCTCATGGAAGGCGAAGCGTTGAGGCCATTCGTCAGTCACGGATCGGGTACAGCATCGAGCGGGTCGGATGGGGATCTTCGTGCCTTGAGGTACTGGAGGCCGACTTATCCTGGAGCGCGAGCGCGCCGACGCGCTCTCAGGGCCGAGCCGATGTGCTCTCAATTGAAGCGGGCGGGCCCTTCCGGGTCACTCGCGGGCGATGTTGCGGACATAAGGAATGGCGCCCTGGCATGCGGGTTCCAGGGCATCAGCCACCATCTCCCAGGTCAGGGGTTGGTCCTTCTTCCAGGCTTTCCTGATGGCGCTCTGCAAGCAGCCCGGGCCGGCGTTGTAGTTCGCCAGGGTCATGCGCCACAGGTCCTCGTAGGAAGCCACCTCCCCTGGCGCGGCGTCGGAGATCGTCCCCACGATC
Organism: Chloroflexota bacterium; assembly: GCA_024277995.1. Lineage (GTDB taxonomy): Bacteria > Chloroflexota > Anaerolineae > Anaerolineales > E44-bin32 > JAJRUD01. Next base: position 12,885 of record JAJRUD010000121.1, read on the forward strand.
TGGCCCACCTGGCCGCAACTGGCGAGCAGGGTCTCGGCAAAGACGGAAATGCTGTAGTCGGCCTTCGAGAGATCGATGCCGAAGGCACAATCTTCGCAACTGGGATCGACACGCCGGAAGACGGCGCCCCGCAGCATCGCCTGCTCTTCTTCTTCGAGCTGCCCATAGCCCTGCTCGCAGACGCCCTTTTCCAGCACCAGGGGACAGAACCCCGCAAAGAAACTGGGGTTCCAGAGCAGCGCCATATCGGTGCCCTGCTCCGTCATCTGGCCCAGGCCCGTCTCGTCCATGCCGGCGAAGCCGCCCGGCCAGAACTGGCTCTCGTGCGCGAAGAGATTCTTCATGAGCTGGGCCGGCACGCCGGTCTCACGCGCCACCGCCATGATCTTGGCGTTGAACCGATTCTGCCAGTCGTCCAGCAGAGGGCGGGCGCGCTCCAATCCGCAGGGCGTCGCCGCGCCATTGGGCAGGATGCCGAAGGAGGGGCATTCCGCCGCCTCTGGCACCAGGCCGTGGCTGATCAGGCTCCCCGCCAGGAATGCATAGGGTTCGCGCGATATGAGTTGGCCAGGCTTTTCAGGCGTTTGCAGCCAGGCCGGCAGGCCCTGGGCGGAAGGGAAGGCCTGCCAGAGCAACGCGCACGACGCCAGTTCTCCGCCGCGCCACTGCGCGCTGAGTACGTCCAGCCGCCATTTCCCGAGCCCTATCTCGTCCGACGGTGCGGGGATCACGCGCACCTGTGCCTCAAAGAGCGGGCTGGTATCCCCGGCCGAGGAGTCGGCCCAGAAGAACAGCGGCGCCCCCTGCTCATCGGTCGCGTGGAGCTGAAGGCGACATTGACTGCCCTCACAGCGGAAGGCCAGATCGTCGAAGGTACCGCGGATGGCCAGGATGCTTTCGTTGGGGAGCGGCTCGTGGGCCGTCAGCAGGATCTCCGGCAGGGCATCACATAGATAACCGGGCGGCACAGGTTCGCAATCCACCGGGGAGATCCAGGCCGTCGGCAGCGGCAGGTCCACGACGATCTTGCGTTCCTTCGCCCGCGTCGCGACCAGCTGGAAATAGAAACCCTCGCAGGTGGATACAGCCTCGTCCGTTTCGAGCGCCGTGCACGCCTGCGTGTCGATCCAGTCATCGTAGGTATCTTTGCCGCAGGCGTCGAAGACCTCCTGGGGAGTGGGCACCCCCTCGTGGTCCACCGGCACACTGCAGACGACCTTGTTGTCCGACCAGCGCGTCAGCCACCACTCGTACTCCGTGTAGCTCACGGTCAGGGTCTTGGTGCGCGTGGGACCCGTCGGCCCGGCCCAGCCCCGCCACACGCCCACGTACGCCCCTGCGACCACGAGGGCCAGGGCGAGGAGCATTCCCCGTAGGATGTGCCTGGTTTTCCTTGTTCGGTTCAACGCTCTCCCACCGGCAAATGGACCTTGGCTCAATAGCCCTATCTTCGCGTAGAAAGTTCTCTCAGGGAAGCGCCCCGCTCAGCGCACACACTAAGGAAATTACCACAACTTGGCGTTGCTGTCAGCCTGCTTCCGCCGCGCCGGCCGGCACCGCGTTCGGTTGGGGCTGCCGCGCCAGTTTCAGGCGTACGTCCAGGGCGACGGCCCCCTCGCCCCGGGGCAAGACCCGCAAGGGGTTGATCTCCACCTCGGCCACCTCGGGCAGCTCCAGCGCCAGCCATCCGAGCCGCATCACCGCCTGCAATACCGCCTCGCGGTCCGCGGCGGGAAGGTTTCGATATCCTCCGAGTTTGCGCCCCGCCCAGGTCGCGTCCAACATGGCTTCCGCCTCGCGGCGCCCCAGTGGGGCCAACCCGAAGGCGACGTCCCTCAGGGCTTCCACCTCGACGCCCCCCGAGCCGAACATCACCAATGGACCGAACTGTGGGTCGCGCACCACACCCACGATCACCTCCTGCCCGGCAGGGATCATGGGCTGCACAAGGACACCGAGCACGCGTGCCTGCGAACGCTCTGGCTGCGCGGCGCGCGTCACCTGCCCATAGGCTCGCTTCAGCTCCTCGGCGTTCTTTATATCCAGCGCCACCCCCCCCAGGTCAGACTTGTGCAGCAGGTCCGGGGAGACCACCTTGAGCACGACCGGATAGCCCAGCCGCGAGGCCGCCTCTAACGCCGACCCGACGTCGGGGGCCATGATGGCATCCGCGACCTGGACGCCGCAGGCGGCCACCATGCGCGCCGCCGTATCGGGATCGACAAACCCGTTCTCCCCCGTCTGGGCCTGCGCCAGGGCAGCGCGCGCGTTCTCGAGTCGCACTCCCGTCGGCGGCTCAGCCTCCTCGTGGGGTACCGCCAGTTGCTCGGCGCGCGCCGCGAGCACGCGCAGCGCCGAAGCCGCCCGTTCGGGAAAGCGGTAGTCGGGGACACGCGCCTGGCGGAAGAGTCGCGCCGCCTGAGCGATCAGCTCCTCCCCCATGAGCGCCACCACCACCGGCTTGTCCGTACCCCTGATCAAAGGCACCAGCGCGCCGGCCACTTCGGCCGCCGTGCTCATCGGAGGTGGAGGCAGGATCACCATGACGCCGTCCACACCTTCGTCGTCCAACAACGCTCGCAGGCAGCCCGCGTACTCGGCCGGGCCGGCCGAGGCCAGGATGTCCACCGGGTTGCGCACGCTGGCGGCCGGCGGCAGCAGCGCGCGCATGCGCTCCTGCGTCTCAGGGGAGAGCTGCGCCACGTGCAACCCCTCGGCGTCCAGCGCATCCACCGCGATGGCGCCGGGGCCCCCGGCGTTGGTGAGCACTGCCATGCGACGCCCCTTCGGCAGCGGGCACCAGGCCAGGGCACGCGCCCAGTCGAACATCTCCTCACTGGTGGTGGCTCGCAGCACGCCAGCCTTGCGAAAGGCGGCCTCGTAGGCCTCATCCTGACCCGCCAGCGCCCCCGTGTGCGAAGCCACGGCCTGCCGGCCGCTGGCCGACCGGCCCACCTTGATGGTGATCACCGGCTTGTGCCGCGTGACCTGGCGCGCCCGTTCGATGAAGGCCCGACCATCCTTGACGCCCTCCAGATACATGGCGACGACCTGCGTATGAGGATCCTCGGCCGTGGCGGGCAACAGGTCGGCCTCCGTCAGGTCCATCTGGTTGCCCAGCGAAACCAGGCGCGAGATGCCGAAGCCCTGCCCCCGGGCCCAATCGACGACCGCTTCACAGATGGCCCCCGAGTGGGAGAGAAAGGCGATATCCCCCGGAATGGGACCGGGCAAGGGCAGGAATGTGGTGTCGATGGGGAGATGGGTGTCCAGGAAGCCGATGCAGTTAGGGCCCAGGATGCGCATGTCGTAGCGCCGTGCGATCTCCAGGCAGCGCGCCTCCAGCGCCGCGCCCTCCGGCCCCACCTCACGGAACCCGCCCGAGCCGAGGATGGCCGCAGGGATGCCGCGCCGGCCGCACGCCTCAAGCGCCGTCGGAACGGCCGGGGCCGGGATGAGGATGATGGCCAGGTCCACAGGGTCCGGCACCTGTTCCACATCGGGATGAAGCGGGCGGTCGAAAAGCTGGCCGCCGCGCGGGTTGACGAAATGAACGGCTCCTGCATAACCCGAAACCACCAGGTTGCGCGCCACGCCGTATCCGAGCTTGGTGGGGTTCTGCGAGGCGCCGATGACCACCACGCCGCGCGGGTTGAGTAAAGCGTCGAGCATTCGCCCCTCCGAAAGGCCTGTCCTGAGCTTCGCCGAAGGACCTGTCCTGAGCCGAGTCAAAGGATGTCACATTGTCCGCCTGCGGCCCCCATGATAACAGACTGCACGCCCGATGTCGGATAGTACCAGGGCTGCGCATGCCGGCCAGGCGGTTAAAGACGTTGAAACGCTCCAGGCAATAATCGCCATTTGCCGGGTTCGCCTCGATGGCCCGGTCGAGATCAGCGAGCGCCAGGTACAGGTAATCGGCATATTCGTCCAGATCGCGCTGGTGATTGGGCAACTGTATGTAGCTCATGGCCCGGCGGTAGCGTGCATACTCGTTGTCGGGGAGCTGCGCGGTCACGCGATCCCAGGCTTGCACCGCGCGCGCGTAGCCCCCTTGATCCATCAAGTCGCCGACCTCATTCCAATCATCCCGGACGAGTTCGCAACGCTCGGATCCCGTCAGTGTGGCTGTGGGGGGGATGGAGGGCGTCGGCGAGGCGCTCGCTGCCGCCGGTGGGGCCATCGGGGCGACCGCAGCCGCAGTGAGCGAAGCGGGGGCCTGTTTCGCGTGATGGATCTGTCGCCGCGGGCTGTTTCATCACGTGCATCTCCCCCTGACTTCCAAGGAGCGGGCCTCGCACCGCGCCAGGTGACCGAGGCCTTTCCCGGCCGACAGCCGTGAAGGCCACCCCGTCTGCCTCTACAGTCCCCCCTCTCGGTTCGCCGCCCCTGGTCGCGCCGGGACCTCCTGCGGACCAGACAATCACGGCCGGGACGCCTCCCCCAGCCCGTGTCCGCCGACAGTCTGCCCCAACATTGAAAAGCGCACGACTCAGGCGAATCGCCTGTTTGTTGCGGCTGTCTGGGCCGTGTGTTAGAATGCCGAATACGCAGTGAAGTGGCCGGAGGCACGACGATGGTAGAGGTCGTGATCGACAGTATCCGGGTCAGTTTGATGTCCCAACATCGGATCGTCATCCTGAAGGATGTTGACTCCGAGCGCTTCCTGCCCATCTGGATCGGCCCCTACGAAGCTGAAGCCATCACGGTCAGTCTGCAACAGATGGAGGTCGCTCGGCCGCTCACCCACGACCTGCTGCGCAACGTGCTGCAGGCGCTGGGCGCCGAAGTCCTGCGCGTCAACATCACCGAGCTGCGCGACGACGTCTTCTACGCCCGCATCGTCCTGCGTGTAGACGGCCGGGAGATGGAGATCGACTCCCGCCCCTCCGACGCTCTGGCGCTCGCCGTGCGCGTGCACGTCCCGATTTTCGTTGCCGAAGCCGTCATGGAGGAGGCCGCCACCACGCCAGAGACCAGTGTCGAGAGCGAGGAGGGCGGCGAGGAAGCCGAGGACGAGCGGCTCGAGGTCTTCAAGGATTTCGTCGAATCCCTGGACCTGGATGACATTGACTCGGGCGAGGGCGACAGCGAGAGCTGAACCGTCCTGCCCCCACGACAACCCGCATGCACCGCCCCGGCCCATCAGGCTCAATGCCCCACCCGGGCCGCTCACAGGATACAGAGGGCCATCACGCTGAGCGCCGCGCCCGGGCAGGCGGATCCACCCGCAGCGACGCCGAACTTCCCGCCTACCTGGCCTGCGCGCGACCCGGGACGCGGCAGGGTCCGCAGCCAGCACGCAGGACGTATCCTGAGCCCAGCCGAAGGACCCGTCCTGAGCCTGACCGAAGGATGAAGCCTTTCGGCCACACTTGCGAAAAGAAGGCGCCATGAGCGAGCTGCCGCCAGTACCGCCTCCCGGGACTGAGACTCCCGGAGACGGCCGTCAGGCACAACCCCTGCCCCACAACCGCGAGGCCGAAGAGGCCGTCATCGGCGCGGTGCTCATCAACCCCGAGGTCTATTTCGACGTCGCCCCCTTCCTGTTCGCCAACGACTTCTTCTTCCACCGCAATCGCTGGATCTGGGAGGCCTTCGTCAGCCTGCAGGAACAGCGCCTGCCCATCGACCTGCTCACCGTCTCCGAGGAACTGGAACGCCAGGGGCGGCTCGAGGAGGTGGGAGGACCTGCCTATCTGACGGCGCTCATCAACAACGTTCCCACCTCGCTCCACGCCGAGGCATACGGCCGCATCGTGGAGGAGACCGCCACCCGACGCCGCCTGTTGCAGGCCGCCAACCAGATCGCCAGGCTAGCTTATCAGACGGACACCACCGTTGAAGAGGTGGTGAACGAGTCCGAGAAGGCGGTTTTCGGCGTCAGCGAACGCCGCCTCACCCACCAACTCCAGCCCATCAAGCACATCCTCAGCGAGTATTACGACCGCATCGACTACCTGGCCCGCCACCAGGACGAGACCATCGGCGTGCCCACCGGCTTCATCGACCTGGACCGCCTGCTGGGTGGCCTGCAGCCCAGCGACCTGCTCATCATCGCCGGCCGCCCCGGGCAGGGCAAATCGGGCTTCTGCCTGTCGGTGGCCAAGAACGCCGCCCAGCTCCACAAGAAGCACGTGGCCATGTTCTCGCTGGAGATGTCCAACGAACAACTGGTCCAGCGCTTGGTGGCCCAGGAAACCGGCATCGATTCGCAGCGCCTGCGCCTGGGCGCCATCCAGGACAAGGAATGGCCGCTCTTCACCCAGGCCGTCAGCGCCCTGGGCGACGCCCATATCTACCTGGACGACACACCGGCCATCACGCCTCTGCAGTTGCGCACCAAGTGCCGCCGCCTGCACATGGAGGTGGGCCTGGACCTGATCATCGTCGACTACCTGCAGCTCATGACGGGCGACACGCGCATGGACAACCGCGTCCAGGAGGTCTCCTACATCTCGCGCAACTTGAAGGTGCTGGCACGCGAGCTCAACGTGCCCGTGCTGGCCGCGGCCCAGCTCTCGCGCGCCGTCGAACAGCGCGCCGACAAGCGCCCCGTGCTCTCCGACCTGCGCGAGTCCGGCAGCCTGGAGCAGGACGCCGACGTGGTGATGTTCATCTACCGGCCGGATCAGTACGAAGCGGACACACTCAGACAGAACGTGGCCGAGATCATCGTCGCCAAGCACCGCAACGGCCCGGTGGGGAGCGTGGAACTGGTCTTCCGCAAGTCGCTGGCCAAGTTCGAGAACGCCGCCACCCGACGCGTCGACCTGACCGCCCAACCTGAATAGCGCGGAGCGCCATGACCAGCCAGCAGTCCTTTGACGGCTTCCCGGAAGGCAAAACCCGCCTCACCCCTTTGCCGGCAACCTTCTTCAGCGAGCTGCTGCCGGCCATTGACCACCTGGGTGAATTGAAGATCACCCTCTACGCCTTCTGGGCCCTGGCCCGCAAGGAGGGACGCTTCCGGTACCTGCGACGCGCCGAGATGATCGTCGACCGCCTGCTCATGGCGGGGCTGGCGACCCCCGGCCTGACGCCGGAGGAGGCGCTGGACGAGGCCCTCGAGCGCGCAGTGGCGCGCGGCACGCTGCTCAAGGTGACCCTGCCCGAGGGGGAAGCCTATTACTTCCTGAACAGCCCCAAGGGACGCGCCGCCGTGCAGGCCATGCAGCAGGGCCGCTGGTCGCCCAGCGGAGACCCCCAGGCCCCGGTCGAGCTGATGCTGGAACGCCCCAACATCTTCACGCTTTACGAGCAGAACATCGGGCCGCTCACCCCCATGATCGCCGAGACCTTGCGCGAAGCCGAGCGCACGTACCCCGCCCGTTGGATCGAGGACGCCATCCGCATCGCGGTCGAGAACAACGTGCGCAAATGGCGCTACGTGGAAGCCATCCTGGAACACTGGCAGACTCGGGGAAGAGATGAACGAGAAGATCGAGGA
>JAJRUD010000122.1 GCA_024277995.1 Chloroflexota bacterium
GACGGCGCGTGGCGTGTGGCGGGGAAGGCTGTGGAACGGGCGGCCGAGATGACCTATTGGGAGTATGATGAAGCGGTGCGGCGCTTCCAGCGTGTGCTCAGTCATCTGGGGGTGGAGGAGGCACTGCGCCAGGCCGGCGCGCAGCCGGGCGACACCGTGCGCATCGGGGAGTTCGAACTGGAATGGCAGGACTGATCGGGGTCTTTGGAGGCACATTCGATCCGCCTCACCTGGGGCACCTGGTGCTGGCGGATGAGGCCTGCCACGCGCTGGCTCTGGATAAGGTGCTGTGGGTGGTGACAGGCGAGCCGCCGCACAAGCCGGGGGTACCCATCACACCCATCGAGCATCGCCTGGCCATGGTGCGGGCGGCGATCACCGGGGATGACCGCTTCGAGCTGTCGCGCGCCGATGTCGATCGCCCCGGCCCGCACTATGCCGAAGGCACCCTGCGCTGGTTGCAGGAGCATCTGCCGGGCGTCCCGCTGGCCTATCTGATGGGCGCGGATTCGCTGCACGATCTGCCCGACTGGCATCAGCCGGAGCGTTTCCTGGCGCGCTGCGAAAGGCTGGGCGTCATGCGCCGGCCGGGGGTGGAGGTGGATCTGCAGGCGTTGGAGGCCCGTCTCCCGGGGGTGGCCGCAAAGGTCCGCTTCTTCGACGCACCGTTGATCGGTGTCTCTGCGCGCGGCCTGCGGCGCCGGATTTCGCTCGGTCTGCCTCATCGCTACCTGCTCCCCAGCGAAGTGCTCAACTACATCGAAGCAAAAGGACTGTACCGTTGAGGCTGTTGCGAGATCGCGCTTTCATCGCCGCCGCGCTGGCCCATCTGATGGTGGATTTCACCAACAGCCAACGCTCCATTCTGCTGGCCTTCTTGAGCGTCCCACTGGGCCTGAGCAATGCCCTGATCGGCATGATCAGCACCATCTACACCCTGAGCGCCGCGCTGTCGCAGCCGCTCTTCGGCCTGTTGGCAGACCGGATCGGTCCGCGCTGGGTGGCGACGGCCGGAGTGCTGTGGACAGCCCTGAGCTTCAGCCTGGCCGTGATCACCCCCGGCAGGGGCGCTTTGGTCCTGCTGGTGCTGGCCGCCTTCGGATCGGCGGCCTTTCACCCGGCGGGGACGATGGAGGCCACGCTCAGGGGCAGGGACTTTTTCTCGGGGCGGGATGCGACGGCCGCCTCGCTCTTCTTCCTCTTCGGCCAGGGAGGGCTGTCCTTCGGGCCGGCCATCGGCGGGCCGATCCTCGATCGCTGGGGGCCGCCTGGACTGATCATCTTCCTGGTGCTGGCCCTGCCGGTGGGGATGAACACGGCGCGCTCCCTGGCGCCGCATGCCAGGCCGAGCGTGCAGAGCGAGGCGTCTCAAAGTGCAGGCGGGTCTTCGAGGATGTCGGCCACTCGCTTCACGCTGGTGGCCTTCGTGCTGCTGGTCGCCCTGCGCTCCTGGGCGCAGATGAACATGATCACCTTCCTGCCCAAGTATTTCAGCGACCTGAACTACCGGCCCGTGGCCTACGGCCCGCTGACGGCCCTTTTCATGGCAGGCTCGGCTCTGGGCGGGGTGGCGGGCGGCTGGCTGGCGGACATATACGGGAAGACCCGTGTGGTGGTCCTTTCGCTGCTGCTGGCGGTGCTGCCGCTGGGGTTGTTCGCGCGGCTTGGGCCGACCCCCTGGGCCCTGTTGATCACACCGCTGGCCGGCGCGTTCACCGGCGGACCGCACAGCATCCTGGTGGTGCTGGCGCAGCGCATGATGCCGGGCCGCGTCGGGGTGGCTTCGGGGTTGGTGCTGGGCTTCACCTTCGCCTCGGGCGCGCTGGGGACCTTCCTGAGCGGCATGCAGGCGGATGCCTTCGGCTTCGGCGTCGTGTTTCAAACCACGGCCCTGCTGGCGCTCATCGCGGCGCTGCTGGGACTGACACTGAATATCGAGGGCGGGGTCGCACGGTCGTCGTAGCAGGCCGCGACCCGCCCGCGCAGAACTGCAGATGCCCGAGGCGCGACTGGCGCCAGCGAGGCCGCGGGGGTGTTCACGATCGAGACGCGCCTCCCGCCGCGCGCTGGCGCGAGTCGAGCGACTGAGACCTCCGTTGACATAAATCCTCTGACTGGTGGATGAGCGATGCTCCAGACGCGCCGACGTGTCGGGCCAGGGTCAATTGACCATCGGCTCCGACCGCGGCGTTGCTCGACAGAGAGGGGTGCTATCGGGATGCAGGGCGCGGGTGCAGCAGCAGCGTCACGACCTCGTGTGGCCCCGCCGCGAAACGTACTTGACTTCCGCGAACGTCCAGCGACCCTGAGGGTGTCTCGTCGAGGCGGGCGCGCCGGGCCCCCATCAGGGGCGACAGGGTTTCCAGCTCGAGGGTCAGCGGTTCATCACGCAGGTTCACGCCGCGCAGCAGGACGGAGAAGCCGTCCTGCGCCAGCTTGCAGGCTGTGAGCGCGAAGCTCTCGGGCTGCAGGTGCACCAGCGAGGCGGCGGCGGGCAGGGAGCCCGGGTGGAGGCCGGTGTCCACGCCGCGCATGATGGTCTGGAATGCGTAAGCCTGCTGGGCAGCCAGGATCAGGTCTGCCTGGAAGGGGATCAGGCTCAGGTGGAAGGCGTGGGGGCCGGGGACCTGGCCGCCGGGCGTGGCGAGGGGCGGCCCCGCCCCTCCTTTGCGTGTAGCCAGGTCGTCGCGGGAGAGCCAGCCAGTGGCTCGCAGCAGTGTCACAGCGATGATGCCCTGGGGGGTGACGGCAGCCTCGCGCAGGCCCCGGGCGGCGACCATGAGCCCTCGGCCATTGGCATGGACGGCAACGAAGTGACGCATGGGCCGCTCGCGGGTCGGTTGTTCGGCCCAGTCGGGGCCTGCCTCGGGCAGGGTGGTGGGGTGGCGCACGATGTGATAGGCGCCGTCGAAGAAGCCTTGCTTGACCGGCTCGCCAAAGGGAAATAGAACCTGCAGGCGGTGGTCCTGAGCGGTGTTGTCCAGCCGGATCTCGAGGTCCAGTCGACGGATGCCCGGCGCCAGCGTGGCGCGCACCTGGATGGGCATTTCGACCGCCGCCTGGCTGCGGCCGGCGCGATCCTGGCGCAGTCGGGCCGGGATTCGAAAGCGGTGGCGGATGTGCAGGCTTTGCGCGCAGGCGTCGCGCGCGCGCTTGATGTGGGGAGGCTCGCAGGGGCCTTCGATGGGGGTGTCGCCTGCAACAGGGCAGAAAGTGTAGCTGTCGCCGCGGTCGGCCTGGTCGCGAAAGCGGAGCAGCCCCGGGAATGAGGCCCCGCTCTCTTTGTCGATCAGCGTCAGAGTCCCATCCGGTGCGGCTTCCACCCTCAGGAGTTCATTCTCGATGTGGGTGCCGTCGTCCAGCGCTGGCGGCTGAGGCGGGCTCGCGGCCGAGGCCAGCGCCAGCGCCCTGAAGCCCAATCCCGGCACTCGGGGCGCGACGAACTCCAGCCGCACCCGCGTGGCGAAGCGCGCCAACAGACGGAAACGCTGGATGGCGGCGTCGGCCAGGGCGCGTCGGACGGCCAGCAGGCCGGCCTCGACCGCTTCCTGGTTCGGCTCGGCGCCCTCGGCCAGGACCAAGTCGATCAGGGCGCGATCCTGCTCCAGAACCACGGCGGCGGACTGCACGGCCAGCCCCAGGACGCGGCCTCCCTGGACCATATCCAGCATGCCGCGCAGCCCCTCTCGATCGAGCTCCATGTCCGCCAGGGGGCGGGCGCTGCGCTCGATGAGGCGGTAAGGGATCTGGCGGCCCTTTGCGTCCAGGAGGGCGAAAGGATCGAGGCCAGCCGCCAGCTCAAGCTCAGCCTGCGCCCAATCGCTGTGCGTTGCCTGGTGGGGGTTGAAGACCACCAGGGCTCTCGATGCTGTCCCCTCAACGAGGGTGGTGGTGTCGACGGCGGCGGCCAGCGCGCGCAGGCTCTGCTGGGTGATCTCCTCGGCGATCTGCTCCGCCTGATCGAAGCGCGTGCGCATCTCCTCGTGCACCTGGTCCACCGAGCAACCGCAAATGGAGTCATGGGGATGGCAGGTCAGCAGCAGGCGCCAGGCTTCCCGGATCAGGTCCTGCGGGCGCCGCACGCGCGGTGTGGTCAGGTGCCCCGTCCAGGCCATCTGGCTGCGAGAATGCCCCAGCAGTACCTCGGCCCAGGCGGTAAAGGGCTCGGCCCAACGCTCGAGCAGGGTCTCGCAGCGGTGATTGCGCTGCTTGATCCAGACGCGGCTGGAGAGCACACCGGCCAGCAGGTGGTGGCGGCTGGAGTCGCGCAGTTCGCCTTGCACCACGGTCAACTCCAGGCCCCGACGGTGGACTTCTTGCGCCACCGCGTTGAGATAGTCGGGCAGGGTGGAAAAGCGCAGTTCGTCCGGTTCCCAGTCCACCTGTGCGGCCAGAGCGGGGACTTCGGGCTGCAGTTCGTGGTGGTCGGTTCCGTTGAGCAGCAGGATCTGGGAGGTGGTGCAATGTGGAGCGAGCGAATCGCGCTTCTCGCGCACGAAGGCGGCGAAGGCCTGGCGCGAGGTGGTGGGCATGCGGGCTGCGTTGTCGTATCCGTCCCGCAGGTAGGCCGTCAGGACGTGTGAGCCGTCAGGGGCTTCCCACCACAGCTCGCACGGCTCATCGCCCAGGCCGCGGCGCAGAGCGGCCGTCTGCAGGCCGAAGCCGCGCAGGATCTGCGGCATCTGGCCGATGTGGCCGAAAAGGTCGGGCAGGTATCCGACGGGCATGGGTTCGCCGAAGCGTTGGCATACCTTCCTCCCGAGCAGCAGGTTGCGCACGAGAGCTTCGGGGCTGACCAGGAACTCGTCGGCCAGGATGTACCAGGGGCCGACGATCAGCCGGCCACTCTGGACGTGCCGCCTCAGATCGCCCTCGCGCCCGGGGCGCACGGCCAGGTAGTCCTCCAGCAGGACGGCCTGGCCATCGAGCGTGAAGGAGGGAGAGGCTGGCTCCTCATCGAGCAGATCGAGCAACGAGTCTACCAGGTGGACGAGCTTGATGCGGAAGACCTGAAAGGGCAGATACCACTCGCGGTCCCAATGGGTATGGGGGACCAGGTGAATGGTGCTCATGGCCGATGCGGGCGGATCACGGCTCGGGCCCGGTGGCGATGGGGCGCCGGGGGTCCGAGCACCATTCGGACCACGAGCCGGGGTAGAGGCGGGCGCCTTCGAGACCGGCCGCCTCCAGCGCCAGCAGGTAGTGGCAGGCGGTGACGCCCGAGCCGCAGTAGACCACCAGGTCGCTGGCGGATGCTCCCTGCAAGAGCGCCTCGAACTGGCGGCGCAGCTCCTCGGGCGGCAGGAAGCGGCCGCGAGCGTCCAGGTTGTCCTTCCAGAAGCGGTTGCGCGCGCCGGGGATGTGGCCGGCCACCGGGTCGTAGGGTTCCTGCTCTCCCCTGTAGCGCTCGGGGGCGCGGGCGTCGAGCAGCAGCCAGCGTGGGTCGCCCAGGTGAGTCAGGACCTCGTCCACGGAGACGCGCATGCCGGGGCGCGGTCGGGGCGTGAAGCGCGCCGCCGGCCGCGACTCGCGGCCGGCACTCGTCGGCAGTCCAGCCTCCTGCCAGGCCTGCAGGCCGCCGTCCAGAACGGCGGCCGCCGCGTGGCCCAGGTAGCGCAGCGACCACCACAGGCGCGCCGCGTAGGGACCTCCCTTGTCGTCGTAGGCCACCACCTGGGTCTCGTCGCTGATCCCCAGGCGCGAGAACAACGCCGCCAGGACATCGCCGGAGGGAAGCGGGTGCCGCCCATTGATCCCCGTCGGCTCGGCAGACAGATCGCGGTCGAGGTGAGCGTAGAGCGCGCCCGGGATGTGCGCCTGGATGTATGCCTCTTCGCCCCAGTCGGGCCGCGTCAGATCGAAACGGCAGTCGAAGATCGCCCACGAAGGGTCGTCCAGATGAGGGGCGAGTTCTTCCACTGTGACCAGCGAGCGCTCAGGAGCCATTTTTTCCCTCTGGATCCTGCGGTGGCTCCTCGGGTTTCTCTGGTTCTTCAGGCTTGCCCGCGGCTGCCGGAGCGATCCTGCGCAGCTGCTCGAGCGGGACCTTATTGGTGTGGCGGCAGCGGTGGCAGCGCGCGTCGTAGTGCGTGCCCCCGCTCTCTTCCAGGGCCTGCAAAGCGAAGGCCACTTCCTCCTTGCCCAGGGTGAGATTCGCACCACAACGATAGCAACGGATCTGCATGAGTGTCCTCCTTGACCGCGAAGGGTCAGATGAAGCGTTCACAATCGGGAGCGCATCAGTCGTCTTCCTGCGCGCCCCCGTCGGCGAGGCGGTCGTCAGGCCGCCTCGCCGCTAGCCGGCAACGGGTTCTGGCCGGCGGGGCAGACCCGCACTGGGTCGTAGCGAGGCCAGGACGATGCCGGCCAGGATCAGTGCGCCGCCGATCAAGGTGAGCACCCCTGGTGCCTCGCCGAGCAGAAAATAGGCCAGGATGGTCGCGCCCACTGGCTCTCCCAGCAGCGTGATCGAGACGAAGGCGGCCGGCAGATAGCGCAGTGCCCAATTGTACGTCGAATGGGCGAACAATTGGGGGACGATCGCCAGCGCGAGGAACCAGAGGTAGGCCATCGGCGGATAGCCGAAGGCCGGTTGGCGGGAAACTATCAGCGCCAGGATCAGGACGATGGCCGCGCTGCCGTAGGCCAGGCTGATGTACGGTATGAGCGGTACGTCGCCCCGTTGCGATCGCCCGATGAGCATGTAGCCGGCGGCGGAAACCGCGCCGAGCAGCGCCAGGAGATCGCCGCGCAGAGCCGGCCCGGTGATGAAGCTCGAGAATGAGGGGCACTGAAGGGCATCCTGCCAGCGGCAGGCATCTCCCAGCCCGATCAGGGTGCTGCCCATGAGGGCCAGGAGCATGCCGATGATCAGCGGCCGTGAGGGGCGTTCGCCGAGGAAGAAAGGGGCCAGGAGCGAGACGAAGAGCGGCGAGGTGGAGACCAGCACGACGGAGCTGGCCACGCTCGTCAGTTCCAGCGATTTGATCCAGGAGGCGAAATGGACGGCCAGCATCACGCCCGCCAGCGCCGCCAGCGCCTGCCGGCGGCGCCCCATGGCGAGAAGCTGGGAGCGGTGGCGCGTCAGCAGCAAAGGCAAGAGCAGCAGGGAGGCCAGTGCCAGGCGGTAGGCGGCGATCACCGGGGAGGGGGCCAGTGCCTGCGCGTAGCGGGTGATGATCGAGGAGCTGGAGACGGCCAGGATGCCCAGGGCCAGGCCGCTGATAGGGGGGATGGGGGGGGGCGGGGGCGAATGAGTTGGTTGAGGCACCGCTGCGCAGGCCTTTAAGCAAAATTCCTTGACAAAAATCCGGGCCGGGGTCTACAATGATGAACGGCCGCGTTAGCGGATTGGTCACCGTGCCACCCGCGCATGGTACCGGATTTGCCCGGGTCGGTCAACCCGATTCTCCCAAATGCCAAAGGAGGGATTGGTTTCATGTCGTATGAGTTGCCTGTGTTGCCGTATGCATATGATGCCCTGGAGCCGCACATCGACGCGCGCACCATGGAGATTCACCACAGCAAGCATCACCAGGGCTACGTGAACAAGGTGAACGCCGCGTTGGAAGGTTACCCCGATCTGCAGGAAAAGCCGATCGAGGCGCTGCTCGCCGATCTGAACGCTGTGCCTGAGGCCATCCGCACGGCCGTGCGCAACAGCGGCGGCGGCCACGCCAATCACTCGCTCTACTGGATGGTGATGGCTCCCGACGGGGGCGGCGAGCCGAAGGGCTCGCTGGCCGCGGCCGTGGCGCGCTCCTTCGGCGGGTTCTCGGCTTTCAGGGATGCGTTCAGCACGGCTGCCCTGACTCGCTTCGGCAGTGGTTGGGCGTGGCTGGCTTTGGACGGCGGCGAGCTGAAGGTCCTGTCGACTCCCAACCAGGATACGCCGCTTTCTGAAGGGAAGACGCCGCTCATGGCGTTGGACGTCTGGGAGCATGCGTATTATCTTAAGTACCAGAACCGCCGGGCTGATTACGTGGCGGCCTGGTGGAATGTGGTCAACTGGCCCGAGGTGGCAAGACGCTATGAAGAGGCCATGGGCTAGGGCCGTGTGGGCCCGCGCCGGCCTCACCCCAAGACCCTGGAGGGAAATGCAATGACCCACATCATAACCAGCTTGTGCCTGCGTGACTCAGGGTGTGTGGACGTATGCCCGGTGGAGTGCATCGTCCCCGGCAAGCCCATCGATCAGTGGCCGTGGTATTACATCGACCCCGACACCTGCATCGATTGCGGTGCCTGCATCCCTGAATGCCCCTACGAAGCCATCTTCCCTGAGGAAGAGGTTCCCAGCGAATATGTTGCCAAGGGCGGGGAGTATCAGAGCATGCCGAAGGGCACACCCGGTTTCGACACCGTCTATGACGGAGAGAACAAGGACGGGGAGCCGGTGCATCTGGAGGCGACCCGCGTCCTCGAGGCCGGGCAGGTGGTGGACCTCACGCCGGACATCGAGCCGAACTACAAATACTTCCAGGAGGGCCCGGGCTACAGCGCGCTTGAAGAGTAGCCCACCACGTTCTGTCTGATGAGAGAGGGAGCCGTCTGGCTCCCTCTTTCCGTCTATCGTCACGGTGCCCCATGAGGGGAACGGCTCGTTGTTTGAGCCAACGAAAGCCGCTGGAGGAGGTCGCGATGGCTGATGACCAGCGACAGTATCGGGTTGAACGGGATTCGCTGGGCGAGGTGCGCGTCCCCGCCGGGGCCCTTTACGGCGCCCAGACGCAGCGTGCCGTGGAGAACTTTCCCGTCTCGGGGCTTCGCCCGTGGCGCTCCTTCATCTGGGCCATGGCCGTCATCAAGCGCGCCGCGGCGGAAGTCAACTCGGAACTGGGCCTGCTGGCCGACGAGCGCGCGCGGGCCATCGCCCAGGCTGCTCAGGAAGTGATCGAAGGGCGATGGGACGATCAGTTCGTGGTTGATCCCTTCCAGGCCGGGGCCGGCACAAGCCACAACATGAACGTCAACGAGGTCATCGCCAACCGGGCGACGCAGATCCTGGGCGGCGAGCTGGGCGAGTATCGGGTCCATCCCAACGATCACGTGAACATGGCCCAATCCACAAACGACACCATACCGACGGCCATCAGGCTGGGCTGCCTCTGGCGTTTGGATGAACTGCTGGGCGTGGTGGAGGGCCTGGCGGGGGAGCTGGTGGAAAAGGCTGCGGCCTTCGACGACGTCGTGAAGTCTGGCAGGACGCATCTGCAGGACGCCGTACCGGTGCGGCTGGGGCAGGAATTCGGCGCCTATGCAAAGGCTGTGGAGCGCGACGCGCAGCGCATCCGCCGGGCGGCGGCGGGCCTGGGGCGCCTGGGGATCGGCGGCACGGCAGCCGGCACGGGGCTCAACGCCCATCCTGAGTTCCACGAACGGATGGTCGCCCGCCTGGGCGAGCTCACCGGCCTCGAGTTGAAGACCTCCGACGACCTCTTCGAGAGCATGCAGTCCATGGCCGACATGGCCGATTTCTCCGCCGCGTTGAGGACGCTGGCCGTCACCCTGACGCGCATCGCCAACGACTTCCGCCTGCTCTCATCGGGGCCGGCGACGGGGTTGGCCGAGATCCGGCTGCCGGCGGTTCAGCCGGGATCCAGCATCATGCCCGGCAAGGTGAACCCCGTCATGGCCGAGATGCTGAACATGGCCATGTTCCACGTCATGGGATGCGACCTGACGGTGGCGCTGGCCGCGCAGGCCGGCCAGCTCGAGTTGAACGTCATGATGCCCATCATCGCCCACAACCTGTTCGAGATGATGCAGGTGGTGATCGGATCGGTGCGGGCCTTCACGGAGAGGTGCGTGCGGGGCGTGCAGGCGGACCGCGAGCGGGCGAAGCGCTGGCTGGAGCGCAACGCCATCATCATCACGGCGCTCAATCCGCTCATCGGCTACCAGGCGGGGGCGGAGCTGGTGAAGCAGGCCATGACGCAGGGCAGGACCGTGCGCGAGGTGGCCGTGGAAGCCGCTGCCGCCGGCGAGTTGCGCGCCAAGGATGGGGGACGGGCGGTGAGCGCGGAGGAGGTGGAGGCGGCCCTGAGCGACCTGCGCCGCCTCACCGAGGGCGGCATCCTGGGCTGAGACGAGAGCGTTTCGCGGGCAGCTTGTATCGCTGGCGATGCATATCTTCACTTGATAGCGCTTTCATGAATGCCAAGTTGCAGCGATCCCATCACTTGTCGTTTCGACGGTGGCCGCGAGCGCTGTAACTTGACTGGATATCCCGCCTCTACTATTGATCAGAGGAACCGCTACCTAGTCGTAGCGTCAAGATTTCTTCGTGCATTGGAGCGTTCATAAGATGGTTTGATATTGGTAGCAATTGTTTCTTGAACGGCGAGGATATAAGTCGCTGGTCTTGCCTGGCTGTCTCTGCGATCCTCCTCAATCCTGAGACTATATCGGCAAGCTGGGTGAAAATCGAGTATTCGCTGCCAGCGTAGAATACATCCAGAACATTCTTTGAGTGCGCGAAGCCGATACTCTCCCCGCGACCTGTCTCTCGCATAACGTCAACGGTCTTCATCAATCCTGAAAACTGCTTGGTCATCTGTTTCATATTCCTGTCAAAGCCAGCGTCCATTATTGGAATAACCATCTCTGATTCTAATCTTGGCTGCAGGCTGCTCAGGATTCCAAGCCAGCAAAGACCAATTAGATGCTTGTCCCTTTCAAATGTTCTCCTAATCCTCTTTGTTATGTAGTACCCCACTCGAAATATCTCCACTTGATATCCAACGATCATATTGGCTAGGGACCGCAACACCTCAAGCTTTACTTCGTCATCTTCTTCCCGCAGAAAATCTGCGAAACGTAGTTCGGGGACGCTCACATCGAGCACACCTTCGTTGGGTTCTGTCTTAAGCCGCAGAATCTCATAGAATGCGCTTCGCAAGGCAGGATATCTATCAAGCGGAATCAATAATCCTGTCATTGATGAGATATGCGGGCTCGTTGCTTTGTTGTAGCTTTCGTCCATGAACAGAAAATTGAGCCTCATGAGGCTATTCCCTTTCCCCCGCAGTGCAGATGAAGCTACCAGCTATGATGCCGCGCGCCTCCGCCCACGCGGGAGGACCCGCTCCGGGGCGCTGTGCAGCCATTCTATAGCCGAGACGCCCTGTCGCGCTGATATGAGGAAGGGCGAGGCCTGGCACCCTGGCGACGGGGCCATCAGCGGTTCTGCGCTGCAGGTGTCGGCCGGCGGCGGGCCAGCCGACGCAGGATGGGCAGATCCCAGCCGCCCTCGCCGCTGACGCGGATGTCGCGCCGCTGGAAGCGCCACCAGCCGATGAGCAGGAAGAGCAGAGAGAAGGCTATCAGGCCGCCCAGCCAGCCCCATTTCAGGTCGGCAGTCATCACCTCACCGCTCTGGTACCAGTAGAAGGGGGTCATCCGGGCGACGGGCTCCAACTGCTCCACCAGGTGGGAAAAGCCGTCGATGAAATAGCCGCCCACGAGATAAGCGGCGGCTGCGTAGGCCGTAGCGCGGCGCGAGGGCAGGACCTGGCTCAACATCACCGTCAGTGAGGCCATGAACAGCACCTGTACCAGCGCAGGCAGGAATGCGAGCGCCAGTCGGTAGGCGCTCAGGTCCACTTCCACCCAGAAGAGCGGGATGATGGTGGCCAACAGGCTGCTGCCGAGGACGATCAGGCTGGCGGCCACCAGACCGAGCACGCGCGCCACGTACAGACGGCTGCGGCTGATGGGGTGTCCGAGCAGCAGGTCGAGCGTGCCCTGCTCCTCGTCAGCCAGGAGCAGGCTTGAGCCGGCGGCGACGGCGAAGATGGCCAGCAGCAGCGGGAGCTGAGAGAAAAACTTGCTGTCGACGAAACCGGGCGGCGTGGCGAAGCCTTCCAGGCCGCCGAAGAACTGGATCAGCCCCTCGGGGAAGCTCGCCACCATTTGCTCGACCAGGTCGCTCATCTGACTCACGGTGCGGGCCACGGCGACGATCATCGCGCCGAGATAGGACAGGCCCAGAGACCAGCCGATGATGTGCCAGCGCAGGCGATGCAAGGTATTCCTTACCAGGGCGATCATGCGGAACTTCCTCGAGAGCGGACCAGCAGGCCCCGCCAGCTCCAGGCGCCTTCGCCGGTGATGCGGATATCCCTGGCCCGCCAGCGCCACCAAGCCACGGCCAGGAAAACCAGCCCCAGCCCCAGCAGGCCCAACAGGGAACCCCAGTCCAGCGGCTCGCCAATGGCCTGCGCACCTTGATAATAATGCATAGGTGTGAAGCGGGCCGCTTGGCGCAGGCTTTCCACTTCCGAGGAAAGGGAGTTGATGAAGTAGGCCACGAACAACAGCAGCCCACTGGTCATGGCCGCCGTCGAGCGGCCGGGCATCAGCAGGCTGAGCATCAGCGAAAAGGCGCTCAGGAAGAAGAGTTGAACGTACAGCGTGATAAAGGACTTGGCCAGTTCCACGATGGCTGTATCTATCCCGGCCCACTGGGTGGAGAGAGCAATACCTGCGAAAGCAATGGCCAGGATGCCGGCCGTGACGACCATCATCCCCAGCAGACGCCCTAAGAACAGCTGCGCGCGGTCGATAGGGTGGGCCAGAAGCAAGTCCAGCACACCCTCTTCTTCGTCCTGCAGCAGCAGCCCGGAGCCGGCCAGGACGGCGAATATGCCCAGGATGAGCGGCATGGAGGAGAAGAAATACATCCCCAGGAACCCCTGCGGCGTGCTGAGGTCCTGGATGGCGCCGAAGAGCGCCAGGACCTCCGGCGGGTAGGACTGCATCAGGCGCTTGAGGGTATCAGCCTGGGTTGCGATGTCTTCGAAGAAGGTCATGAAGAGGATCGCCACGCCGGCCAGGCTGAGGCCCCAGCCCAGCATGGTGCCGCGCATGCGATTCAAGGTGTGCAGGAAGATCACCCCCATGGCTAATCCTCCTCGTCGTTGCGGTAGAGGGCCAGGAAGATCTCCTCCAGGGTCGGGCGCTCGGTCTCCAGGTCTCGAACGGGCAACTGTGCGAGCACGCGGATCAAGCCGCCCATCTCGCCGGTCACCTGTAGCACCACGGAAGTTCCGTCGCTGCCATCTAGCAGGGTGACCCCGGGGGCCTCGGCCACGCGCTGTGGGTCCACGGCCTTGCGGAAGCGCACACGCACCCGCCGCAGTGAGCGGTCCCACAGGCTTTCCGGCTCCAGCACCTCCACCACGCGCCCCTTGCGAATGATGCCGACCCGATCAGCCACCTCTTCCACCTCGCTGATATTATGCGAGGAGAAGAACACCGTGGTGCCTGCCGCGCGCGCCTCGCGGAGGATCTGCAGCACCTCCTTCTGCATCAGCGGATCCAGCCCCAGGGTGGGCTCGTCCAGGATGAGCAGCTCAGGACGGTGCATAAGGGCCTGCAGCAGGCCTGCCTTCTGCTTGTTCCCCTTGGAGAGGTTCTTGATGGGCGTATCCAGGTCGAGCGCTAGGCGTTCGGCCAGGCTCTCGATGGTTGCCGGGTCGGCCCGATGCCGGCGCAGGCTGTTCAGCAGGCGCAGCATGCCGCGCGCCGTCAGGTTGGGGTACAGGCTCAGTTCGCCGGGCAGGTAACCAGTGCGTTCGCGCACTTCTACCGATTGGCGCCGTGGATCCATCCCCAACACGCGCAGCTCCCCGCCATCGGGGCGGATCAGGTCAAGCATGCAGCGGATGGCGGTCGTCTTCCCGGCGCCGTTGGGGCCCAGGAAGCCGAAGATCTCTACCTGGCGCACCTCCAGGTCGACGCCGCGCAGAGCCTGCACTCGGCCATAGGATTTGGTCAGGCCCTTGATTTCGATGGCGGGTATCTGCATGGGGTCATCCAAGGTTTTCGCGTTGCCCTCGATGGATCTCATGTTTCGGAGCCCTCAGTCGCCTTCGTTGCGGGCCCGGAAGAGCTCGCGCAGGGCTTCGGCCTGTCGAGGGGAAATGCCCAGGCTGCGCATGGGCTCCCGCTCGCCGGCCAGGATCAGGTTGCCCAGATCGGAGTGGATCCACATCTTGAGGTCCTCCTCGAGAGGCGAACCGATGTGGTCTTCGCGCACGACGCGTCCGTCAGCGAGCACGATGACCCGGTCGGTCTGGCGGGCGACGGCGGGGTCGTGGGTGACCACGAGAAAGGTGGTGCCCTGCGATCTGTTGATGTCGCGCAGGAGCTGCATCAGGCCTTCGCCAGCCTTGGTGTCCAGGCTGCCCGTGGGCTCATCGGCCAGGACGAGCGGCGGCTGGTTGGCCAAGGCGCGCGCCACGGCGACACGCTGGCGTTCACCGCCCGAAAGCTGGCCCGGCAGGTGGTTCATGCGATCGGCCAGGCCGACCAGGCCCAGCAGTTCTTCTGACCGCGCGCGCCTGGCGCGCGAGCTCAATTGCCCGATCATAGGCACTTCGACGTTCTCGCGGGCCGTGAGGGTGGGGAGCAGGTTGTGGAGCTGGAACACGAAGCCGACTGTGCGGGCGCGGAAAGCGTCCTTGTCGCGGATGTCGGTCAGGTTCTGGCCGTTGATGTATACCTCACCGCTGGTGGGCAGATCCAGGGCGCCCAGGATGTTCAGCAGGGTGCTCTTGCCGCTCCCGCTGGGGCCCATGATGGCCACCAATTCTCCCTGCCTCACCTGCAGACTGACGCCGTCCAGCGCGCGCACGCCCTCGCCGTCCCCGTAGACGCGCGTCAACTCGCGCGCTTCGACGAGCAAGCCAGGAGTGTGCCTGGCGTAAGGCGGCGGCAAGCGTTCGTCTCCTTTAATCCTCTTCAAGACCTGTCCCAGGGTTCTCATACTCACTCGCCTCTGCGGATGTCGACGAAGGCCGTCATCCCCCAGCGCAGGGCTTCCGGCCAGCTCTCCATCGCCACGAGCACCTTGAAGTTGACCCCGGAGCCTTCGCTCACCTTGGGGGCGATGTGCACCACCGTCCCCTGCACGACGGCGTCCGGCAGGGCGTCGAAGGTCACCGTGGCCGTGGCCCCCGGCTCTATCTGAGCGACGTCGATTTCGCTCAGGTCCGTGGTTTCGACCAGCAGGGCCGAGGTGTCTCCCAGGATCAACACAGGCTGTCCGGGTGCCACCCATTCGCCTGCGCGCACGAGCAGTGTGCCCACCTGACCGGCGAAGGGGGCGCGCAGTTCGATGTTCTCGAGGGCGGCCTGTGCGGCCGCCACCTGCGCCTGGGCGCTCTTGAGACGGGTTCGGGCGGCCAGCAGGGCGTCGGGGTCGGGCCCGTCCTTGACGGCCTGCCAGCGGCGTTCGGCCGCCGCCAACCGCTCCTGGGCCATGGCCAGCTCGGCATCCAATATGGCCTGCTGGATGTCCGTGGGTTGGCCCTTGTACCAGTTGAGACTGCGCAGGATCGAATCGCGCTTCTGCCGCGCTGCCGCCAGATTTGCCAGAGCCAGCGCCCGCGACGGGTCGTCGGGCGATCGTCCGGAGAGGCGGTCGTATGCAGCCTTGGCGCGCTTGACCTCCTCTTCCGCCAGCACCAGATTGGCTTCCGCCGCGTCGATGACGTCCCGACTGGCGCGGCGACCCTCTTGCTGGTTCTTCCATTTGTAGTCGGCCTTGCGCAGTTCGTCGCGCGCGGTGGCCAACTCCATCTGGGCTTCGGCGCGCGCCAGGGCGGCGTTCTCCAGGAGATCGTCCAGGGCCTGCTGGGCGGCGACGAGCTCCATTTCGGCTGCGGCCAGAGATGCCTGCAGCCCTTCACGCCCTTCGAGGGTCAGCAGAACCTGACCTCCCTCGACCCAGTCACCTTCGGTGACGGCAAGCCTTTCGATGCGTCCCGGCATGGAGGCGCTGAGCGTGGCCCAGCGCTCAGGGACGACCTTGCCGGTGGCGCTGACCACGGCGACGAAGGACTCCTCAGCCGGAGCGGGCTCCGGTGTGGGCTGCTGCTTCTCTCCCGAGCAGGCCGGCAGCAGGAGCATGCCGGCTAAGGTCACGTATATCAAGATGCGATGGCGGTCAAGCATGATCCTGTCCTCCCGGTAGATCGGCGGGTCCAGAATAGGATGTGCAGGGGCGGGGGCCGGCAGGGTCATTCATAGCGCAGTGCCTCCACGGGCTGCAGGCGCGTTGCCCGAAAGGCCGGGTACAGGCCGCCGACGAGACCCAGAACCAGCGCGACGACGATGGCCCGCAGGAAAACGGGCAGCTCCCATCGCGGCGTGAGCGCTTCGCCGATGATGGGCGATTGGCCCATGAGCAAGACGAGCCCGAAGGCCACCAGGATGCCAGCCAGCCCGCCGACGACGCCCAGGAGCAGGCCCTCGCGCAGGATCAGGCTCAGAATGGCGCGGCGCTTCCAGCCCACGGCCCGCAGCACACCGATCTCGCGCGTGCGTTCCAGCACCGACATCAACATGGTGTTCATCACGCCCAATCCGCCGACGATGATCGCCAGCACGGAGATGCCGTTGATCATGGCATCCGTGGCCTGCATGTCCGGCATCTGTTCCACGAATTCGCCCGAGAGCGAGGCATGCGCGTCCTGGATCCTGGCGTTGATCCTTTCCACGACGGCGGGAGCCAGCGCCGGGTCTTTCACGTCCACCAAGTACATGGTGACTTTTCTGGGGCGGCCAGTGTAGCGCTGCGCGTCCCTGAGCGTGACGATGCCCCCCATCTCCTCCCAGCCGACTCCCGATTCGTAGATGCCGACCACGCGATAGCGGCCGCCGCCCAGCGTGATGCTGTCGCCGACCTTCTTGTCCAGGGCCTCGGCCATCATGCGGCCGAGCATGATCTGATGGTTGGTGGAGATGCGTTCTCCCTCCGCCACGTTGAAGCGCTGGATGGCGCGCTCCTGGGGAGAATATCCCATGATGACGAAAATTGTGCCCGAGTCGGGAAGCACCGTCGCGGTGAAGAGCAGCCCGCTCACATCAATCACCTCCGGCATGGCGGAGATGCGTTCACCGATGCGCTCGTCCAGCGCGCTGAAGCTCGTATCGGCGATGCCTGCCTGCCGGACCATGACCTCGGCGCCGCCCGAGAGATTGCGGATCAGCTCGGCGGCGCCGCGCACGGTGGCCTCCAGCGCGATGATGGCCCCCACAGTGATGGAAATGGCCGCCAGCGTCAGGGCCGTCCGTCCCGTGCGTTGCCACAGGCTCTGCGTGGCCATGCCCCCGATGGGGGCGCGGCGCACCTGTCCACCAGAGGCGCCTCCCTCGTAACGCAGCGCCTCGATGGGCTGCAGGCGCGCCGCCCGCCATGCGGGATAGAGCCCGCCCACCAGAGCCAGGCCCAGCACGACCACCAGGGCCTGCATGAGCAGGCCGGGCGAGATGCTCGAGGTGGTGGCCCCGAAGAAGACGATCACATCGGAAAACGCCCACAGCCCGAGGAAGCCGAGGCCGATGCCGAGCAGGCCGCCCGCCAGGCTCACCGCCAAGGCCTCACCCAGGATGAGCACCAGCACCCGCCAACGTTGCCAACCGACGGCGCGCAAGACGCCGATCTCGCGCGTGCGCTCCATCACTGACATCAATTGCGCGTTCATCATCCCCACACCACCGATGACGATGGCCAGGCCAGCGATGGCCCAGACGTAACCCCGCATGAAGTCGCCCATTTGCTGCTTGTTGGCCAGTTCTTCGGTGGAGCTGATGGAGAGGTCGGGCCAGAGCCGCTCAGCGCGGGCGATGAAACGTTGGCGCAGATCCGGATCACGCAGGCGGACGTAATACAGGCTCACCTGTCTGGTCCGACCCAGCAGCGATTGCGCGTCGCGCAGGCGGATCACGGCGCCGCTGTCCTCGAGGGTTCCGCCGGTCTGGTATATGCCGACGATGCGAAAGACGCTCTCGAAGATGCGCAACGTGTCGCCGACCCCTTTGTTCATGGCCTCGGCGGCGGCCGAGCCCAGGAGCAGAGGACGACCTCGCGAGCGGCGCGCCTGCCTGGAGTCCAGCCCTGCGCCCTCGACGATATCGAAGCGGCCCAGCAGGAAGCTGTCTTCCGGAAAGCCGAAGATGTAGAAGTAGGGTACTCCTTCGGCCTGCACGATGCCCTGCAGCATGCCGCTGGCATCCACGACTTCGGGGAGATTGAGGACCGCCTGGCCTATTTCCTCGTCGACGGCGCTCATGCTGATATCGAAAGCATCCGGCTGGCTCAAGACCAGATCGGCTTTGCTGCCGGAGAGCATGGAGTCGTAGCCGGCTTCGAGGCCGTTGGCGAGTGCCCCCAGGCTGATAATGGCCGCGACGCCGATGCTGATCCCCAGTACGGTGAGCAGGGTTCTGCCACGCCTGCGGATGAGATTCTTCGTGATCATCGTTGTGCCTCAGGCTTCTATTTCGGCAGGCCGACTACACCCCCCGTCGTCAGGTGCTCGTATTCTCACCGATATTCCTGGATTTGGGGAGGGTGTGCCCGCCAGCGCGGTCACGCGAGGTTCCCTGCTATCTAGTATCGCCTGTGGCAAGCAGGTGGACATGGCGCTGGCGGTGGGCTGACAGCATCATACCAGACCCAAGAGGCGGGCGATGCCGGCGGTCAGGAAGGTCACGATGAACGCGATAGCCAGCGGCATCAGGGCCCCAACCATAGTCCACTTGCGGCTGTGGGTTTCTTTCCAGATGGTCATGATCGTCGTGGCGCAGGGGTTGTGAAGCAGTGAGAAGAGCATCAGGTTCACCGCCGTGAGCATCGTCCAGCCGTTCCCATCCACCAGGAGTGTGCGCAGAGCACTCAGTGAGGGCAGGTCGACCATCATGCCGACGCCCATGTAAACCATGAGCATGGTCGGGACGACGATCTCGTTGGCGGGAATGGCGATGATGTAGGCGAGCAGGATGACGCCGTCCAGGCCGATGGCCCAACCCAGCGGGTCGAGCGCGTCGGCGATGAGGCGCGCCAAGTTGGCGTCTCTCACCTGGATGTTGGCCAGGATCCAGATCAGCGCACCGGCCGGCGCGGCGGTGGTTATCGCCCGCCAGAGCACGAAAATCGTGCGGTCGATGAAAGAGGTGTAGAGGATGCGCGTCAGGTTGGGGCGCCGATAGGGAGGCAGCTCAAGGGTAAAGGTCGAGGGTTCGCCGCGCAGCACTGTGCGCGACAGGCCCCAGGAGACCGCCAATGTGAAGACGACGCCGACGAGCACGATGGCCACCACAGACCCTGCGGCGGCCAGCGAGGCGAAGGCGGGCGGGAAGGCGGCGGCCACAAAGACCACCGCCAGCATGATCAGGGTGGGGAAGCGTCCGTTGCAGGGGACGAAGTTGTTGGTCAGGATGGCGATGAGCCGCTCGCGCGGCGAGTCGATCACGCGCGTGGCCACCACCCCGGCCGCGTTGCACCCGAAACCCATGGCCATCGTGAGGGCCTGTTTGCCGTGCGCCCCGGCACGCTTGAAGAGCCAGTCCATATTAAAGGCCACGCGCGGCAGGTAGCCCAGGTCTTCCAGGAAGGTGAAGAGCGGGAAGAAGATGGCCATGGGCGGCAGCATGACGCTGATCACCCAGGCCAGCCCTCTGTAGGTCCCGTGCCAGAGGAAGCCGGTGATCCACCAGGGTATCCCCATGGCGTCGAAGAGGGCGCTGCCCTTGGCCTCCACCCAGAAGAGCCATTGGGCCAGCCACTGGGAGGGGATGTTGGAGCCGACGATGGTGATCCAGAAGACCAGCGCCAGCAGCAGCAACATCAGGGGGAGGCCGAAGATGGGTGACGTGACCAGTCGGTCGATGCGCTGTTCCCAATCCACGCCGCCCGCGTCCTGCTGGCGGACGACGGAGTTGCTGATGGCTTCGGCCTCGTCGTAGATCGATTCGACGATCTGGTCGCGGAATCGGTCTCCTATCGAGCGCTGCAGGCGGTCGGCAACCTCCAGCACCTGCTCAGGCGGCAGGGGGGAACTCCGGCTCATTGGGCCCCCTCGAGGGCGATCTTGCGGCTTGGCCGGCGGCTGCGCGCCGACTGCCTGCTGAGGAGCTGGGCCAGTTCGCCGGAGAGCAGCGCCCGCCGCACGCGGTCGTCCCCGTCGAGCAGCCGCATGGCGATCCAGCGCGCATTGGGGGTCCCGGGCACGATGCCCTCGATCAGAGGAGTGAGCGTGGCGACGGCTGCGGCCACCTCCTGCGAGGGCTGGATGCGGCGCGGGTTGGTCCGGATTGCGCCCTCAATGACGCCGGCCACGGTGCTCATCAGCTCGCTCAAGCCCTCGCCCGTGCGGGCTACTGTGCCCACCGCCGGAACCCCCAACCTGCGCGAGAGCTTGCGCAGATCGACCTGCATACCCTTGCGCCGCGCGTCGTCCATCATGTTCACGCACACCACGACGTGATCGGTGATTTCGAGCACCTGAAGCACGAGGTTGAGGTTGCGCTCGAGAGAAGTGGCGTCCACCACGACGATGGTGCAGTCGGGTTGGCCGAAGAGGATGAAGTCGCGCGCCACCTCCTCGTCGTCGGAGGCCGAGAGCAGGGAGTAGGTGCCGGGCAGGTCCACCAGCTTGTAGCGCACACCGTTGAGTATGAAACCTCCCTCAGCGCGCGAGACCGTCTTGCCAGGCCAATTGCCCGTGTGCTGCTTGAGGCCGGTGAGGGCGTTGAAGACGGTTGACTTGCCCGTGTTCGGATTGCCCGCCAGGGCGACGACCCGGTCGAAATTCTCCAACTGGATGCCCATCTTTGCCATTTGGGCGTGGGCGGGGCATGAGTGGCAGGCCGCCGCGCTAGGCTTGCGTAAGGGCATGTTCTTCCCCGTTTCTCGGTGTGGATGTCTGGTTGGTCGGCTTTACCAGGACCTGTTGGGCCTGTTCCTTGCGCAGGGCGATGAGCGTGCCGCGCACGCGATAGGCCCGCGGATCGCCGAAGGCGTTGGACAGCTCGGGGGATATCCGGGCGCCGGGAGTGAGGCCGAGGTCCAGCAGGCGCCTGCGTGTGTAGCCTCTGCAGGAGGCGTCGATCTCCTGGATCCTGGCCTGCTGGCCGTCGGGCAGTTCCGTGAGCGGTACGAGAGCCTCGCGCTCGGGTTCGGGCGGGGGGGCTTCGGCGACCTGGATGCTGGCGGCCACGACCGGGGCCAGGGTCACCTGCTGGCCGTCGATTTCCATCTTGAGCTGACGCTCGCCCCGCTCGATCAAGCGCACCAGGCTTCCGGGACGCAGCCCCATTTCCAGGATCTCATTGAACAACGCGGCAGGTTCATCCTCGATATGATGGATGACGGCTGGCTCGCCGAGGGGGAAGTCGAGCAGGCTCTTGGATTGGCTGGCCGGCACGACGCCGCTGGCAGTGGGAATGGGGTCACCGTGAGGGTCCTGCCGCGGGTAGCCCAGATGAGCGTCCAGGGCATCCAGCTCCTCACGCGAAAGACGGTGCTCCGCCCGTTCTGCCTCGCGGTGCAGGTGCTGCAGAGGCATGCGGGCTTCATCCAGGAGGTAGCGTTCCCACAGCCGGTGGGCGCGTAACACCTGCACGGCCCAACTCTCGCCGGATGGGGTGAGCCTGAGCCCCGAAGTGTGGGAGGTGATCAGCCCGGCGGACTCCATTTCGGCCACCAGGTTGAGTGCTCTGGCATGGCTGATGTCGAGCGCGCCTGCCAACGCGTGAGATGTGACCTGCTGCTCCTGATATGAACTGGAAAGCAGATATTTCAGGGCGTCCTCGAGCAGGACCCTTCTGCGCATCTGGCGCAGATGTCGCACCTGTGCCGCCAGGCCCAGTCGAGGCAGGCCCACCGCCAGCAGGATGACGAGCAGCAGGAGGGCCCCTTTCAGGGTCAGGTTGAGCGTTTCGTCCATCGGACCGCCTGGCATCTGGCCATGCTAACACCAGATTTAGGTATTCCTAACTTCCGTTTATTGTACGGGAGATCGGTGGGATGTCAAGAGCGCCGCTCAAGCGCGGAGAGGGATATAATTGCAAAGGATGCCCGAGAGAAGCCTTGAGATCCCCTTGTCGATCTGGGACGCCATGCTCAAGCACGTCGAAGCCTGTCTGCCGCAAGAGGCGTGCGGCCTGCTGGGCGGAGCGGGCGGACAGGTGCGGTCGATCGTCCCGGTGACCAACGCCGAGCGCAGCCCTGTCCGTTATCGCATGGATCCGCTGGAGCAGGTGCGGGCGATCCTCAGCATAGAGGAAGATGGGCTCGAGCTTGTGGGTATCTTTCATTCGCACCCCCTCGGGCCGGAAGGCCCCTCGGCGACGGACCTGGCCCAGATCACCTATCCGGAGGCGGTCTACCTGATCTGGTCTCCCGGCGGGCGGGGATGGCGCTGCCGCGCTTTCGACCTGAGCGGAGACCGACCGCGCGCGGTGACGCTCGTGCGGACCGAGGGCTGAGAAGCACAGCAACCCTTGCGCCTGCAAGGGGTTTGATAACACGGAGACGATAGGACCTACCGGGAGGAGGAGATAGCCATGCCCATATCGTTGCTGGCGTTGGCTGCAGGGTACTTCATCGGCGCCTTGCCTGTTGGATTTCTCATTGTGAGATTGCTCACGGGCAAGGATATCCGTCGTGAACACAGCGGCCGCTCTGGAGGGACGAACGTCCTGCGGACGGCAGGGTTCTGGCCCGGCCTGGCGACGGTGGTGGGGGACATCCTGAAGGGAGCCAGCTCGGTGTGGTTGGCTCACGCGCTGACGGGGGGCAATGAATGGATCAAGGTCGGCGCTGGACTGCTGGCCATCGTCGGCCACAACTATTCGGTCTTCTTGATGGACCGCGAGGATGGCCGCCTCCGTTTGCGCGGCGGCGCCGGTGGAGCGCCCTCGGTGGGGGTTGCAATGGGGTTCTGGTGGCCGATCGCGTTGATCATCATTCCCGTCGGGGGCCTGATCCTCTATTTCCTCGGATACGCCTCGGTGGCGACGATGTCGATCCCGGTGATCACCTTCGTCGTCTTCACCATCCGTGCCTTGCTGGGAGTCGGCCCCTGGGTGGACGTGTGGTATCCCGTCGGAGCGGAGGTCCTCCTGCTGTGGGCTTTGCGGCCGAATATCGTGCGCCTGCTCAACGGGACGGAGCGAATCGTAGGTTATCGCGCCAAACGGGGGAAGCGCGCCTCGGGCGAGCGGGCCAGCGACGGAGGCGTCTGATCGGCAGCGTCTCAGGTCAGCCAGAGGATGGCCGCCAGCGCGGCGACCGCCAGCAGGATGTGGATGGCGATTTGCCGGGGGGGCAGGTCGCGCGCCGCGTGTCCCTCCATGCCTTCAATGGCGATATAGGCTGCGACGCCCAGCAACAGTGAGCCTTTCAGCGGGGCGAGCGGCCAGTAATGCAGGCCCCAGGCGATCTGGGCCAACAGCGCTCCAACCAGCGGCGCGTAGCGCACTGCTTCTGCGGGGTGCATTGAGAGGCGGAACATTCGCCAGGGGATGGCGGCCGAGGCGCCGAAGACCAGGGGTATGGCGAAGATCGCCCGCATGTCGAGCGCCCGCAGTGTGAAATACACCTCCACCAGCAGCAAATATGCCAGAGCCTTCAGCCCCGCAGCTGCCCATGGGAAGCGCGGGTCTTCCTCGTCGACGACGACAAACTCCGCGCTGAGAATGGCGAGCAGCAGCAGGATGGCAGTGGCGAAACCGAGCCAAAGGGCGGGCCCTTCCGGCAGGCGCACGATGACCGTCCCCAGGGCCAGCGCGGCCAGCCCGGGAAGCAGCCAATGCTCTGCCGGGCGCCCAACGGCCCGCGGATGGGCGCGGACCAGCGATTCCGCGCCGCTCGCGGCCAGCCCGGCGGCCAGCGTGAGCATCACCAGACGGGTGTTGACTTCCAGCGTGACCAAGAGGCCCAGCAGGGTGAAGGAACGCTGCAGGGTGGGGAGTTCGACGAGGCGGGTGGAGATGAAGGCCAGGCCCACGAGCGCCAGCAAGGCGCTCATTCGATCCCGGTCCGGTCTCGGCAATGCTTGGCTCACGAAGGCCATTCTAGCATCGGGGGCAGTGGAGTGTCCATCATGCCGGCGGCGCCGCTGTCTCCCGGCTGCGTTTTGACGGCCATGTATAATGGACCCCTGTGGAATACGTGATTGCACTCCTGGGGCTGGCTGGCGGCGGACTGATCAACCTGCTCGCCGACAGCCTGCCGAAAACGCGCTGGCCGAGGCTGCCGCGCTGCGAGGCCTGCGGCGCGCCTCGGCCTCGGACGGCGTGGCTCGCGCTATTGGCCCTCGTGATGGGCGTGCGGGGATGTCCCTATTGCGGCACGCGACTTCGTTGGCGGGCACCCCTGGTCGAAATCATCGCCGCTGTCGGCAGCCTCCTGATTTGGACATGGGCCCGGGATGGGGGGCGCTTCTGGGCGGCGTGGGTGATCTCCTTCGTCTTCCTGCTCATCATCGTGATCGATGTGGAGCATCGCCTCATCCTGCACGTCGTGACCGCGCCGGCTGCGATCCTGTTCGCGCTCATCGGAGTGCTGGATCCCTCGCGCGGCGCGACCAAGACGCTCTGTGGCGGCCTGGCAGGCTTTCTGTCCGTCCTGGCGTTGTTCATGCTCGGCGCGGCCTTCGCCGCGATCGTGGCGCGGGCGCGCAAACAGCCTCTGGATGAAGTGGCCTTCGGCTTTGGGGACGTCACGCTCTCGGGATTGATCGGGCTGGTGGTGGGGTGGCCCGGCGTGGTAGTGGCTCTCTTCCTGGGCATCCTGGCCGCCGGCCTTTTCAGCCTGATCTACCTGGCTGTCATGATCCTGCGCCGGCGATACGTCCCCTTCCTTCCCATTCCCTATGGCCCTTTCCTCGTGCTGGGGGCCTGGCTGGTCTACTTCGGCGGGCGCGAGGTGATTGCGCGGCTGTTCCTCCCCTGAGCGGCGCGGCCGAGCTTTGTGTTTCAATTCCGTTACAATGCCGTTTCCAGCAGGCGACAGAAAGGCCCATTAGCCCCTCAGTACTAGGCGGCGCATGTGCGGGGGCCTCCTATAATCGACATGAGCCAACCGCTGGCGCGTCCTGCGCCAAAGGGAGGGAGTATGCGTTTCCTCAAAGCCTGGAGCGAGCGGCGCGGCAAGTCGCTCGGGCAGAGCCTGGTGGAATTTACCCTGCTGCTGCCGCTGCTGCTGATGATGCTCTCGGGGCTCATCGAGTTCGGCTTCATGTTGAACTTCTATCTGGATCTGGTGGACGGGGCGCGCGAGGTAGCGCGCTTTGCCGCCGACGACGACCCCCTGCACGATGCGGCCGGTGCGTGGATACCCTGCAACACCGACTTCTACACCCGCGTATGGGCCAACACGGACCGGGCCCTGAACTGGGGGGGGCAGGTGGTCCTCGACCCCGCGCAGGACGATGTGATCGTATCCATCTTCACCCTCGCCGGCGGGACGGTGGTGGCGCGCTTCCCGACGGTTGGCGGTTGTCCTTCGGGGCCGCTGGGATCGGGCGGCGGGGAAGTCGGGTGGCGTCGATGGGGGAACTACGATTCCAAATTCACCACGGCCCAATTCCAGACGCTGGTCACGAACCACGTCACCGAATTCGGCGCCGTACCGCCCAACACGGGCGTGGTGCTGGTCGAGATCGTCTATAACTACAACATGGTATTGGGGCTGCCCTGGATCACGGCCTTCGTTCAAGACCCCATCGTGCTGCACGCTTACAGCATCATGCCCAACTCCGCGGCTGAACCCACACCCACACCATGAGAGGCGCCATGCAAGATCGACTGCAGCGTGGACAGGCACTGGTTCTCATCGCGCTGGCCTTCATCGGCCTGGCCGCCTTCATCGGCCTGGCGGTGGACGCCGGAATTCTCTTCACCTCGGTGGGGCATCTGCGCCGGGCGGTGGACGCCGCGGCGCTGGCAGCGGCCAACCAGTTCCGTGAGGGGCTTACGATCTCGCAGATGGAGAACTCCGCCAAGGAGTTCCTGGAAGTCAACGGGCTTGACGGCGCCACGGCCTCGGTCTTCCTCTGCGAAGAGCCTCTGAACCCCGGCGGACCCTACTCCAGCAACCACGACGCCAGCCTGTGCACCGCGACGCCGCGCAAGCTCGTGCGCGTCGTCGGCCAGTTGCCGGTCGATTTCGCCTTTCTGCCCATCATCGGCTTCAACTCCATCACCATCAGTGCCGAAGCCATTTCCGAGACCGCCTCCGTCGATCTGGTTCTGGTCGTCGACAGCTCGGCCTCCATGGCCTGGGACCTGTGCAGCGACGGCGTGGACAACGACGATGCGACGAACAGTCCCTCGGGCGGGGAGGACAGCAGTGAATCGCCGCGGGTGGTGGACGATTGCAGGATCAACGATCCGCCGAACGAAGCAGGCAGCATCTCCGAGAACAACGTCGACCGCTGCAACCTGAACGGGGATTGTGAGCCTTTCGAATCCGTGCGCGACGCGGCCAAGTTTCTGGCCAACCGCATGTATTTTCCTTACGACCGCCTGTCCATCATCCGCTATTCTCAGCAGCACACGGTTGAGCTGGCGCTCAACGCCGGCGATGGCCTGGACGGCACCGCCTACCACGCCCTCGCTTTGAACAAGCTCAACGGCATGCAGGTGGATAATGAACCCGATCCCCTCACCTGGTGCCCGGATTTCTTCACTATCGGCAATCCGGCGGGCTGTACTTCGACCAACATCGCCGAGGGGATCAAGGCAGCCAACAACCAGTTGGGGAGCTACGGGCGAACGGAGGCTGTGTGGATCGTCATCTTGCTCAGTGACGGCGCAGCCAACGCCGCCCGCGACAGTGTGGGCACCTGGATCTGCCCCGGCACCACCGGGCAGCCCACCTGGATCAAGCCCTTCTGCCGCGACCCCGATCCGGACACCTATCACCCGCCCTCCAGCACCAGCCACGACGTGGACGATCACGCGCGTTACCAGGCGATGCTGCTGGGCTGTCTGCCCGCTCCCAACACGGCCGCCGCCTGCCCTCAGGCGGGCAACGGTGCCGTGATCTTTACCATCGGCCTGGGCAACGTGGTTACCAACAACGACGAATGCGACGTCGGCTACTACGGTGCCACGCTCTGCAACAAGGCGAAAGACCAGGGCGAGCAGCTGCTGCGTTTCATCGCCGGCGTGGGGGATGACGGCGATCCGGCCACGCCGCCTGGCGACGACCCGTGCAATGGCATCGGCACCGGCGCGGATTGCGGCAATTATTACTATTCGCCAACCGGCTCCGGCGTGATGCGCGTTTTCCAGGCCATCGCCGGACGAATCTTCACCCGCCTGAATCACTGACGGGGGATAGTCGAGATGGAAACCATGCCAGCCAGCCAGCCAGATATCGCCCGCGCACGCCGCAAGTCGCGCGGCCAGACCGCCGTCGAGTTCGCCCTCGTGCTCCCCGTCATGCTGCTCCTGATCTTCATGATCGTCGAAGTGGCGCGCCTGTTGCACGCCTGGATGGCGGTGGAAAACGGCGCCCGCTTCGCCGTTCGCTACGCGGTGACAGGCGAGTACGACGCTGCCTACTTCGACAACACCATATGCACCAACTTCTATGCGCCCTTTGGAGAGGTCTGTGATACGGACGTGAAGAAGGAAAACGCGGCGCGCATACTCTCCATTCGCGACGCGGCGCGCGTCGGCGCGGTGGCCATCCTCAAGAACGAAAGCCAGGCCTGGAATCAGGATGGGTTCTTCGACGTTACGGTGTGCTCCAACAACCCCGGATATATATACTTCCCTTCCAACGTGAACAACTTTGCCTCGGATTGGTCTGCCCAATGCCAGCCCTACGACTTTGCGGGTTTTCCCGGCGAACGCGTCGTCGTCACGGTGGACTTCAATCACCCGCTGATCCTGCCCATCCTCAGCGGATGGTGGCCCTTCCTGCATCTGACCGCCAGCCGTGAGGGGCGTGTGGAGCAGTTCCGCGTCTCGCGTGTCGTGGGCATCGACCCGACCCTGGTTCTCCCGACCCCCACTCCACTGCCCACCAACACGCCCACCATCACGCTCACGCCCAGTGACACGCCGACCCCCACGAGCACCACGACGTCGACGATCACGTTGACGCCTTCCGACACGCCTACCATCACGCCTACCCCTACTGATACGCTGACGCCCACCATAACACCGACCCCTTATTGCGCAGGAGTGACCTTTGGCAGCTTTGAGTTCCGTGATTGGGGGATGATCCGCCAATACATCAACAACACCACCTACCCCGGCCTGCAGGTCACCGGTGTGACCATCGATTGGGGGCCGCTCAAGCAGGCCTCCGACCTGTACGGTTGGAACGAATACATCGACTGGATGACGTGGAACGGGGGCACCATCAGGAGTTCCAACTCCTATTCTTCGCCCACCTCTGCCAACACGGGCCTGCCGCGCGAGGTCGTGTCCGGATCGAACCGCATTGAAGTGGACTTCGATGGCGCGTTCAACGGCTACCTCAACGTTCCGCCCGCCAACCTGAGCAGCGCCAACTTCGGTTTCACCGTCACCTTCAGCGATCCCGCATGCAACCTGTCGCGACCCGCCGTAACGACCACTTTCCCGACGCCTACCGCCACGCGCACGCCCACCAACACACCCGTTCCGACGGCGACCTTCACGCCGAGCAACACGCCCACCATCACGCTCACGCCGACCGTCACGCCCACCTTCACACCCACCCCGACGCCCGATTGCAGCCTGCTGAACGTTCTCAGCGATCGGCTCTACATCGACGATTACGAGATCAACGTGCGCAACAGCAACGTGGCCACGGCCTTCCTGGTCGACTCGAGCATGACTTGGAGTTCGCCTTTCGCGCCGCCCATGTACTTCGACTTCTTCAGGTTTACCGGCAGCACGTACTACAATCCATCCACGCAGGTGGGCGAAGGTACGGTCTCCTCCTTGGCGCCGAGCATCTCTCTGGCCGGGGGCGGCGGCTCAGCCTGGTGTGAATCCGACTTCAGCCTGGAGGGCCAGCCATTGGGCGGCACCTTCAGTGCGACGCTGACTTTCAGCTTCCCCGGCTGGGGTTCGTGCACAGTGTCGGCCAGCGAGAGTTACGTGCCGCCTCCCACCGATACCCCCGTGCCCACCAACACGCCGACGCACACGCCGACGGCCGCTCCACCCACCGATACGCCGACGGTGACGCCCACCAACACTCCCCCCAGCTTCGAGGGGTAGATCGGAAGCAAGCTCTTTGATCGGCCGGGCAGCCCCGCATCAGCGGGGCTGCTTCGCGCGCCGCGCCTTGTCGTCCCATTGCGGGTGACATACAATCGCGACATGCGCCCTCGACTCGCTCGACTCGCGCGCTCGGATGCCTTGGGCACCCTGATCGCGATAAGCGTCGCCCTGACCTACGCTCTCCTGACCTCCCGCGTGGCACCCGGGGAGGGGCTGGCCGTCTGGGCGGTGGCAGCTTTCCTTGTCGTGCGTGTTGGCGCGGCTGTGGTTGCCCTGGCTGCCGCGCGCCGCCCGGAGGCTTCAGCGCTCGCCCCGTTCTTCCGCTACTGGGGGCTCACGCTGGGCTTCTGGGCCCTGGCGGATGCCGCTTACAGGCTGGCCTGGTACAGCACCGGCAAATCCCTGCCGGTTCCTTCACTGGTCGATCTGCTGCGCCTGGCCGGCGGTTTCGCGCTCATCGCTGCCCTGACGCGGCAGCCCTCCGGACCCTGGGAGCGCTTTGGGCGTGTGCGCCGGTTCCTGGACAGCGCCATCCTGGCCGTTGCCATCACCGCGCTGGCCTGGCTGGTGTTCGTCCGCCCGGCGGTGCAGGTGGGATTCGCGCCCAATCTGCACGTGCTATGGTCGGCAGTGGGCCCCGTCACCGATCTCATCGGCCTAGTCCTGCTGCTGCGCCTGGTATTGCTCCCCCCTGAGGGGCGCCCTCTTCTTCCGTTCAACACCATGGCCGCCGCGCTGGCGCTTCAAGCGGGCTACGACTTCGTCGACCGTTACGCTCTGCTGCAGGGCGAATGGGCGCCGGCGGGGGGGGGCGAAGCGCTGGGCCTCGCGTCTTCGCTGCTTCTGATACACGTCTTCTTGAGACGTCTGCCGGCCGCCAGATCGCGACCCTCGCGGCGGGGTGCGGCGATCGTCCGCCGGCTCGAACCACTGCTGGCCATCGCACTGACCTATGCCGTGGCGGGGTCGACGGCGGTGGATATGTGGCTCTCAGGGAATGCGGATTGGGTAGGCGTGGGAGCCTCCGCCTTCCTGGGGCTGATGCTCATTGCACGGCAGGGTGTGCTCGCCGGCCAGGCGGAGATGCGTCAGTTCCAGGCGCTGGTGGACGCCTCGGCGGACGCTGCTTTCATATGTACATTGGAGGGCGAGGTTCTGCTGGCCAACCCGGCCTTGCGCCGCATGCTGGGAACAGCGGAGGACGTTCCTTCCGAGCTCCACCTGGAACCTCACCTTGAGGCCGATGTGGGCCTGGGCGAGCTGCTGCAGGCCGCCGCCGCGCAGGGCTGGCAGGGGGAGGTCTCGCTGGTGGATGCCGGCGGGGCAAGGTATCCCATTGCCCTCTCTCTGCGCCCCATCCGCGATGACAGACGGGGCGGTCTGTTGCTGGCGGGGACGGGCCATGACCTGACTCAGGTCAAGCAACGCGAGGCGGAGCTGCGCCGCGCGCTGCACGAAGTGGCTGAGGCGCGGCGCGAGCTCGAGGCCTTGAACCAGCAACTGGAGGCCAAGGTGGAGACGCGCACCCTGGAGCTACAGCAGACGGTGGCCGACCTGGCCCGATTGAACGAGGAACTCAAGGAGCTCGATCGCCTGAAGACGGAGTTCATCGCGCTCGTCTCGCACGAACTGCGCGCTCCGTTGACCAACATACGCGGCGGCATCGAGCTGGTGCTCGAAGCTTACCCCGACCTGGCTCCCCAGGCGCGCGACACGCTGACGTTGGTCCAGGCCGAGACCGAGCGCCTGGGCGGTTTCGTGGAGGCGATCCTGGACCTCTCTGCGCTCGAGGCAGGACGTTTCCCTCTCCACCT
The DNA here is from genome assembly GCA_024277995.1 of Chloroflexota bacterium. GTDB lineage: Bacteria > Chloroflexota > Anaerolineae > Anaerolineales > E44-bin32 > JAJRUD01. The sequence goes on from JAJRUD010000122.1 coordinate 30,840, forward strand.
TGAGCCCATCGATCTGCCGGCGGTGGTGCGTACGGTGATTTCGCGCTTCCCGAAAGATGGGGATGTTGATAGACTGCGAGCGGAACTGCCGCCTGGTCTGCCTCCAGTCAGAGCCGACGAGCGTGCCCTGTCGAGCGTGTTGTTCCATCTGGTGGACAACGCGCTCAAGTATGCGCCACTGAGTGAGGTGCGCGTCACGGCCGAAGTCGTGGGGGAGGGGATGCGGATCGCTGTGCACGACCGGGGCCCAGGCATCCCTCCCGAGGAGCGGGAACGGATCTTCGAAATGTTCCACCGGCTGGACGCCAGCGACGCGCGCGAGGTATATGGCCACGGTCTCGGGCTGCATCTGTCGAGAAGGTTGGTGGAAGCTATGGGGGGACACATCCATATCGAGGATGAGGAACCAGGGGGGACGCAGGTCGTCTTCTGGCTGCCGCTTTGCGACCGTTGACGGGCGGGTCACCTGCCGGAGCGCATCGCCGCTGTCCCCGGTGCTTGGGAGTATGAGCGATGGCCGTGAGAATCCTGGCCGTGGACGACGACAAGACGTTGTTGCGCTTCCTGGGGGAATATCTCGAGCGCGAGGGCTATCAGGTCCTGACCGCGGATCGTGGCCAGAAAGCTCTGCGCGTCTTCTACGAGAAGCAGCCGGACCTGGTGGTCCTGGACGTCATGATGCCGGGGATGGACGGTTGGGAAGTGTGCGCCCGCATCCGCGAACTGGCGGATACCCCTGTGATCATGCTGACGGCGAAGTCGGCGGAGAGCGACAAGCTGCGCGGCTTCCGCTTGGGCGTGGATGACTACGTCACGAAACCCTTCAGCTTCGCGGAGCTGGCTGCCCGCATACGGGCTATCCTCGGCCGCACGGCGGCCCGAGAACAGAGCAGGGAAGGGCGTCTGGTCGCGGGCGACATCCTGGTGGACATGAAGAAACGCGAGGCTTTCTTGGGGGACAGACAGCTCCAACTGACGCCGACCGAATTCCGCCTGCTGGCGGCGGTGGCAGCCAGGGCGGGAGAAGCGGTGTCTCAGGAGGAGCTGCTGGCCTCCGTCTGGGGCTCCTATCGCAAGAGAGGGGACAGCACACTGCGCCGCTACGTCTGGCTGCTGCGCAAGAAGATCGAAGAGGACCCGGAGAATCCCACGCGCCTGCGCACCGTGCGCGGATACGGCTACATGCTGGAGAGCTGACCTGCGGCGGCAGAGGCCGCCTCCTGTCCGCTCAATGCGGATGACCTGCATCGCCGGCGCGCCGTCGGCCTTGCCCCACAATGGCCGGGCGTTGATCCGCGCCCGCAGTGTGCCCTTCCCCCCGCTCGCTCCCATACCAATCCCCGACCCTCAGGCGAAGCCGATGCGGCCGCAAGCCGCGCGTGACTGGCGTCCCATATGATCCAATCCCCTGTAAGGCGATCGTAAGGTCCCGGATGGGCAATCCAAATTAGACTGAAGGTGGCGCTGCAAGCCGGTGTTTTGCGTTTTAGGAGAAGGTGGATGGAAGTGCAAGGGACAATTCGGGATCGCAGGCGGGGCCAGACGATGGTTGAATTCGCGCTGGTCTTCCCGCTGATCATTTTCATCATCTTCACCCTGATCGAAGTCGCCCGCCTGATGCACGCCTGGATGGCTATCGAGAACGGTGCGCGCTTCGCTGTGCGCTATGCAGTGACGGGCGAGTACGACATGGCCTATTACGACGACACGGTATGCGCCAATTTCTATGCTCAATATGGCGAAGTGTGCGATACGGAGGAGAAGAAGGAGAACGCGGCTCGTGTGCTTTCCATCCTGGATGCCGTCCGCGCCGGTGCTTCGGGCATCCTGCGCAACGAGACTGAACCCTGGAATGCCCCGGGCTTCTTCGAGGTGACTGTCTGCTCCACCCGGGCCGTGCCCGGTTTCACCTACTTCCCTTCAGACCCCGATAACTGGCTCTCGGATTGGTCCAGTCGCTGCGAGCCCTACTCCGACGCAGGGTCGCCGGGTGACCGGGTGGTGGTCACGGTCGACTTCAACCATCCGTTGATCGTCCCCCTTCTCACCACCTGGTGGCCGCAGCTTCACCTGACGGCCACTCGTGAGGGCCGCGTGGAGCAGTTCCGCGTCTCGCGCGTCGTGGGGGTGGACCCGACCTTGGTCTTGCCCACACCTACTCCATTGCCCACCAATACCCCCACCGTGACGCTGACGCCGACGGAGACCAGCACCGCCACGCCGACGCCCTGCAAGGTGCCGCCCGTCGTCAACATCGTCTCCCCCATCGACGGCGCCACGTACAACACCAGCAACCCCTTCGTCCAGGGCGAGGCCACCGCTTATGACCCCGACAACACCGATCCAGCCAACTGCAGCGCGTCGGGTGGGCCCAACGGAACCGGCATCAAGCGCGTGCGATTCCAGTATGCCCTCTGGACCGGCTCGGCCTGGCAGAACGTCTACGGCCACACCGAGGGGCAGGTGGCATACTGTGGCTTTGGTGGCAACGGCAGCCCCTGTCCGACGCGCGATCTGCGCGGATGGACCTGGCCCAACGGCACCCTCATGGTGACGGGGGAGTATCGTCTGCGCGTGCGCGCTAAGGACGACGAGGACGTGTGGGGTAGTTGGGAGGAAGTGACCTTCTACATGGAGGTGCCTCCGACGCCGACCCCCACCATCACCATGACCCCGACATCGACGCCTACTCCCAGTTGCAGCCTGATCTACATCGACCGCACGCGGCTCTACGGCGACGATTTCGAAGCCCGCGTCCGCAACCGGAACGTGGCGACGGCCTATCTGATATCCTCCAGCCTCACATGGAGCTCACCCTACTCGCCGCCCATGTTCTGGGACTACTTCCGCTTCAAGGGCAACCGCTACTACAATCCCTCCGGCAAGTACTATTCGGGGACGGTCTCATCCTCGGCGCCCTCCATACCGCTCACTCAAGGCCAGCGACGGTGGTGGGAGGCTGACTATGCCCTCAAGAGCCAGCCTTTCGCCGGCAGCTTCGACGTCACGCTGGTCTTCAACTTCACCGGCTGGGGTACCTGCACCACCCACGGCTCCCTGGTGGTCACTGTGACGCCCACCAACACGCCCCAGCCCACCAATACGCCGACGCGCACACCCACCTACGGGCCCTCGCCCACGAGCCCGCCGACCAGCACGCGCACACCCACCAGGACGCCGACGCGCACGCCCACGACCGGCCCGACGCCGACGCCTTCGAAAACCCCCACTCCCCAGCCCACCAGGACGCCGACCGCGACTTCCGGCCCAGTGACACCTTCGCCCACCGCGACGCCGCCCTCCTTCGAGGGCTAGCCGACAGGTCGCAAGGGCGGCGCTCAAAGCAGCGAGCCAGGCAAGCGGCTCGCTGCTTTTCGATGCATGCTTCGCCCCCGCCGAGTTCGAAGACCTCTCTCTGCAATGATGGACGTGGGGGCTTCCATGACCCGGAGTGGTTCCCCGCAGGGCAAGAAAGGTGCCGCGCAGGGTGTGGGCGCATAGGTCGCTGGTCATGTGATCCTGAGGTGGCTGTGTATGTCAATTGCAAGGTGACGCCTCGGGAGGGATGGGGTATCATAGGGCGACGGTTAAGGAAAATTGCCAGCCACGTCATGTTTCCCGCGGAGGGAGGTTCGAGGCGAGCGAGCTGACGTTGGAGGGCAGCGGGTCTGATGGCACAATCTGACGATACCAGGAAACCAACTCCCTGTATTCTTATCGCCGAAGATGACGCGGCCTTCCGCCGCATGATCGCCCGTCGAGCGCGTCGCATGGGCCTCGAGGTCGTCGAGGCAGAAGATGGCGTGCAGGCGCTGAGGGCGGTCGGCAGCAGACAGTTCGATGCGCTGGTCGTTGACCTCTACATGCCCGGCCACTCGGGCCTGGAAGTGGTGCAGGCGGCGCAGGCCAAGGATCCAAACCTGCAGGCCATCATCCTCACGGGCGGCGCCACGGTCGAATCGGCCATCGAAGCGCTTCGCAGCGGCGTCTGCGACTTCCTCACGAAGCCGCTTGAATCCCTGGCGGTTTTCGAACATTCTCTGCGCCGGGCCCTGGAGCATCGTGAGCTGCTGGAAGAAAACGCGCGCCTCTTCGAAGAGATCCAGCGGCTTGCCGTGACCGATCCGCTGACGGGGTTGTTCAATCGGCGCAAGCTGACGGACGCATTGGAGAACGAGATCGAGCGGGCCAGCCGCTATCGACGGCCGCTTTCGGCGATCATGATCGACCTGGATGGTCTGAAGGCCATAAACGATACCTACGGGCACCCGGTCGGAGACAGGATGTTGCAGGAGGTAGCGCGCGCTATCCGTTCCGTCGTGAGAAAGGTCGACGTTGCCACACGCATCGGCGGCGACGAGTTTTTCATCCTGCTCCCCGAAGCCGATCTCTGGCACGCGGCGCGCGTGGCGAATCGGGTGCTCGAGTGCATACGCCAGATCAGAGTGGGCGAGGGAGGCATAACCGCTTCCATCGGTGTGGCCGAGTGGCGTGCAGAGGTGGCCCAGCCAGAGGCGTTCGTGGCGGAAGTGGACCAGGCGCTCTATCGTGCGAAGGGGGAAGGTGGGAGCTGCGTCTGGGCCTGGAATGACGCTGATGCGGCGAACGAGGCCACCGGGTAGGGCAGGTCACCTAGCGGCCCATAGCCGGCGGCGCCGATGGTTTCGGGCACAACGCGAATGGCGGGATCGGTCCCCCGCCGGCAGTTTCTGCCAGTAGCCATGCCACAGTCATCATCTTCGCAGGAGGGGTGCGGGAGGTAATTGCCCGAATTGGATGCAGGCATCGACCATCATGAGCCTGGCAGCGGGCGGATGAACGGAGGAATGCGCAGCCAGCGTGCCAGAAGGCTATTGGCGCGGCTGGCCAGTCTGCGCGCGCAGCTCATTGTCCCTTATGTGTTGCTGACCGTGCTCACCGCTCTGGTGGGCATCTTTGTCGTCACGCGGCTGGTGACCGCGTCGGTGCGCGAACGCTTCGTCAACCAGCTCTATGAAGCGAGCCGTGTTGCATCGGACGCGGTCGTCCGCCGCGAGCGCTCACACCTGGAAGCCTTGCGCTTGATGGCCTTTACCGAGGGGGTCCCTGCCGCACTGGAGGCGAATGACGCCGACAAGCTGGAGGAATTGTTGTGGCCTCTGGCAGTCAACGAAGGCGTTGAGATCACGATGGCGGCTGACCTGCAAGGTCGAGAGGTGGTCAGCCTTATCCGGAAGAATCAAACGACCTATGTCGCAACCAGCGGCAGCGACCTGTCTTCCATTGTGCCCATCCGGCGCACGCTGGCGGAAGAGCAGGACGAGCGGGGGGACAAATTCGTGGGGGTCATTTCGACCGCCTTCGGGGACTTTCTGGTCACCAGCGCTCCCGTGAGAGATGCAGACGGGAATCTGATGGGATCGCTGCTGGTGGGCACTCGGCTCACCACGCTGGCTGAGGAACTCAAGGCGCATGCCCTGGCTGACGTTGCCATCTTCGATGCCTCGGGGGATTTGCTGGCGAGCACCCTCGCCGAGGATGATGGCCCACAAATGGTGCTTCGACTTGCGGATTTCGAGCAGGTTCGACAAGCCCCCGCGCTGCGCGACCTGCGTCTGGCGGGCCGACCCTACCAGGCCCTCTACAGCTCCTGGGTGGTGCGCGGCGAAGAGCTGGGGACCCTCGTCACCGTGCTTCCCAGCAATTTCATCGTTTCGACAGAAGCGACGAGCCGCGATCTCTTCAGCCTGGTTTTCTCACTGGCCACATTGCTGGTGATCGTGCTCGGCTACAACATCGCCCAGAACATCGCCAAGCCCTTGCTGCGGCTGCGCGGCATGGCCCAGGCGGTTGCCGCAGGAGACCTGAATCAGCGCAGCGACGTCCAGCGCGAGGACGAGATCGGAGACCTGGCGCAGGCTTTCGACACGATGACGCTCCGCCTGCAGGAGCGCACGGAGGAGGCGCAGAGGCTGTATGCCGAGGCTGTCGAGCGCAATCGCGAGCTCACGCGCATGTATGAACAATTGCGGCAGGCGCAGCAGCAGTTGGTGCAGTCGGAGAAGCTGGCCTCCGTCGGCCAGCTCGCCGCCGGCATCGTCCACGACGTCAAGAACCCGCTCGGCGTGATCAAAGGCATGGCCGAAGAGTTGATGGAGGAGATCGACGAGCTGAGCGCCAGGGAGGAGACGGCGGAACTGGCCACCGGACTGCAGGTGATCCGCGACAGCGCTTCGCGCGCCAATCAGATCGTCACCGACCTGCTCAAATTCGCCCGCCAGTCTCCCCCCACGCTGGAGCCTCACGATCTGCGCGAAACCGTGGAAGGCGTGCTGCGCCTGACGCGGTATATGCTGCGCAAAGGCAAGGTCGAAGCCCATCTGGATGCCCCGCACGAATCGGTCATCGCCGTCTACGACCTGCAACAGATCGAGCAAGTGCTCATCAACCTCATTCAAAACGCGGTGCAGGCCATGCCCGATGGCGGCGACCTGTACCTTTCGCTCGATGTCGAGGGTGACTCCGTGGTCCTCCGCCTGCGGGACACGGGAACCGGCATCGCCCCCGAGCATATCTCGCGCATTTTCGATCCCTTCTTCACGACGAAAGCCGAGGGACAGGGCGTGGGTCTGGGCCTTTCCGTCAGCTACGGCATCATCGCCCGCCACGGCGGACGGATTGAGGTGGAAAGCGAACAGGGGAAAGGGGCGACCTTCACCGTCATCCTGCCGCGGGAAGCGCCCCAGACCGAACAGCAGCAAGAACTGCTGAGATGAGCGAGGCCCTGGGGGGCCTCCTTCGAGCGGATCGGTGACCGTGCTGATCGTGGCCGTCGCAAAGGCATCGCAGGGTACGCGCCAGAGGCACACGAATGCAGTTGTGCTCTCGGCGGACGATGGTGAACCTCTCGGCCTCGACGAGTTCGCATCGATAGGGTAGGGGAATGCCCGCAGGACAGGATGACCATCGGGGACGGGACAGGAGAGCCAGGGCGCGCGAAGTACTGCTTTGGCTCGGCTCCGGCGTCCTGGTCTATTTCGTGCTCTATCTCGGCGGCCTGGCCTCCTCGCGTCCCTTGGCCTATCGCGGCGTGAAGGAGACTCGTTCGCGGCTCTCCGCTGACTACGCTCCGTGGCCCATCAGGGGCTTTACTGCCTTCGACCTGCGCCTGGTCAAGGACATCGCGCTCGATTTGGGTATGGGCGCCATCCTGCCGCCGCGCACCTCGGACCTGTGCCTCTTCCCCCAGGGCGCATGCGCCACGGCCACGGCCCTCCCGCCCCCGCCCACCGCTGCCGGGCGCACCCCGTCGCCTTCGGCCACGGTTACGTTGACCCCGACTCTGACGGTGACTCCCACTGTCACGCGAACGGCGACCGGCACCTCCTCCCCTACGCCGATCCTGCCCTCAGCCACACCCACTGTCACCTCGACGCCCACCCCCACGCCGACGCCCAAGGTCTATCCGGTGAAGTTCTCCGACCCGGAGGTGCTTGACCCTGGCTGGTCGGTGCAGTTCGACATCGCCGTAATCAACTACGGCAGCCCGCCTCCGGCCCACCTGTTGCAGGTGATCGACCGCTTGCCCCCGGGAATGACCTACATTGCGAATACTTGCGTCCCCGCCGGCTGCGTGGTCACGGGCGGCGGCACGGTGATCACCTGGAACGTGGACGTGCTCATTGCCCAGGGGACCTTCTACCGCCTTGGCTTCATGGCCCAGGTGGATCCCCTCAGCCCGGGCGGCCTCTTGACCAACGAGGTGGAGACGCAAGGCGGCAACTTCGACACGGCCGTCAACTGGCGGCGCGTCACAGTGCACACGCCGACCCCCACGCCCACCAATACACCCACCAACACCTCCACCCCGACCTACACGCCCAGCCCAACACCCACCGAGACACCAACGCCGACCTCGACGCCCACGGTGAGCGCCGCGCCGGCGGCGGCGGACGACAGCTACACGGTGTTGGAGGACAACACGCTGGTGGTAGGGACGCCGGGGGTGCTGGGGAACGACAGCGATCCGGAGGGGGACACACTGACGGCGGTGCTGGCGAGCGGGCCGGCGCATGGGGTGCTGACGCTGAACGCGGACGGGTCCTTCACGTACACGCCGGATGCGGACTACAACGGGGCGGACAGTTTCAGCTATCGGGCGAGCGACGGGAGCTTGCTGTCGAACCTGGCGACGGTGAGTATCACGGTGACGGCGGCGAACGACACGCCGGCGGCGGCGGACGACAGCGCGGCGACCGACGAGGACACATCGGTGACGGTTGCCGTGCTGGCGAACGACAGCGGGATCGGGGACACACCGCTGACGGTGAGCATCGAGAGCGGGCCGGCGAACGGGGCAGTGACGGTGCTGGCGGACAACCGCATGCGCTACACGCCGGATCTGAACTACAACGGCACGGACAGCTTCGTCTATCGGGTGACGGACGCGGATGGGGAGTTCTCGACGGCGACGGTGACGGTGACGGTGAACGCGGTGAACGACGCGCCGGCGGCGGCGGACGACAGCTACACGGTGTTGGAGGACAACACGCTGGTGGTAGGGACGCCGGGGGTGCTGGGGAACGACAGCGATCCGGAGGGGGACACACTGACGGCGGTGCTGGCGAGCGGGC
>JAJRUD010000005.1 GCA_024277995.1 Chloroflexota bacterium
CCGCGGCGCCCACCCTGGATCAAGGTGCGCGCCCCCTCCGGCGAGACCTTCGAATGGCTGCGCGAGATGATGCGCTCGAAAGCCCTGCACACCGTCTGCGAAGAGGCCCGCTGCCCCAACATGGGCGAGTGTTGGGGCTCGGGCACCGCCACCTTCCTGATGATGGGCGAGGTGTGCACCCGCTCCTGCGGCTTCTGCGACGTCAAGACCGGCCGCCCCGCTCCGCTCGATTGGCTCGAGCCCGAGCGCGTCGCGCGCGCTGTGCAGGCCATGAAGCTGCGCCACGCCGTGATCACCTCCGTCAACCGCGACGAGCGCCCCGACGGCGGCGCGCCCATCTTCGCCATGGTCATCCGCCGCATCCGCGAGCTGGCCCCGGGCTGTTCCGTCGAGGTGCTCATCCCCGACTTCAAAGGCTCCCGCCAGGCGCTGAAGATCGTCATGGACGCCCGCCCCGAGATCCTCAACCACAACGTCGAGACCGTGCCGCGCCTCTTCCGGGTGGTCCAACCCCAGGACCGCTACGAATGGGCCCGGGCTACCCTCACCAACGCCAAGCAACTGGACCCCGAAGTGCTCACCAAGTCGGGCATCATGGTCGGCCTGGGCGAGACCATGCAGGAGGTCAAAGCCACCATGCGCGATCTGCGCGAGTGGGGCGTCGACATCCTCACCATCGGCCAATATCTGCAGCCCTCCCGCAAACACCTGCCCATCGAGCGCTATTACACGCCCGAGGAGTTCGAGGAGCTGAAAGACTACGGGCTGGGCATCGGCTTCAAGTGGGTGGAGAGCGGGCCCCTGGTGCGCTCCTCCTACCACGCCGAACAGCAGGTGCGCGCCCTGAGCGTGGTGCACCGCGAGCTGTACGGCCAGGCCGCCCAGGCCTGATTCCTCCGATTCTCCATCATCAGGAAAAAGGCCCGGCGCAGAGCGCCGGGCCGGCACTCCCCCGTCAGGGCACGAGGCCGCCGGCCTCACCCTCGCCCGCCGGGGCCCCTCCCGCCCACCCCCAGGTGAGGTTCGCCATCGCGCGAAGGGCAGGGGCCGCCCAGGCAGACAGCCCTGCAACTTTTTGGCCTGGCCGGAACATGAGAATCCCGGTCAGGCCACAGGCAGGGGCACAGCGACGCCATGCCCCCACGCCCACTGTGGGACGAGGCGCCCGGCGCCGCCAGCCCCTTGCCCGGTTTCGGGCGACACCCGCGAAGGCTAAAGCCCCCCACACCTCTTTCCCTCTCCCTGCTGCCTCGCCCCCATCGGCGAGCGGCTCTCGATGTCGATGGCACCCCTGACCACAAGGCCAATGCGCTCACTTCCAGGCGACCCTAGGGCCGGCCTGGCTGGTCGGGGCCCTTTACGGCCCTCTCCAAGGCCCTGGGGCCCCGCGCCGCCCGAACCTTTGGCACCGAGGGGGACATGCCGCTACAATAGCCGCCAAGGTGGAAGAGGGAGGTTCAAGATGCGCTCGGCACGATGGCTTCTAGTGCTCGCACTGGCCCTGGGCGGCCTGATAGCCTGCACGCGCGCCCGTCGCGAGCCGGGCGGTGCAGTCCCCTCCGGGGGCGACACCATCAGCGGCTCGCTCACCTCCGGTGGCCGGGAGCGCACCTACCTGCTGCACATACCGCCCGCCTACGATGGGGAGACCCCGCTTCCCCTGGTGGTAAACCTGCACGGACTGGGCGCGACCGCCGCCGAGCAGGAACGACTGAGCGGCTTCTCCGGCCTGGCGGACAGCGAAAACTTCATCGTCGTCTATCCACAGGGCGAGCCGGCACCGCGCAAGCCCGGCTGGCGCGTCGAGCCCGGCTCCTCCGACGCAGCCTTCATCCGCGCGCTGGTGTCCCAGCTAGAAAAGGATCTGGCCGTCGACCCGGCGCGGGTCTACCTGACGGGCATCTCCAACGGCGGCGGCATGGTGCACCGCCTGGCCTGCGACGCGGCCGACCTCTTCGCAGCCGCCGGACCGGTGGCCGGCGCCTACCTCTTCGCCGACCGCTGCGACCCGTCGCGCCCCGTCCCCATCCTGGCCTTCCACGGCTTGGCCGACTCCATCGTGCCCTTCGCGGGCGGCACGGGGACTCCCCCCGTCGAGACCTGGGCCGCCGCATGGGCGGCGCGGGACGGCTGCGATCCGCAGCCGCAGGTGGACGAGCCCCAGCCCGGCGCACGACGCGAGGTCTGGCAGCGATGTCAGGGAGACACGCAGGTGATCCTCTATGTGCTGCAGGATGTGGGACACGCCTGGCCCGGCGCCGGCCGCGCCTCGGACAGCGTCGACGCCACGTCACTGCTGTGGACCTTCTTCCAGGGACACCCCATGCCCTGAGCCTCCGCCCCGACCTTCCCGCAAGCTACAGACTTCCGGGAAGGTCACGCAACGGAGCCACACTCAAGGATAAGCAAGCCGATAGATCGCCACACCGTCCCGCGCGTAGACCTGCTGCAAAATGTCGGCCCCGGCGGGATCCCAGTTCCCTAACTCGCGTTCATAGGGACCGTACAGCAGCAAACGGCAACCGCAGTCCGCCAACAGGCGCCGCCGATCGACATCGGTCATGGCGTCGCCGAAGAAGTCGGCCACCAGGCGCTGCTTGGCGCGATAGTCGGCGGTCTCGATGACGTGCGCCAGATAGACGCGCTGGCCGATCTGTCCCAGCGCGACCAGGCCGGTCCGCTCGGCGGCGAAGAGCGGGATCCGCCACTGCTCACGCTCGCCGAGCCAATCCAGCGCCTCCGTCAGCGGAACGGGGTCAAAGAGCGGTGGGTGATGCATGGAGGCCAGCAGCGATCCGCCGAAGGCCAGGTAGAGCGACGACAGGGAAGCCGCTGCCACCAGCAGCGCCAGGCCCAGGTTGCGCGCCTTGCGCCAACGAGTCTGAGCCATGCGCAGCCGGCGGCGCAACCAGGGCAGCAGACCATAACCCAGGGCGATGGCCGCCAGCACGGCGATGGGCGCGATCAGGCCCTCTGTGAAGCGCCGCTGCAGGCTGAAAGGCATATAGGCCATCAGGGCCGCCCCGAGCACCCAGGCCGCCGGCAGACGCCAGCCCCGGCGTCGCGGTCGCCGCAGGGCAAGCCAGAGACCCCACAGCGCCAGCGGCGTGAGCAGGCCGTACCCAAGCAGGTAGCTCGTCGGTGGTGGTGAGAGGGTGATGTTTTGGTCGCGGAAGGTGCGCCAGAGCGGATGGCCGCTGAAGACGCGCAGGCTGTACAGAAGAAGCGGAATCTGGAGCGCCCCCAGCAGCATCAGCCCGAGCGCATCCCGCCAGCGGATACGCCGCTCGCTCACCCAGCCCAAAGCCACGTACCCCGCCAGCGCCAGGTCACCGATGGCCGGCGCGAAGGGCTGGACCCATTGCAGTGCGAGCGCCGCCGCCAGGCCCTGACCCAGCATCGCCCCGCTGCCGCCATCGAAGAAGCCGGCCACAGCGCGCACCATGATCAGCAGCAGCCAGAAGGCAGCCGCGAAGTGCGGGAAGGTGAGCAGGCTGAAGAAGCCGTAGGCGTCCACCAGCCAGAAGTCGATCGGAAAGAGGTCCGGGGCGGGAAGCCAACCCAGCAACAACTGCAGCCATCCCAGCCCTGATCCCAGGGCGAAGAAGAGGAAGGCGAGGCGGCGCAGCGCGACGGGGCGCAGCAGGAAGGCGGCGAAGGCATAAGCCTCCAGCAGCGCCGCCAGGCCGAAGCCCCAGCGCGCCAAGTGGTAGATGCTCAGCGGTTGAAGGCCCATCAGCCGCGCCAGGTGTCCCAGAGCGAGATAGAAGCCCTTGACGTGCGCCGCGGGGTGAGGCTCGGGGGTGGCCAGGAATTGGTACGCCCATTCGCCCCGCATCCCCAGGCGAATGGAGGCCAGGTGCACGGCCACGTCCTGCCGGTCGTAGATCGCGCCGCCGAAGCGCAGATCGGCCGTCTGCGACAGCCGGCCTGCCAGGTAGGGCAGGCTGCTGAGCGCCAGGACAAGCAGCGCGGCAGTCAGAGCCCAGCGCCGCTCACAGGGTCGGATTGTGCCAACGGGCATTGCACGCTCCATGGGTCAGATGAAAGCACCACGATGCCCACGGTGCAAGGACTCCCCCCAACTCGAAACGCCGCATGACGCCCGGACGATGGCGCGTGAAATCGGAGCAGCCGACCCGGGCACTTGCCTTCACGGTCTAAAACCTGCTAGGCTCTATACTAGAGCAAGGAGGGGGTATGCACAATCCAGCTCCAGAGAGCAAGATCCCCGGCTACCGGGCCGACCGGCTGCTGGACTCCATCTTGCGCTATCGAAATGCCTGGCAACGCTACCATCGACCCGAAGATGTCAACCGCCTGCTGCGCATCTTCGCGCGCGTTTCCATCCAGCGCGGCTATCAGTTGGACTACCTGCGCCTGGGCGGCTCGCAGTCGGGGTGGATCTGGCCCTACGCCAGACAGCTGGAGGCCGAAACCGGCCCGCCGCCGGAGTTGGCGGCCGTCGCCCGCGATCATCTCGCCGGTCAACGCGAGACGGGCAGGCTGCGGCAGGTCGAAATCGCCACGCTGTACCGCCATCTGGAGTACGACCCAACGCCGGAGGGGCTCTTCCAGTACGCGCTCTTCGTCAACGAGCTGTGGTCCTTGAAGTCGGAAGAGAAAGCAGGCGAGTGGCTGGGGACGGAGCTCATCTTCACCCGCCGCAGGTTCGACGCTGTGCTGCGCAAGGTGGGCGGGGTGGTGCGCGTGGCCAGGCCCAGCGAATACGACCCGGTGTCACAGCTCAGTCGCGACGGCGGAGGTGAGGTGCGCGTGCTCGCTTTTCATTCGCGCGGCTGGAAGCGTATCTACATGCTGCGCATCAAGGTCGATCCCGAAGGCGTTGTGCAGCGCCAGGTGGGCGACCTGATCGCCACCTTGCGCTAGGGGCCGACACACGGGTTGGCCCAATACGCACTCCTCGCCGGCGATTGCCCCCGTTTCCCGGCGCGCCTACAATGCCCGCATGTTCCACACTTCCACGCCCTCCCCCGGTCGGGTGACCTTCATCGTGGGGCTGGCCACCGGCCTCTCGCTGCTGGGTGATTCCTCGCTCTATACCGTCCTTCCAACGCATACCGTGGAAGCGGGCGTGACTGTGGCCAGCGTGGGCATATTGCTCTCCGCCAACCGCTTCATCCGACTGGTCCTGAACGGCCCCATGGGGCTGGCCTATGACCGCTGGCCCAGGCGCCGCCTGTTCCTTCCTGCCCTCGCACTGGGCGGCCTCTCCACGGCCATCCTGGACCTGACCAGCGGCTTCTGGCCGCTGCTGGCCGCTCGTCTGCTGTGGGGGCTCGCATGGGCCGGCATCTGGGTGGGCGGCAACACCATCATCCTGGACGTGACGCGCGACGAAGACCGGGGACGCTGGGTGGGGCTCTATCAACTGGCCTTCTTCCTGGGCGCCGCGAGCGGCGCGCTGCTGGGCGGATTCATGACCGACGTGCTGGGCTACAGCCTGGCCATGGGGATCGAGAGCTCCCTCACCCTGCTGGGCGCGCTGGCTGCCTCGCTCTTGCTCCCCGAGACACGCGGCGCGCGCCCGGACCCCGAAGCTCCCTCTGAGGCCGAGCCTCGATCCAATCCCATCACCGGCTCAACAGCCCGGCTCAGCTTGATCTCCGCCACGGCACTGATGGGCGTCAATCGCCTGGTCCAGGCGGGGATCCTGGTCTCCACCTTCGGGCTGTTCCTGGCTCAAATGGTGGGCGACGGGGTGCGCGTGGGCCCGCGCGAGATAGGCGTGGCGAGCCTGACGGGGCTGGGCCTGGGCGGCGCCACGCTGATCGCCATGGCCGCGGCGCCCCTGATGGGCTGGCTGTCCGACAAGGCACGCCATCGCTGGGGCGTGGCGGCCGGCGGACTGCTTCCGGGCATCGCCGGCTTCAGCCTGCTCGCCATGGGGCCGCCCCTGGGGGCGCTGGTCGCGCTGCCGGCCACCGCCATCACCAGCGGCAGCAACCAGAGCCTCTCCACGGCCCTTATCGGTGACCTGGGGGGCCGGGGCCGGCGCGGCCGCTATCTGGGCCTGCTCTACACCATCGGGGACCTCGCCAGCGCGGTGGGACCGCCTCTGGCCTACGCCCTGATCCCCGTTGTAGGTCTGCGCGGCGTATACCTGCTGAGCGCCGGGCTGCTCTCGGCCATGTTGCTGGTGAGCCTCGGCCGGGTCCGCGGCAACCGGCCCGGCCGACCGGTCGCCTAGGCCTGTGCTGGGCCAGGGGACCTCCTGCAGCCATGCGCCGCAGGCCACATCCGCCGCAAGAGTGTGTATAATGGCTGCACATTGCCTTTCACCTTTGGGTGATCAGTACGCACAGTTGGCGCATGGATACAGGTAACAAGATATTTGCGGGGAGCGAAGCCAGCAGTCCATCTCACCCTGAGCCGATGCGAGAAGAGCAAAGGCGCTTCACAGGTGGGCAAACGCCGCAACCCCCAACACCAGAGACCGACCGGAGCTCAACGCAGCTCTCTTCATCTCAAAGAGCAGCGCGCGATTTCCTCGATTTCCTCTCCCAGAGCCAGAGCCTGCTCCTGCCCATACTGGGACCCACCGCCACCGTCGCCATTCTCAGAGCCGCACTGCACACGGCCGGCGAGCGCTGTCGGTCCCTTGACTCGGTGCAGGTCGACGCACGCCGCGTTCGAGGCGACCGACTGCTGGAGCAGGCAGCCGCGCTGCCCATCGATGAGTTCCGCGATGGGGCGTTCACCTGCTTGCAGGAACTGGAAGCCCTGACGCAGGAGATGGCGGAGGAACACACTGCGAGGGACCTGGCTCGCCTGGGGGATTGGCTCCGAGGCGCGCTTGAAAGGGGACCCTGACCCGATGCATCCATGACCATCCCAGAGGCCCTGGAGCACGCACTGAGGCCGTGGACCCAACGACCCCTGATGGGAAAGTGAGATTCTCATGACCCAAGCCAAACGCAAGGCGCTCATCGACTTTACCTTCACGCGGTTCAGTCTGCCCCCCGTCCGGGATGCACTCATCATCGGCAAGCGGGCGCCGGTGGGAGCCCATGGCATCGAGCGTGCCTTCCAGGAACTCACCCCTGGCATGTTTCGCGTCATCCGCCTCGACCACCCGACCATCGAGGCTATCATGGTGCGTGAGTCGGACCTGCGCAAGATCCCCGAGGGCGAACTCGTCAAGCGCATCGTCAACCACGCCGAGGGGATCATGGACGAGAGCGACGCGCTCCACGTCACCATTGACATCCACATCATCATCGAGGGTGAACAAGTGGAGCTGTGAATGTCTCCTCCCACCAGGCTCAACGACATAGCCCGGCCCGTGGTGCTATGCAGCGAAACGGACACGCTGCAGGCGGTCCTGGAGCAGCTCTCGGCGGGAAACCCCGCGGCCCTGAAGCGCCAGGGGCGATGGTATATCGTCGCCCCTCGGGCCGCCGCCGGCTATCCGGCCAGCCGCCGCCTGATGGACCTGCCCCTGGAGGAGGCAGCCCTGCTGGCGCCAGAATCCACCTGCGCCGAGGCCCTCCAGGCCATCCGCGATCTGGATAGCAAGTACTTCCTGCTCGAGAAACAGGGGCAGATCCAGGGCATGGCCTCGCTCACCGACGTACTGGCTGCGGTTGTGGACGAGGTCAGCCGGGCAGGGGAAGTGGAACAGGCCCTGGAGGACAGCCTCAATTTCGGCAAGATCCTGGTCTGGCAGACCCGCCTGCCCGCCAGGCACCTGGAAATGCGGGAGATCCTCCGCAGGGCGCGCTATTGGGGCCCGCTGGAGGCCATCACCGGCTATCCTCCGCAGGATTTGCCCCAACGCTGGTCGGACATCATCCACCCCGACGACTTGCCCCATCTGGAACGCCAGGCCCAGGCCCTGCTGCAGCCCGGTGGTCGCATCGAACACACCCTGCGCTTCCGCCATCGCGACGGCTATTGGATCTGGCTCCACGCCCGCGTCTCCAGCTTCGCTGACCCCGAAGAGCAGGGCTTGCTGCTGCGCGGCATCACCACCGATGTGACGCACATCATGGCCCTGCAGGAGCGCATCCGCGAGAGCGAGACGCTCTACCGCATGCTGAGCGAGGAGGCCCTCATCGGGGTGTACCTGACGACCGCCGAGCGGGTGCTTTATGTCAACCCCCAGTGCGCCGAGATCTTCGGCTATGAACCGCGAGAAATCGTCGAGAAGCTGTCTCCGCTGGACCTGGTGCACCCCGAGGATCGCCCGCTGGTCGAAGAGAATCTGCGCCGCCGATTGCAGGGCGAGGTCGACAGTCTGAGCTACGCCTCTCGCGGCCTGCGCAAGGACGGAACGGAGCTGCACGTCGAAGTACTGGGACACCGCATCGAGTATCGCGGCGAGCCCGCCATCCTGGGCACGCTGAAGGACGTCACACAGGAGGTCGAGCAGCGGCGCGAGCGCGCCTTGTTCGCCGCGGTGCACGAGGCTCTCTCGCGGCGCAGCCCCGGCGTGGCGCTGCAAAAGGCCATGGAGACGCTGGGGGACTTCCTGCAGGTGGACGCCTCGGAGCTGCTGGTCATCGACGCAGAGAATGAGTGGGAGGTGGAACTGCAGTGGGTGCGCCCGAAGGCCCGCGCCAGTTTCAGCGCCATGATCGATGAATTGTACGGCGGGCAGCCGGTCCGCCAGCCCCCTGCGGGCGCCGAGCATTACGCCCAGTGGATGCTGAGCAGCGGCGAAGCCCTTTACGTGCCCGATACGGCGCAGGCAACCTTCTGGGGCGATCGGGTACGCGCCCGGCATGGATGGAAGACGACCTATGCGCTGCCGCTGCTGCAGACCGGGAGCCATCAGATATTGCTATTCGTCTACGCCCGCCAGGCCGATGCGCTCAGCCCGGGTGACAGGACCTTGCTGGAGGGCCTGATGCCGGCCTTTACGGCGGCCGTCCAGGCATGGCACTACGAAAGGGAACTCGAGAAACTGAACGCCAGCCTGGAGGAAAAGGTGCAGCAGCGCACCTACGAACTCCAGGTGCTCTACCAGTTGACCCAGCAGATCGGATACACGCTGGACTACGACGAACTGATGCGCCTGATGCTGGAGCATCTGGACAAGGCCGTGTCCTACGACGTCGCCGCCAGCCTGCTCCTGGGCGACGGGAGCGCCGAACTATTCATCCGCCCGGCGCGCCCCGTCACACCCCGCTTGATCGACGAGATCCGGGAGCGCATGGCGAGGACGCTGAGCCGCATGAGCGCGCAGGACGTCTCTCAGCTCCTCATCCACGAGCATCTGCTGCAGACGTCAACCTACGCCTCCGACATGCAACCCCTGGATGCGCTGGGCTCCTCCTTCCAGGTGCCGCTGATCGCGGGCACGATGACCATCGGCATGCTCTTTGTGGGCAGCCAACGCGCCGACGATTTCAGCGCCGATCAGGTCCGCCTGTTGAACACGCTGGCAGCAGAGGCCTCGCTTTCCATCCAGCGCCTGCGGGCCTTGCTGGCCGCCGAGCACGAGCGGCTGGAGCACCTGGTGGCCGACATGCCCATGGGCGTGCTCCTCATCGACCATGAAGGCTACATCCTGGTGGCCAACGCAACCGCGCGCAGGATCATGATGGACCTGGAGGCCGACCCGGGTCATGGCGTGCTGCATCGGCTGGGCTCATTGTCGCTGAGCGAGATCCTCTCTCGGGCCGACGATCCGCTTCCGGTGGAGATCACCCTGGAAGGGCCGCCGCGACGCGTCTTCGCCGTCCGGGCGCGCCCGCTGATGCGCGGCCAGGCCAATCAATGGATACTGACCCTGAGCGACGTCACCGTGGAACGGGAGACCCAGGACCGCCTGCAGGCCCAGGAACGCCTGGCTACGGTGGGCCAGCTCGCAGCCGGCATCGCCCACGACTTCAACAACATCATCGGCGCCATCATCCTCTATACCGAGCTTCTGATGGCGGAGCCCGGGCTCTCCCAACGCATGCAGCAACGGCTGGAAGCCATCAAGGATCAAAGCCAGCAGGCGGCCTCGCTGACACAACAGGTCCTCGATTTCGGCCGCAAGTCCGTGATCGATCTGGTGCCCATGGACCTGTCTGATCTGCTTCAGGATTTCGTGGGCCTCTTGAAGCGCGTGCTGCCCGAGAACATCCGTCTGCACGTGGACCAGGGGGCCGAGGAACAGATCATCCGCGGGGACCCAGGCCGCCTGAAGCAGGCCCTGATGAACCTGGCCATCAACGCCCGGGACGCCATGCCCGATGGCGGAGAACTGCACTTCCGGGTGGACCGGCTACACGTCCGCCAGGGCGAGCTTCCGCCTTTCCGCGACATGTCGCCCGGGGAATGGATCCGCCTCAGGGTGTCGGATACGGGATCCGGCATCCAGCCCGATGTGTTGCCCCACATCTTCGAACCCTTCTTCACCACCAAGAAGCCAGGCCAGGGCACTGGCCTGGGGTTGGCCCAGGTGTACGGCATCATCAAACAACACAGGGGGTATATCAACGCTACGAGTCGGCCCGGGGAGGGATCCACTTTCGTGATCTATCTCCCGGCGCTCGACCTGAAAGAGGTTCCCGGGGTGCTCCTGGAGGCGCGCGAAGTCCCCCACGGAAAAGGGGAGACGATCCTCGTGGTGGAAGACCACGAAGAGCATCGCAGGGCCGTCAGCGAGATGCTCGCAGGGCTCAACTACCGTGTGCTCGAGGCCTCGAACGGCCTGGAGGCCCTGAAGCTTCTCGAATCGCTCGCCGCAGTTCCGGACCTCGTCCTCACCGACCTCGTGATGCCCGAGATGGACGGCCGCGCCCTGCTCGAGACCCTCCAAGAGCAACACCCCGACCTGCGCGTCATCATCATGACGGGTTACCCGCTTGGACAGGGGGCCGACGACCAGGGGCTGCAGAACACGCCGTGGATTCAGAAGCCCGTCAGCTCAGACACGCTCGCCATGGTCATCCACAACACCCTGCAACGCAGGTAACGTGCTCGTCGCTGCCCCTCACCTGCTGTTCGTGCGGACCGCCACCGCCATGCCATCCCCGCCGGGATAAAGGGAGGCGATCCAGCGCGGGTCCTGGGCCAGGCGCTGGTTGAAGGCCCGGATGGCCTCCGTGGCGGCGTCCTGCTGCCCGGCCTCCACGACCTTGCCGTGGCGACAGGCGTTGTGTGCCGCCAGCACGCCGCCGGGGCGCAGGTTCTCCGCCGCCCAGGCCAGATAGGCCGGATAACCCTCTTTCTCCGCATCGATGAAGATGAAGTCAAGGGGGGCGCGCGCCGTCAATCGCGGCAGCAAGAGGTGCGCGTCGCCCACAAGCACTTCCACCCGCTCCGCCAGCCCTGCCAGGGCGAAATGCTCACGCGCCAGCTCTGCCCGCTCCGCTTCCCGCTCGAGAGTGATAAGCCGCCCCTCCGGTTGCAGCCCGCGCACGATCCAGGTTCCACTGTAGCCCCCCAGGGTGCCGATCTCCAGGGCCAGGCGCGCGCCGCAGGCCGCGGCCAGGAATTGCAAGAAACGACCTTCCTCGGGCTTCACCGTGATGGTCGGCATACCGCGCGCCTCGATCCCGGCGCGAATGCGTATCAGAACCTCGTCTTCGGGGCTGAAGAGCGCCCTGAAGTGGGCTTCCAGCACGTCGTTGTAGGTGGGCATGTGGACCTCCAGGGGGTCGATTCGAGCACCATGGGATCGGGGGGCGGCAGCGATCCAGGGAGAGGGGAGCAGGGCTGCCACGCCGCCTCCGATCCCCCTGCCTGGCCCGCGATCCCCTGTGGCTCCCATTCTACCCGAACCCCTGCCCCTGGTAGAATCCGGCCATGTCCCCCAGCCTGACCGCAGCCCTCCTCGCCTGGTACAGCCGCAACGCCCGCGATCTTCCCTGGCGCAGGACGCGCGACCCTTACGCCATCTGGGTTTCGGAAATCATGCTGCAGCAAACCCGGGTGGAAACGGTGATCCCCTACTACGAGCGATGGATGGCGCGCTTCCCCAGCGTGCGCTCCTTGGCGCAGGCCTCCCTGGACGAGGTCCTGCGCATGTGGGAGGGACTGGGTTACTACCGTCGCGTCCATCAACTGCACTCCGCCGCCCGGCGCATACTCCGTGACCACGATGGTCGACTCCCCGAGAGCGAGGCGGGCTGGCGGCGACTCCCTGGGGTCGGCAGCTACACGGCGGCAGCGGTGGCCGCCATCGCTTTCAATGCACATACTCTGGCGCTGGACGGCAATCTACGGCGGGTCCTGGCGCGTCTCTTCGACCTGGAACGCGACCCGCTCTCGCCAGCCGGGGAGCGCCTGCTGCGTGAACAGGCCGAACCGCTGCTTCCACCGGGCGGGGCATCGCTCTTCAACCAGGCGCTCATGGACCTGGGGGCTGTGCTGTGCACGCCGCGCGCGCCGCGCTGCGAAGCGTGCCCGCTCGCCCCGGAGTGCCTGGCCAACGCGCGCGGCACTCAGGCTTTGCGCCCCGTGCGCCCCTGCCGGCGCGCCGTCCCCCGACGCGTGGCCGTGGCCGGCGTGCTGCGCCGGCGGGGCCTGGTGCTGCTCGGTCGGCGCCCGCCAGGAAAACTGCTCGGCGGCCTGTGGGAATTCCCCGGCGGAAAGGTCGAGCCGGGTGAGAGGCCGCAGGCCGCCTTGCGGCGCGAACTGCGGGAGGAACTGGGCATCGAAGTCCGCGTTGGCGCGCCGCTGGGGCGGTACCGTCACGCCTACGCCCACTTCCGCGTCACTGTGCACGCCTTCCTCTGCCACATCCTGGAGGGCGAACCTCAGCCGCTGGAACACACAACCCTGCGATGGGTGGCCGAGCATCGCCTGCCAAACTACCCGATGGGGAAAGTGGACCGTGCCATCGCCCGCCGCCTGGGGGGGCCGCAGCCCGGCTCGGGGCCTCCCGCAGAATGACCTGCCCTCCTCGGCGGGTTTCACAGCCTGCGGCAGCGGTTGCCTCGCCCACCAGGTGGACTACAATCCGGACGAAGGCCGACCGTGCCGGCCCGCCGAGGCGGACCTCCCGCTTTGCGCTTCGCCCGGCCCCTGAGAGCAAGACCGGAAGTGAGGGAGCTCATGAGCGGAATCGTCTGTGCCATCCGGGGGGGACCGGAGAGCGAAGGCACCATCCAGAAGGCCGTCACCCTGTCCCGCGACAGCCGGTTGCCCTTGTACTTCCTCTACATCGTCAACGTAGACTTCCTCACCCAGACCAGTCAAAGCCGTACGCACACCATCTCCAAGGAGCTGCACCAGATGGGGGCCTTCATCCTGGAAGCGGCCTGCGCCCGCGCCGCGGCCCAGGGCGTCGAGGCGCGGGCGGTGGTCCGTGAGGGCGACGTGGGAGACGAGATCGTCAGCCTGTGCCAGGAGATTGGCGCCGAGTACGTGGTGCTGGGCCGGCCGCGCACCAAGGACGAGCAGAACGTATTCACCCACGACGCCCTGCAGGCCTTCGCCGAGCGCATCGAGAAGGAGGCCGGCGCGCGGGTTCTCTTCGCGGAGGTCGACCGTCCATGAGGGCAGCCCTGGCCCGCTGGGCTCTGGCCGTCCTGCTCCTGAGCCTGGGCGGAGTGTTGCTTGCGAGCACAGGTGCTGGTGCGCAAGAGGACACACCTCCCGAAGGGCCTCTGCTCGTCGGACACGTCTTCGACCGGCAGAACCAGCCGGTGGTGGAAGCCCGCGTCAGCGTGCGCGGCTCATCGCAAGGCCAGGACGAGGTCTTGGCCGAAACCTACACTCAAGCGGACGGCCGCTTCGTTCTCCCCGTCCCCACCAACCCGCATGGCATGCTCACCGTGGACATCGAGCGAGCCCACTTCACCTCCCAGCGCCTACTGCTGAGCTCCGGGGCGCTGGAAAACCTGCGCGCCGACCGGCCGGTGGTGCTCCCCGACTTCATTCTGGAAAGGAAGATCGGCCCGGCTTTCTGGATCGCGGCCTTCATCTTCGTCCTCATGTTGGTCCTGATCGCCACCAGCCTGCTGCACAACACTCTGGCGGCGCTGGTGGGCGCAGCATTGATCTTCGCTGTCAGCTATCTGGCCACGCCTCTGCAGGCGGACCTGTTCATCTTCGACT
The DNA here is from genome assembly GCA_024277995.1 of Chloroflexota bacterium. GTDB lineage: Bacteria > Chloroflexota > Anaerolineae > Anaerolineales > E44-bin32 > JAJRUD01. The sequence continues at coordinate 14,023 of JAJRUD010000005.1, forward strand.
TCGCCGGCGCAATGCGATACGTGGACTGGAACGTGATCTTCCTCATCATGGGCATGATGATCGTCATCGCCGTGGTGGAGCGCACGGGGATCTTCCAGTGGCTGGCCTTCATGGCCTACCGTGTCTCCGGCGGCCGGGCCTGGCTCCTGTTGCCCATCCTGATGGTGATCACCGGGGTTGCCTCGGCCTTCCTGGACAACGTGACCACCATGCTGCTCATGACCCCCATCACGGTGCAGATCGCCCTCGGCCTGGGGATCAATCCCCTGGCGCTGCTGATCCCGGAGGTGA
>JAJRUD010000123.1 GCA_024277995.1 Chloroflexota bacterium
CGTCGGCTAGGATATCCAATTCGTCCAGTTTCATGGGATCAATCACCTATGGTCGTGGCGGCCTGGGCCTGGATGACGCCCCGGGGATCGAGGATGACCACGAGGGCCTGCGCTCCCTCCATATCCTCATCGACGACCAGCACCGAGGCCTGGCCGTCTCCTTCCACCGGCCTGGGCGCGTTCACCAGCGAGGTGGTGGGATCTCCGGCCTTGGTGCGGATGTCCAGCAACAGGCCGGGACCAGTGGGACTGAAACCGACGAGTTCCACCGTGCAGCGCAGGCGCTTCCAGGAAATGTGCTTGATGGCGACGGTTTTGGTGGAAGCGCCCCCGGCCGGGGAAACAGAGAGGGTGGGGGTCACGCATTCCTGGGGGCTGAGGCCGCCGTGCTCGTATTCCTTGCCCGCTTCATAACAGCGGATGCCGGGGGCGAGGGCGATACGCACGGCGTCATCCCAGTGCCAGGGAGCGGTTTGCTGACCGGTGTCGGAGTCCAGCTTGAGCACGGCGCAGCGGCCCTTGCGCAGGTGGGTGAGATGCAGGGGGAGCTCGGCTTTGGGCAGGCCCCCGGGCAGCATCAACCAGCCGTGGTCGGTGACGATGCGCACCTGTCGCCAGCCATGTTGGGTCAGCGCCAGCACCCGTTCGGCCAATCGCTCCAATTCATCGATCAGGTGATGGGCGATCTTCCAGCCGTGTTCATGGCCATAGGCGTCGATGGCCCCGAATTCCGTCCAGGCTTTGCCTCCTGGATCACCCAATTCGTCATCCGCCAATATCTGATAGCCTGCCTTGCTGAGCAGGTTGCGGAGCGTGGCCGCGGTGATGTCCGAGCCGGTCTCGCTCACGACCGGGATCAGGTCCAGTTTGCCGTTGCCGGCGATGCGGTCGGCCACAGGGGAGACGGCGGGCTTGGCGGTGGGCGTGACGGGGGGCAGGGCGGCCATGCGCCAGGCCATTTCCGCGTGCAAGCCCTGTTGTTCGAGCAATGTTTGCAGGCTTTTGCCAGCATCGAAACGGAGGGCGTCGCAGAAGAGGATGCAGACGCCGGGGTCGGGTTCAGGCAAGGGGTGGGGAGTGGAAACTTCGGTCGAGGCCAGCGCCACTGCCTGTTGAAATGCTCGGGCGGCGTCTTCCAGCCAGGGACGGTACAGCGAGACGATGGCCGCTTTGACGGCAGCCACATCTTCCGCCCTGTCCACGGCCTGCAGGGCTTCCACCACGGCGGCGTCCGCCTCCCAGCCCCACTCCGCATAGCGCCCGGCAATCACATCCACGCTGGTCCCCTGCAGGGATTTCTCCGTCACCTGAGCCAGTTTGTGCAGGTGCTGCAAGGCCCGGGCCAAAGGCGACTGATCCAGTTTTGCCCAGACCCAGCTTCGTCGTTGTCCATGTTCCGCCTCCAGGGCGGTGATAGTCTGGCGGGCCTGATGTCGCGGCGTGTCGTCCAACCCGGCCAGGGCTTGCCGCAAGCGGTCCTCGGCGATGGCGTTGTCCGTGGGCCAGGTGGGGGCGGGTTCGCCAAACAGGCTGGGTTGGGGGTGGGCTTTGTCCAGCAGGTCGGGCAGGTGGGGATAGGCGTCGGGCGCTTCCTCGAAGCGCTCCCACACCGCCGCCCAGGGACCGTAGCGTTCTCCCAGCTTCTCGGCCGCGGTGATGGGCCCATCTTTTTGGGGATGAAAGCCGTATTTGCTGCGGCAGAGGGCGCAGAAAGCGTCCCACTCCTGCTGAGAAAGCTGGGGGGGATAACCTTCGGGATCGTCCAGCCACTTGAGCAGACGGCGCACTTCGTCCGGGTTGAGGAGGCTGTTGAAGAAAGCGGCTTTGAGGGGGGCGACATGTCGCAGATGGGCCACCGGCTCGTGGACCAGTTTCAGCAGGGCGCGCTGCATGGCTTCTTTGGTGGCGCTGTCCGCGCTGACCGGAATGCCCAGTCCGCCTTCGGTGGAGCGCAGGAAACCGGCGATGGTCCAGTCCCGCCCGTTTTTGTGGGAGAAGAATACGCCGCTGTATTGCAGCGAGGCCAGGGGCTGGATCGGTTTGGGGCAGTCCTCCACCGTCCGCAGCTCCTGGCGGCTGTAACCGGGCAGGTAGAGGATGGGGATGGCGTCCTCCGGAAGTTTGTCGTCCAGGGTGCGGGCGAGCATGCAGCGCAGGTAGTAGGCGGGGCCGGTGCGCTGGTCGGGGTTGTAGTCGCCCAGGGTGAGGAGGGGCAGTTGTGGGCGCAAGAGGGGCAAGAGCGGCTGCCACTGGCGTTCTTTGTCCGTCCAGAGGATGGCGGCGGGGGGAACCTGGTCGTTTTTGTTGTAGGCGGTGGAGCCAACCAGGGCCGCGACAAAGAACTCAAGAAAGGTGGCGGGTTCGGTGGTCGTCATGTTTATCGGCTACCTGAGGGCCAGATTGTATTTGATCGCTTCGTCCACCGCAGCCATTGTCTCGACATCGAGGCGGCCGATGGGACGCAACTCTGCCTCCCCGCGGGGTGGACGCAGGCGGCCAGAGGGGCCGTGCTGCAGGATCGTTGCCATCTGCGAACAGTTGATGGCGCTGCGCACAGGCAGGCCGCTTTCTTCAGCTTCGATCACAACCACAAAGGGGTAGGGTTGGGGCGGAATGGTGCGGGTGATGGCCACGACGACCGTGGTCGGACTATAGC
>JAJRUD010000006.1 GCA_024277995.1 Chloroflexota bacterium
CTGCACGCCCTGGCCATCGCCCACGAGGCCGGGCTGGCCTATCCCCTGGAGCGCCTGAATCAGGTGGCGGAGCGCATCCCCCACCTGTGCAAGGTCAGCCCGGCCTCACATTGGCACATGGAGGACGTACACCGCGCCGGCGGCATCCCCGCCATCCTGAAGGAGCTGAGCCGCGACGGCAGCGCACTGCACCTGGACCGGCCCACCGTGAGCGGCGGCACGCTGGCAGCCTCCATCTCCGAGGCGCGCATCCTGGACCCCGAAGTCATCCGCTCTCGCCAGGACCCCTATTCAGACACCGGCAGCCTGGCGGTGCTCTTCGGCAATCTGGCGCCGGAGGGCGCGGTGATCAAGACCGGCGCCGTGGCTCCGGCCATGCGCCATCACGTGGGCCCGGCGCGCGTCTACGAGAGCCAGGAACAGGCCATGCAGGGCATCCTGGCGCATGAAGTCCAGCCCGGCGAAGTCCTGGTCATCCGCTACGAAGGCCCGGCGGGCGGCCCAGGGATGCAGGAGATGCTCAGTCCCACCAGCGCCATCATGGGCATGGGGCTGGGAGAGCAGGTGGCCCTGATCACCGACGGCCGCTTTTCGGGCGGCACGCGCGGCGCCTGCATCGGCCACGTCAGCCCGGAGGCCGCGGCGCGCGGGCCCATCGCCGCCCTGCGGGACGGCGATCTGATCGAGATCGACCTGCAGGCTCGCCGCCTGGAAGTCCACCTCCCGGATGAGGAGATCCGCTCGCGGCTGGCGGCGCTGCCGCCCTATGAGCCGCGAACCGAGAGCCGCTGGCTGTGGCGTTACGCCCGCCTGGTCACCAGCGCCTCGACGGGAGCCGTATTGCGCGATTGAGCGTGAGCGCGTCGCGCCCATCCAGGGGCGCAGCTCGCGGAGCTGCAAGGAGGAGAGGATCATGAAACGTACCGGTGCGCAGATCGTGTGGGAGGTGCTGACCCGCGAGGGGGTGGAGGTCGTCTTCGGCTATCCGGGCGGGGCCATCCTTCCCACCTACGACGCCATGCTCGACTACCCCATTCGCCACGTGCTCACGCGCCACGAGCAGGGCGCAGCCCACATGGCCGACGGTTACGCGCGCGCCTCGGGCAAGGTGGGTGTGGCCATGGCCACCTCCGGCCCCGGCGCCACCAACCTGGTGACGGGCATCGCCACCGCCATGATGGATTCTTCGCCCATCGTGTGCATCACCGGCCAGGTGGCCTCCAGCGCCATCGGCAGCGACGCCTTCCAGGAGACGGACGTCACCGGCGTCACGCTGCCCATCACCAAGCACAACTACCTGGTCACGCGCGCCGAAGACGTCGCCCCTGCGCTGCGCGAGGCCTTCTACATCGCCCGCTCCGGGCGCCCGGGACCGGTGCTGGTGGACATCACCAAGGACGCCCAGTACACCGAGACCGACTTCGAGTGGGACGATTCCCCCGTCCGCCTGCCCGGCTACCGCCCTGACCTGCGCGCCCTGCCCGAGGAGTTCGAGCGCGCCGCCGAGCTCATCCGCTCCGCCGAGCGGCCGTTGATCCTGGCCGGCCACGGTGTGGTGATGTCCGGCGCCATGCAGGAGCTGCTCGCCTTCGTGCAGAAGACCCAGATCCCCGTGGCCCTGACCCTGCTGGGCCTGGGCGCGCTTCCCGCCAGCCACCCCCTCAACCTGGGCATGATGGGCATGCACGGCGAGGCCTGGGTCAACACCGCCATCCAGGAAGCCGACCTGTTGCTGGCCTTCGGCATGCGCTTCGACGACCGCGTCACCGGCAACCTGGCCACCTACGCCCCCAAGGCGCGCAAGATCCACGTGGACATCGACCCCACGGAAATCAACAAGAACGTCAAGGTGGACGTGGGCATCGTGGGCGACCTGGGCGCCACCCTGCGCCAGCTGCTGCCCGTCCTGCCCGCCATGGAACACAAGCCCTGGATCAACCACATCGAGGAACTGAAAGGCGACTCGGCGGTGCGCGACATCCAGAACATGCCCGACAGCGGTCACCTTTACGCCGCCCACGTGATCCACGACCTGTGGCGCATCACCGGGGGAGAGGCGCTGATCGTCACCGATGTCGGCCAGCACCAGATGTGGGAAGCGCAGTACTACCGCCATGAGCAGCCGCGCACGCTGATCACCTCCGGCGGCCTGGGCACGATGGGCTTCGCCCTGCCGGCCGCTGTGGGCGCACGCTTCGGTCGTCCGCAGGACGAGGTGTGGGTGATCGTCGGCGACGGCGGCTTCCAGATGACCCAGGCCGAACTGGCCACCTGCCGCCAGGAGGACATCAAGATCAACATCGCCATCATCAACAACGGCTACCTGGGCATGGTACGCCAGTGGCAGGAGTTCTTCTACGGGCGCCGCTACGCCGCGACGCCGCTGGTGAACCCTGATTTCGTCAAACTAGCCGAAGCCCACGGCCTGACCGGGCTGCGCGTCGAGCGCCGTGACCAGGTACAAGAGGTCGTCCAACAGGCCCGCGAGGACCCCGGCACCGTGGTTATCGATTTCCGCGTCGAGAAAGAGGACAGCGTCTACCCCATGGTCCCGGCCGGCGCCGACCTGGACGCCATGATCCGTCGACCCAACCCCATCGTCGAAACCGCCCAGAGCGGCGACTAGGAGGTCCCCATGCCCTCGTCCAACGGTTCCTCGCCAGAAAGGCCCGTTCCCCACACCTTTGTGGCCTACGTGGAGGACAAGCCCGGCGTGCTCAATCGCGTCGCCTCGCTCTTCCGCCGCCGCGCCTACAACATCGAGTCGCTCACCGTCGGGCACACCGACCAGCCCGGCGTCTCGCGCATGACCATCGTCACCAACGTCGACCGGGAGACGGCGCGCCGCGTGGAGGCCAACCTGTACAAGCTGGTCAACGTGCTGCGCGTGGAGAACGTCACCGAGACCCCCAGCGTGATGCGCGACCTGGCGCTCATCAAGGTGCGCGCCGACGCCGAGAGCCGCGCCCAGGTGCTGCAGGTGTGCGACGTCTTTCGGGCGCGCGTGGTGGACGTTGCGCCCGAGGCGCTGGTGGTGGAGATCACCGGCACCGAGGACAAGATCGAAGGCCTGCTGGAGGTGCTGCGCCCCTTCGGCATCCTGGAGATGGTGCGCACCGGGCGCGTGGCCATGACGCGCGGCGCCCATACGCCGACCTTCAACCCCGAATTCGTCCCGGCGCGCATTCCCGAGAACCACGCCACCCTGCCGCAGGCCTAGCGCCGGCGCCAGATCTCGAAGGAGTTCACCGCCTTATGGCAACCATCTACTACGACCAGGACGCCGATCTGGCCCTCATCCAGGGCAAGAACGTGGCCGTGATCGGCTTCGGTTCCCAGGGCCATGCCCATGCCCTCAACCTGCACGACAGCGGCGTGCGCGTGCGCGTCGGGCTGCGCCCGGAAAGCAAGAGCCGCGCCAAGGCCGAGGCCCAGGGCCTGACGGTTACCACCGTCTCCGAGGCCGCCGCCTGGGCCGACGTGATCATGATGCTGGCGCCCGATACCGCCCAACC
>JAJRUD010000124.1 GCA_024277995.1 Chloroflexota bacterium
CGCGCGCGGGCATGCTCGGCTTCTTCGGGGCCGGCGGCCTGACCCTGGAGCGGGTCGACCGCGCGCTGGTCACCTTCGAACAGGAACTGGGCAACGGCCTGCCCTGGGGCTGCAACCTGATCCACTCCCCCCAAGACCCAGAACTGGAAGAGGCCCTGGTCGACCTGCTGTTGCGCCGCAAGGTGCGCCGGGTCTCGGCTTCGGCCTTTATGGCGCTGACGCCGTCGGTGGTGCGCTACGCATTTGCCGGCGTGCGCCGCGACGCTGCGGGGAACGTTCAGCGCCCCAACCATGTTTTCGCCAAGATATCCCGGCCCGAAGTCGCCCGCCATTTCATCGCCCCACCGCCGGCGCAGATGCTGGACGCGCTGGTGAACGCCGGCCAATTGACCAGCGAAGAAGCCATTCTGGCCCGGACCCTGCCCGTGGCCGAAGACCTCACTGTGGAGTCCGACTCCGGCGGCCATACGGACAACCGGCCCCTGGGCGCGCTCTTCCCCGCCATCGCCCAGGTGCGGGATGAACTGGTGGCGGCATACCGCTACAAGCGCCCGGTGCGGCTGGGCGCGGCCGGGGGACTGGGCACGCCCGATGCAGTGGCTGCGGCCTTCGGGCTGGGCGCAGCCTTTGTGCTCACTGGCTCCGTCAATCAATCCTGTGTGGAGGCAGGCGTCTCCGCCGAGGCCAAGGCCCTCTTGGCCCAGGCCGAGCTGGCGGACATGACCATGTGCCCGTCGGCCGACATGTTCGAGTTGGGCGTCAAGGTGCAGGTGCTCAAACGGGGGACCATGTTCGCCTCCCGCGCGGCCACGCTCTATGACTATTACACCCGCTACGATTCGCTGGAGGCCATCCCCCCGGCGGATCTGGCTCGCCTGGAGCGTCAGCTTTTCCGCCAGCCGGTGGGCGAAGTGTGGGAGAGCACGCGTAAATTTTTCGAAGTGCGCAACCCGCCCGATGTGGCGCGGGCCGAGCGCGATCCCAAGCACAAGATGGCCCTGGTCTTCCGCTCCTACCTGGGCCTGTCCAGCAAGTGGCCTATCGATGGGGCGCCGGACCGCAAGCTGGACTACCAGCTTTGGTGCGGCCCGGCCATGGGCGCGTTCAACGCCTGGGTCAAAGGCTCGTTTCTGGAACCGCTGGAGAACCGCACCGTGGTCCAGGTGGCCCGCAACCTGCTGGAAGGCGCGGCCTACGTCACCCGCGCCCACCAGCTACGCACCTACGGCGTCCCCGTTCCCGCCGCGGCCATGGGCTTCCGGCCGAGAAAACTGGGATAGACCGCGGATTGGGCGGATTGAGCGGAAACAGCCGGATTTTTTCTTAAAAAATCCGTGAAGATCCGCCTGATCCGCCCAATCCGCGGTCTATCCAATGTCCAATCTATAGACGTTCGCTGAGGATGAAACAACCGATGAGTAACCCACGAGAACCACGCGAGCACGCCATGCCGATAGCCGTTATTGGCGTCAGCGCCCTTTTCCCCGGCTCTATCGACGCTCGTAGCTTTTGGCGCGACATCGTCGAAGGTCACGACCAGATCCAGGATGTGCCGCCCAACTACTGGCTGATCGACGACTACTACGACCCGGATCCCACCGCCACCGACAAGACCTATGGCAAGCGCGGCGCGTTTCTGAGCGAGACGCCCTTCGATCCCCTGGCCTACGGCGTCCCGCCCAACGCCATCCAGCAGACCGACACCAGCCAACTCCTGGGCATGATCGTGGCCCAGAAGGTGCTGGAGGACGCGGCCGAAGGACCTTTCCAGCACCTGGACAAGAGCCGCATCAGCGTGATCCTCGGCGCCACAGGCACGACCGAGCTGGCCGTTCATCTGGGATCGCGTTTACAGCGGCCTATCTGGCTTAAAGCGCTGCGCGATAGCGGCCTTCCCGAAGACGAGGCCCAGGCCGCCTGCGATCGCATCGCTGACTCCTATGTGCCCTGGACCGAGGCCTCCTTCCCCGGCCTGCTGGGCAATGTGATCGCGGGGCGCATCGCCAACAAGTTCGATCTGGGCGGCACCAACTGCGTGGTGGACGCGGCCTGCGCCAGTTCGCTCTCCGCCCTGGCCATGGGGCTGGGCGAACTCTACACGAAGCAGTCGGACATGGTGATCGTGGGCGGCGTGGACACGCTTAACGACATCCTCATGTACATGTGTTTCAGCAAGACGCCTGCGCTTTCTGTGGCCGGCGACTGTCGCCCCTTCTCCGAGCAGGCCGATGGCACGATTCTGGGCGAGGGGTTGGGCATGCTGGCCCTGCGCCGTCTGGAAGATGCGGAGCAGGACGGGGACCACATCTACGCCGTGATCCGGGGCGTCGGCTCCAGTTCGGACGGTAAGGGCACCGCCATCTATGCGCCCAAGGCGTCCGGCCAGGCCCATGCGCTGCGCCGCGCCTACGACGCCGCCGGCTATTCCCCGCGCACGGTGGAACTGCTCGAAGCCCACGGTACGGCCACCAAGGCCGGCGATGTGGCCGAGTTCGAGGCCGCGGGCACGGTCTTCGCTGAAAGCGCTGAACACGAGGGCGACACCCAGTGGTGCGCCATCGGCTCGATCAAGTCCCAGATCGGCCACACCAAGGGCGCGGCCGGCGCAGCCTCCCTGATCAAGACGGTGTTGGCCCTTCATCATAAGGTGCTGCCGCCCACCATCAAGGTGGATCAGCCTAACGCCAAGTTGAACGTGGAGGAAAGCCCCTTTTATATCAATACGGAAACCCGGCCCTGGGTGCGGGATGACGCCCACCCGCGGCGGGCCGGCGTCTCCTCCTTCGGCTTTGGCGGCAGCAACTTCCACGTGGCCCTGGAAGAGTATACGGGCAAACGGAGTCGCAAGGATCGCTTCCGGGCGTCACCGACCGAACTGTTTTTGATCGGCGGGGCTTCCGGCGGACGTATCATCGACAAATGTCAACAACTGACCGACGGTTTCGATGCGCCGGGCGACTTTCAGTTTCTGGCCCGTGAAACACAGGTCGCATTCCTGAGCACCGACCCTTACCGGCTGGCCGTGGTCGCGACTGACATGGCCGATCTGCGCAAAAAGCTGGACGCGGCCATGGCTGCGGTGCGCAAGGCCCCGGAACAGGCCCAGGAATCCCCGCTGGGATGGCGCTATTCCGGCCATGCGCCGATGGAAAACCCGGACAAAATAGCGTTCCTGTTCCCGGGGCAGGGAAGCCAATATGTGGGCATGGGCGGAGAAATCGTGCAGGCGTTCCCCGTCGCTCAGGACATCTGGGATGATGCCGCTCAATTGGAGTTCGCGCTTGGCGAGCGGCTGCATGAGATCGTCTACCCCATCCCCGTCTTCACCCAGGAGGACCGGACAGCCCAGGAGTTGCGGCTGCGGGAGACCGAGTGGGCCCAGCCGGGCATTGGCGTCACCAGCCTCACGTATCTCTCATTGATGGATGTGTTGGGCATCGAGCCGGATTGCGTGGGTGGACACAGCTTTGGCGAAGTCACGGCGTTGCACGCGGCCGGCGCGCTGGACCGGAAAGCGTTCCTGGCTGTGGCCCGCAAACGGGGCGAGCTGATGGCCGAGGCCGCGGCCATGTTCCCCGGCGCCATGACCGCGGTCTTCCACGATGCGGCCCAGGTCGGCGATCTGCTGGCGGAGTGGGACACGGGCGTGGTCATCGCCAACCACAACGGGCCGGAGCAGGTGGTGATCTCCGGCATGGAAACCGCCATCGACGCGACCGAGCGCCGACTCCAGGACGCGGGCATCCGCTTCCAGCGCCTGCCCGTCTCCACCGCGTTCCACTCCTCGGTGGTGCGCCCCGCGGCCGCGCCCTTCCGCACCTTCCTGGAGCATGTGGCCGTCAACCCGCCACAGATCCCCGTTTACGCCAACAGCACGGCCGCGGTCTACTCCACGGTGGAAGGGGCCATACGCGAGACGTTGGCCAGCCAGATCGCACAGGAAGTGCGTTTTTCCGAACAGATCAACGCCATGTACGCGGCCGGCGCGCATACCTTTATCGAAGTCGGTCCCGGCCGGGTGTTGAGCAGCCTGGTGACGAGTTGCCTGGGTGACCGTCCCCACAACGCCATTGCATTGGATCGCAAAGGCCAACACGGGCTGACGAGCCTTTGGCATGGCCTGGCGCAACTGGCCGTTGCCGGCGTCCCCATGCACCTCGCCCCGATCTGGGATGGCGTCTCCTGTGGCGATGACCCCCGCACCCGCATCGCCCCGCGCATGACCATCGGCATCAGCGGCGTCAACTACAACAAACCCTACCCGCCTAAAAACGGAAGCGCCGGCCTGCCTGCGCCTAATACCGCCCATGAAAACCCGCCCCGGGAAAAGCCTGTCCGTAACAATCCTGTTCGTCCTGTCCGTGAAGAGGTTCCCACAGTCATGCCCGAAAACCGTTCCACCCAGCCAGTGACTAACCCGTCCCCCCAGCTTGTAGCGGTTGCACAACCAAGCGCGCGCCCGCCGGCATCCGGGAGCGCCTCCATCCAGACGGTCCCGGTCGAGGTCAAAAAGCCGGCTCCGCCTGTTGGACATCCCCCGTCTCCGGCCGGCCCCATCCCCGCGCCCTATCCGACCATGGCCGCGCCCACGCCCATGCCGCCTGCATCTACCCAGCCCGCTCCGGGACACGCGCAGGTGCAGTCCAATCCGGCTCCCCCTGCTCCCCCGGCATTGTCCGATCATGAATCGCTGCAATGGGTCTCCGCGTTCCAGGAACTGCAAAAGCAGACTGTCAACGCGCATATGGCCTTTTTACAGGTGGCCGAGCAATCCATGAAGAGCCTGGAAGCCATGCTGACGGGCGGGGCGACCAATGGCAATGGCGACCAAGCCGGCGCTCCCCCGGTTCAGAGCGTCCAGATTCAGAGCGCACCGGCCGCGCAGCCCTCATCCGGTCCCGCGGCCCCCAACGGCGGCAACGGCTACACCCGCGCCGCGCCGGCCCAGCCTGCGCCCATCGCGCCTGCGCCCGAACCGGTGCGCCCCATGGAACCGCCGCCCGCGCCGGTCGCCCCTGTTCAACCGACGCCGCCTCCTGCAGCCCCGCCCGCCCAGGATCTGCACGCCATCATGCTGGCCGTGGTCACGGAAAAGACGGGCTATCCCACCGAGATGCTGGACATGGGCATGTCTCTGGACACGGACCTGGGCATCGACTCCATCAAGCGCGTCGAAATCCTCTCCGCTGTCCGCGAGCAGGCCCCTGAACTGCCCGAGTTCGACATGAACGAGATGGGGAGCCTCAACACCCTGGGTGAGATCGTGGAATACATGAACGCCCAGTTGGGCGTGACCTCCACCCCCGCGATGACCGCACCTGTCACCCAGCCTGTGGCGACGCCGGCCAGGGACCTGCATGCGATCATGCTGGCCGTGGTTACGGAGAAGACCGGCTACCCTGCGGAGATGCTGGACATGGGCATGTCCCTGGACACGGACCTGGGCATCGACTCCATCAAGCGGGTCGAGATCCTCTCCGCGGTGCGCGAGCAGGCCCCCGAACTGCCCGAGTTCGACATGAACGAGATGGCCAGCCTCAACACCCTGGGCGAGATCGTAGAATACATGGACGCCCAACTGGGGACCGCACCTGCGGCGCCCACACCGGTGACCCAGCCGGCCACGCCGGCCCGGGACCTGCACGCCATCATGCTCGCCGTGGTCACCGAGAAGACCGGCTACCCTGCGGAGATGCTGGACATGGGCATGTCCCTGGACACGGACCTGGGCATCGACTCCATCAAGCGGGTCGAG
>JAJRUD010000125.1 GCA_024277995.1 Chloroflexota bacterium
AGCTCTCCCGGGCCTCGCGCCAGGCCACCTGCAGGGCCTGCATCGTGAAGACCTCCGTGTCCAGGCCGATGGGATAGGTGCGACCCTCGGGCATGCGATTGGCGGCGTAATCGGCCGGCGGGTCGGCCTGCAGAAAGGCGCTCACCGTGCGATCGACCAGCGCCGGATCAAGCAGCGGGCAATCGGCCGTCAGGCGCACAACCACTTCGGCCTCATGCACCCGCGCGGCGCGGTAGTAACGATCGAGCACGTCGGCAGGATGGCCGCGGAAACACAGGTAGCCGCGCGCCGCGCACAGATCGACGATGGCCTGATCCGCCGGTTCCGTCGTCGTCGCCACCACCACCGCGTGCAGCCAGCGGGCCTGGTGGGCGCGCTCCACCACGCGCACCAGCATGGGCTGTCCGGCCACATCGGCCAGCACCTTTCCCGGCAGACGCGTGGAGCCCATGCGCGCCTGCACGATGCCGACCACACGCGGTGCTACGCTCATCGCGCTTCACCCCCTTCCAGAGCTACCGCCTGCTGATAGGCCTGCAGCATGCGCGCCGCGTTGCGCGGCCAATCGGCGCGCGCCTCGGCGACGGCGCGGGCCCGCTTCCCCATCGCCCGCAATGCCGCTCCTGCCTCCGCCGCCTGCAGCAGGCCTTCAGCCAGCGCCGCTGGGTCGCCGTCCGCGAACAGCCAGCCGTTCTCCCCGGGCTGCACCCATTCCCGGTTGGCGGGGATGTCGGAGACCAGCGCCGGCAGTCCACAGGCCATGGCCTCCAACAGCGAGATGGAGCTGCCGTCGCTGTGGGAGGCGCTCACGTACAGATTTGCCGCCCGGAAATAGGCGGGGAGGCTATCGAATCCCACCTGGCCGGCGAAGCGGGCGCGATCCTTCATCCCGGCGGTCTCAAGTTCCGCCTCCAGCCGGCGGCGCAGGCTCCCCTCTCCCAGAAGCAGCAGGCGCAGGTCGGGGTTGGCGCGCGCGGCACGGATGAATCCTTCCACCAGCACATCAACGCCGTAGAGCCTCTCCATGGTGCGCGTCGAAAGCACGACGAAAGCCCGCTCCCAGCCCAGCCGCTCCCGCAGGTCAGCGGCCTCGCCGGGGGCGAAGTGCGCCAGATCGACACCCCAGGGAAAGACCACGATGCGATCCTGCGGCACGCCCAGTTCCATCCCTTTCTGCTTCACAGTCTCACAATCGGCGAAGGTCAGGCTCGCGCGCCGGAGGGCGTAACGCGCCAGCCAGCGTCCCAAACCCCGGCGCGCCCCCACGAGCAGGTCCGACCCCCAGGACATGGCGATCAGGGGCCGGAAGCCCGCCGCGGCCACCGGGAAGGCGCAGCTTTGGATGGGCCCGGCGTGGACCAGGTCGGGCTGCACCTGCTGTAGCAATCGCCGCACGCCGGCCAGCAGCCCCGGCCAGTCCCACCAGCGAAAAGGGCGCGCCGCATCCCGCCAGGCCAGCGCCTGAACCCCCGCGGGCAAGGGCCGGTCCTCGCGGGCACCACCGGTCTCCAGACGCAGGTAATGGACCTGGTGTCCGGCGCCCGTCAACGCCGCCAGGAAACGGTGGTCGTGAGAGGTGTAATCGCGCGAGAAATACAGCACACGCACTGGCTTTGAGTCTCGCTTTCTACGACGACGGACCGCCCAGAGCGAAGGCCCCCGGTGTCGGCGCGCAGGCCCGACGGGAGGCTGGGCCGCTAGGCGCCCAACATCGTCCAGCGCAGCTCCTGTCCGGATTCGATATCCGCCAGGGCGCGCGTGCCGACGACGGTGTCGATCTCGTAGGGCATGATGGCCCCCGGCGTGGCCGGACGCAGCACCTCGATCATGTCGCGTGTCAGCACTTCACCGGCCTTGATCTCGCGCGCCGCCCGCAGGCAGCGGCGCTGGACGATCACCGTCGCCTTCTCATTCTCCACGACGCGTTTCTCCGGCGACCCCAGCGCCCGCTCCAGCTCGCGCGTGCGCTCCACCATGTCGCGCCAGGAGGCGGGATCCATGGAGAAGGGATGGTCGGGACCCTCGCGGCCCCTATCGTCGGTGAAGTGCTTCTCCACCACGCGCGCCCCCAGGGCCACGGCGCCCAGCACGGTGGCATGCCCCGGAGTATGATCGGAGAGCCCCAGGATAACCTGCGGATACATGGTGCCGTAGGTCCTGAGCACGTTCAGGTGGATGTGGTCGAAGTTCTCCAGGCTGGCAGTGTAATTGGTGTTGCACTGCATTAGGACGAGATCGGGGTTCAGTTCCAGGACGGCGCCGACGGCGCGCTGCACGTCGCCGATGTCGGAAGCCCCCGTGGCCAGCAGCACCGGCTTGCCCTTGCCGGCCATGTAGCGGATGATCTCCAGCCAGGTGATGTCGCCCGAGCCGATCTTGAAGGCCGGCACGTAGGGTTCCAGCATGTCCACCGCATCGAAATCATAGGGCGAGGAGAAATAGTGAATGCCGGCCTCGTCGCACGCTTCTTTCAAGACGGGCGTCCAGTCAAAGGGGATGGAGGCCTCTGCGTACACCTCGAAGACCGATTTCTTCCACTTGGATTGATGCGAGACTTGCTGGCCCATGGCCTTGAAGCCGTAGTCGCTGACGATCTTGGGGGCGCGGAAGTTCTGGAACTTGGCCGCGTCCGCCCCGGCTTCAGCGGCCAGGTGGATGAGCATCTTGGCCCGCTCCAGATCTCCGTCGTGGTTGGCGGCGATGTCGGCGATGAAATACGTCGGGTGGTCTCCGCCGACCCAGCGCTCCCCGATCTTGATCTCCCTGGTCATGGCTCCCTCCTCGTCAAGGCTCTCAGCCGTTCTCTGTAGCCCTCTTCGCGCTGCAGGCGAAAGCGCCGCAGGCCGTCCTCGAACGCGGGAAGCTCCACACCCAGGATGACGGCGAGCTTCCCGCTGTCCAGGCAGAGTCGCCTGCCGCGCGGCGCGACCAGATCGGCCTGCGCCACCGAGCCAGGGCGGATGAGTTCGGGATTCAGGCCGAAAGCCTTCGCCAGGCGCACGCCCATCTCGTACTTGCTCAGGCACTCGCCTCCCCCGGCATGGAAGACACCGCCCACACCCCGCCTGAGCATCTCGAACATCAGGTCGCCCAGATCGTTGACCAGAATGGGCGAGATGCGCACGTCGGTGAACCCCGTGCAGCTCTGGCCCGCCTCCAGGTTCGCCAGAAACCATTCGGCCAGCCCGCGCTTGGGCTGCGCGTTCCAGCCGAAGATGTTGGTCCTCACCACAGCCGCTTCAGGATGGGCCTGAAGCACGGCCTGCTCGCCGGCCAGCTTGCTGCGACCATAGACGGTGGCGGGGTTCGCATCATCCTCTTCGACGTACCCGCCGCGCTCCCCGTCGAAGACGGCATCTGTCGAGACGTGGATCAGCCGCGCGCGCGCATCCCAGGCGGCCTCGGCCACATAGGCCGCCATGTCGCGGTTGAGGCGGAAAGCCGTCTCGGGGTCGCGTTCACAAGCGTCGACGTTGGTGGCCGCAGCGCAGTGGACCACCCAGTCGGGATCGGCGGCGCTGATCAGGCGTTGGGCGACACCGGGCCGGCTCAGATCGGCGCGCAGCGCCTCCACTCCCGCGAGATCGATGGGATGTCGGTGGTATACGGCCACCACCTGATGCCCCTGTGCCGCGTCCAGCACCAGGTTGGCACCCAGCAGTCCGCTCGCGCCGGTGATCAGGACCTTAGCCATCTTCCGGCAGCCGCTCGCTGTGCGCCGGCCCCTCGAAAGGCGCGATCATTGCCCGGATCTCCTCCACGCTCAGCCAGACGTCATTGTTGTCACTGGCATAGCGGAAGCCCTCGGGAAGCGACTTCCCCTGCTGGCGCCAGCCGTGGCCGAACCACAGGGCGCCCGAAGGCTCGACGACGAACATGTCCTCCAGCTCGATGGTATGGCGGGCCTCGTCCTCAGACACGAGCACCTCGTGCAGCTTCTCGCCGGGACGGATGCCGATGTACTTGATCTCACAGTCAGGCGCGATGGCATTGGCCAGGTCCACCACACGCATGCTGGGGATCTTGGGCACAAAGACCTCCCCACCCTGCATCTGCTCGATACAGCGGATGGTAAAGCGCACGCCCTGTTCCAGGGAGAGCCAGAAGCGGGTCATGCGCTCGTCAGTGATGGTGATGGTACCCCGCTCGCGCTGGCGCAGGAAGACGGGCACCACGCTCCCCCGGCTGCCCAACACATTTCCGTAGCGCACACAGGAGAAACGCGTGCCGGTGGCGCCGGCATAGGCATTGGACTGCACGAAGAGTTTCTCCGCCGCCAGCTTGGTGGCGCCGTACAGGTTGATGGGGTTGACGGCCTTATCCGTGCTCAGGGCCATCACCCGCTCGACCTCCATGTCCAGCGCCGCCTCGACGACGTTGCGCCCGCCCATGATGTTGGTCATGATGGCTTCGATGGGGTTGTACTCGCAGGCCGGCACCTGTTTCAGCGCCGCGGCATGCACCACGATATCAACACCCCTCATGGCCCGCCGCAGGCGCAGGCGATCACGCACGTCGCCGATGAAATAGCGCAGGCTGGGATGCGTGAAACCGGCCTCGCGCATCTCGTGCTGCTTCAGTTCGTCCCGGCTGAAGACGATGAGCTTCGCCGGGTGGTAGTCGTGCAGCATGACCTCGACGAACTTGCGTCCGAAGGAGCCCGTGCCGCCGGTGACCAGAACGACCTTGTCTTCCCAGTCCATCAAGCATCACCTTCCCCGACATCCTGCGCCGGTTTCTGAAAGAGGATCATGGGATATTGACCCACGCGTGCGAAGAAATGAGGTGCGATTTCTTCGAGTCGATAGAGCAGTTTGAGCCAATAACGCCCGAGCAATCTGCTGTGGATAAAGGCCCTCAGAAAAGCCGGACTCACGCTGCGCCACACGCGCATCTCCAGCCCGGGCAACCAGGACAATTGCGCCCGCACCCAATCCGGAGGGTTGTGGTGTGTGAAGCTGCCGCCAGCGTTCAGCAAAGCGGCGGCTTCAGGCGTCAGTTTCTCGATGGGCAGATTCTCCTGCAGTTCCTGTTCAGGGTTGTGCCCCGCTCGCGCTCTGAAACGCTCGATGGCGCGCATCAGCGGACGCGCCCGACGCATCCATGGCGCGGCCTTTCCCCAGCTGTAGACGACGGCAGCCTGCCCGCCAGCCCTGAGCACGCGCAGGAATTCCGAGAACGCCCCGGGCTGTTCCTGCGCCGGAAGGTGGTGGACCGTGTGCAAGGAAACCAAGCCGTCAAAAGCCCCCTCCTTGAAGGGGAGATGAGCGATGTCCCCGACGACGAAGAGACCGTGGCCATCGATCCGTTTTCGCGCTTCCAGCAAAGCGCGATGCGAAATGTCCAGGCAAACGCGATAGCAATACCCCTGCGAGTACTCGAGGTACTCGGGGTACTGAATGGGACCCGAGCCAGCGTCCAGAAGATAGCGCCCTCTTGAGGGAATATGTCGCTTGACGCGCATGTGGCAGCGGTGGATGTACTCCCTGGATACCGGGCGAAGATCCTCAAAGCGCGCGTTTTGATAGATCCCCTCAGATAGCTCTTTCCACCCCACAGAGTCATAGAAGGCCTGCACCGTGCGCTTTACGTCTTGTCCTCTTTGGCTCATGAGCACATACCTGAGATCGCGTCAGCCACAGGTTCCGTCGGATTGCTCCAGTCGACAGGGTCCCCCAACAAGGCCTTGATCGTCCGAGCATATGGGACGAGGCCCCCTGGCGAAAGCAGATCTCCCAGCGATCGGTTGCGGACATCCTCCCAGAAATCAACCAGGTGCCAGGGAAAGGGGAAGGGGTATTCAAAGAAGAATCGGTAGGCATAGCGCCACGCAAGCTCTACCTGTTCCTGAGGCAGCCTCTGCCCCAGAGGCCGGCTCAGCAGACCGTCCACAGCGCCGCCGAATTCGTCCCACGACTCGGGATCATGCGTGAAGCCTTTGCCTCGATAATGCGTCGCGCCGGCGACTACAACCGGCACGCCGCTCATCACCATCTCCAGGCCCACCGTCGTGGTGTACACCATGCCCAGGTGTGCCAGCTCGATCAGGTCGTAAGTGTTGATCTCCGACTCCGGTGGGATGATATGGACGTGAGAAGGCAGTTCGGGCAGCGCACCGCGCACGATCTCCACTGAGGGATGACCCGCTCCAAGCAGCTCCCCCGGATGGACTCTCACCAGGATCTCGACATCGGAACGCTTCGCCAGGTGGCGAACAGCGCCCATCAGCCAGTCGGCCATACCTTCCGTAAACACCTGTCGATTGAGCGCCAGGCTGTCTCCCACCACATTGGTGCAAATCAGAACCACCGGCTTCCCCGGGTCCAGGCCCAGTTCCCGACGGGCGGCCTGTGCACCCTGGCTCTCCTGAGCCTGCCAGCGACGACGGAAGTTCTCCCAAATCTGCGCCCCACGCCGGGCTGCGTAAAGAGAGCGAAGCGCGCTCAACTCCGACTCGCTGAGGGGTAACTCGCCACGCGCCCGCCATAAATCCCGGGTATCGAGGCGCATCACCTCGTCGTTCTGGGCCAGCCACATCCGCTCGCGCTGTTCGCCGAATTCGAAGGTCACGGTGTGGACACCCAGTTTGCGGGCGATGCGATAGAAGGCGCCGAATTCCAGCACACTCCCATTTGGGATCATAACCACGTCATGCGATCGCTCCGTGAGAAGCGAATGCGCTGCCTCGGCCACATGAAGGTTGCGCCGCAAACGAAAGCGATATAGGCCCCCTGCTTCGCCATCCAACCCTGGATCCACGTCCTCACGCTGAAGGATGTACTGGACATCCAGCAGGCTTTGTTTCTCGATCTCGCCTCTCCACGTGGGGGGGAGTGCCTTGCGCTTGAGGCGCAGCAGGTTCTGCACGTGCACCAGGTCCCCGAGTGGGGCCAGAACCTCGCGGATATAGCTTTGTTGCCGACGCACGTCGAAATCCGACACTGTCTCAAACCACCGCCGATAAGGCAGAAACGCCAGGTCCACATGATGCCCAACGCCGGCCAACAACAGGCTCAGAGCCGTCGCGTATTCGAACCAGGTCTGCCGATACGCGAAGACGAGAACTCTGCGCGGCTCTGAAACCCCGTCTCGTGATCGAGCTTCCCGGACATGCTCCACCCACTCTGGCAGGTCTCGCACCAATTGATCCATGGCATACCCGGTAGTCGGGTGCCTGTCCCTGACGATCCAGCGCTGATAGGCCTCAGCCGTACCGGGCAAACGGCCCACGGTCTCCTTTATCCAATGGGTGATGCGCGAGCCGTTCATTGCACCGCCTCCGCGATCTCCCAGGCCAGGGCCGGGCGGAAGGGGCCCCGCCGGTGCTCCGGCCAATGGCTGCCGGGCGCTCCCGTCGCGTCCACCGTGAAGGCCAGCGCGTGTTCGTCGGTGAAGTAGGAACGGATGCGGTAGGAGCTGGCGTTGACCCCCAGCAGGAATCGCCCGCCGTTCAACAATTTGCCCGGAACCCGACAGCGGCTGACATAACGGCCGGCGCGCCGCAGGGTGTGGCGCTCAAAGGCCTCGGGGTCATCGGTGTCGAAGGAGGTGAACAAGGGTTCGCCGCGGCTTGTGCCCAGGTAGATCCCCACGCGCAAGCCGGTGATGTCCTCCAGCAACTCGTATTCGAACTCAACCTGGAAACCATCTACCGCCGCCACCTGGCCGCTCAGCCGACCCTCGTGATCCAACACACGCAGGGCAACCGGGCGGAAGGGAGCCGCCGCCGCCACCTTGCCATCCTCGGGGTCCCAGCGCCGCTCACCGGTCTGGGCCAGACCCGAGGTCAGGTAATGATCCACGGCCTGCGCGCTGGGGGCACGCAAGACCAGGCGCCCGCCATCGAGCACCAGAGTCTCCTGGGTAAGCCGCAGGATGGCGGACATGTTGTGACTCACGAAGAGCACCGTGCGCCCCTGCTGCGCGACGTCGCTCATCTTGCCCAGGCACTTACGCTGGAATTCGGCATCGCCCACAGCCAGCACCTCATCCACCACCAGAATCTCCGGCTCCAGGTGCGCCGCCACCGCGAAAGCCAGCCGCAAATACATCCCACTGGAATAGCGCTTGACGGGCGTATCGATGAACTTCTCCACCTCGGCGAAGCCCACGATCTCGTCGAACTTGCGCTCGATCTCGGCGCGCCGCATGCCCAGGATGGCGCCGTTCAGGTAGATGTTCTCGCGGCCCGTGAGCTCAGGATGAAAGCCGGTGCCTACTTCCAGCAGCGATCCCACCCGGCCGTATATCTCCGCCCGACCTTCGGTGGGCTCGGTGACGCGTGAGAGCAGCTTGAGCAGGGTGCTCTTGCCGGCGCCGTTGCGCCCGATGATGCCCAACACCTGCCCCCGCTCGACGTCGAAGGAAATGTGCCGCAGCGCCCAGATGTGCTCAGGACCGCGGACGGCGGACGGTGGGTGGGGGTCGCCGGCTTCCATGCCCCGCCGCCGGCGCAGCCGGCGCACCGGCGCAGCGAAGAGGTCCCCGATGCGATCGCGCAGCGTCGAATAGGCCCCGAAGCCCTCGCCGATGCGATAGCGCTTGCCCAGATCTTCGACTCGAATGGCGATGTCAGTCATCAAACCACATCCGCAAAGGTCCGCTCCATACGCCGGAAGTAGAGGGCGCCGCTGATGAGCAGGACCAGAGAGACCAACGACGAGAGCCCCAGGAACTCCCAGGAGGGCGCCCCCGTCCCCAGGATGGCCCAGCGGAAACCCTGCACCACCCCCGCCATGGGGTTGAGGCCATAGAGCAGACGCCAGGTGCCCTCTGGGATCAGGGTGGCCGAGTAGGCCACCGGCGAGGCATACAGCCAGGCCTGGACCAGGAAAGGGGTCACATAGCCCACGTCGCGGTAAGCCACGTTGAGCGCCCCCAGCCAGAGCCCGACGCCCAGGGCCGTCGCCATGGCCAGCAGCAAGAACAGCGGCAGCGTCCAGCCCGCTCCGGTCAGGGCCACGCCGTAGTAGGCCATCATGGCCAGCAGCACGAGGAAGGCCAGCGCGAAATCCACCAACCCGGCCACCACCGAGGCCAGGGGAATGGCCAGACGCGGGAAATAGACCTTGGTGATCAGGTTGCGGCCGGATACCAGGCTGCCGCCAGCCTTCGTCACGCCGTCCTGGAAGAAAACCCAGGGCAGCAGGCCGGCGAAGTAGAAAATGGGCGCCGGTGCGCCGTCGGTCGGGATCTTGGCCAGCCGGCCGAAGACCAGCGCGAAGACCACCATGCTGAAGAAGGGTTTCAGGATAGCCCACGCCGCGCCCAGCAGCGTCTGCTTGTAGCGCACCTTGACGTCGCGCCAGATCAAGAAATAGACCAATTCGCGATAGCGCCACAGCTCTGCCAGGTTGACGCCGCCCCAGCCGCGCGTCGGCCGAAGCACGGTCACCAGCGACCGTGGGGGCTTCTTCTCCGCCGTTGCGCTCATGCAGGGTGCTCCTCGGGCGCCAGATCCGAGTGATGCTCGCGGTACCAGTCGATGGTCGCCCGCAGCCCATCCTCAAGGCTGGTCCGGGCGCGAAAGCCAAAGAGTCGCTCGGCCTTGCTGGTGTCCAGCGCCCGTCGCGGCTGCCCGTTTGGCCTGCTGGTGTCCCACACCAGTTCTCCCTCAAAGCCCGTCAGCCGGACGATGGTTTCCGCCAGGTCCTTGATGCTGATCTCCCGCCCCGAGCCCAGATTGACCGGGGCGCTGGCGTTGTAGCGCTCGGCAGCGAGCAGGATCCCTTCCGCAGCGTCGGCGGCGTAGAGGAATTCGCGCGTTGGAGAGCCGTCGCCCCAGACCACCACCTGGCGCTCGCCGCGCTGCTGAGCCTCGATGCACTTGCGGACCAGGGCCGGAATCACATGAGAGGTCTCCAGGTCGAAGTTGTCCCTGGGGCCGTAGAGGTTCACCGGAATGAGAAAGATCGAGTTGAAGCCATACTGCTCGCGATAGGCCTGGGACTGCACGAGCATCATCTTCTTGGCCAGACCATAGGGCGCATTGGTCTCTTCCGGATAACCATCCCAGAGGGCCTCCTCCTTGAAGGGCACCGGGGTGAACTTGGGATAGGAGCACACCGTGCCGATGGCGACGAACTTCTCCACGCCGGCTTTCCTGGACTCGTGCAGCAGTTGTACGCCCATCATCAGGTTGTCGTAGAAGAACTCCGCCGGGTGGGCCCGGTTGGCGCCGATGCCACCTACATTGGCCGCCAGGTGGATCACGATGTCGGGACGCGCCTCGGCCAGCATGCGCACCACATCATCGTGCTGCACCAGATCGTAGTCCTTCTTGCGCGGCACGAAGACCTGGCGCGCGCCGCGCCGGCGCAGGCCCTCGACGACATAGGAACCGAGAAAGCCGCCGCCCCCCGTCACACACACGCGGCGATCAGCCCAAAAGCCCTTCCCAGCGGCTGTCTCATCCATCGATCACTCCCTCCGTTCGCACGCGGGCCATCGGCGAAGCCGCGTTGCGGTATTTCAGGTCCGTCGGATCCTCCAAAAGGCCGCTGCGGAGCAAGCCCAAGACCTGGCGGATGCCATCGTCGATCCCCGCTTCCGGCTCGAAGCCCAGCACCTCACGCACCTTTCGGTATGACACACGCATATCGCGCATGTCCCCGTCGAAGCGCAGGGCTTCGTCCCGCACGTGTACCTGCGGCAGGACCCGGCGGATCCTCTCCGCCACCTGGATCTTGGTCAGGTTGCCGGACTCATGCCCCAGGTTGAGGATCCGACCATGGATCGTCTCCAGCGGGGCGTCGAGGGCGGCCAGGAAGCCGCGCACGGCCTCGCCCACGTGCAGGAAGGTGCGCGTCAATTGACCTTCATAGACGACCAGCTCGCGCTGCGTCAGCGCCTGCATGGTGAACTGGTTCACGAGCAGGTCGAATCGCATGCGCGGCGAGGGGCCGTAGAGGGTGGCCAGGCGGAAGACCAGCGGCGCACATGTCCCCCCCTGGGCCGCCTGCAGGACCGCCTGCTCGGCGGCGATTTTGCTCTCGGCGTAGAGGGACTGCGGATTCAGCGGGGAATCCTCGCTCAAGAGCGCGCTCGTCTTCGCCGCGCCGTAGACGCTGCAGGTGGAGGCCAGGATGAAGCGCCCTGCGCCCAGGCTCTCTGCCAGGTCCACCGCCCACCTGGCGGCCTCCACGTTCGTGCGCCACACCAGGTCTCGATCCAGCTCCTGGCACGCGGGGAATCCCACCAAAGCCGCCAGATGCACGAAAGCATCCGGACGCGATCGATCATCGCGCAGGGCCTGTGAGACCGCAGCCTTGAGCGCCCCAGCCTCGCCAACGTCGGCCCGGGCGAAGGAGAAGCCTGGCTGACCCACTAAGCCCAGCAGCGACTCGCCGCCGAAGAGCAGCCGGTCGACCACGGTCACCCGATCGCCGCGACGCAACAGAGCTCCCACCAGACGCGAACCTATGTATCCGGCCCCACCGGTGACTACCACGTGCCTGGGCCGCTGGCCATATGGCGCGCTCACGAGACCTCCGGCTCCAGCAATCTCACCTCGCGGCCCTCGATCTCCAGGACCGCCACGCGCCCATCCCCGCCATCCTCCACCACGGGCACTCCCTGCTCGAGACAGGTCAGACGGCAAATATCGGCGATGTCACCCGCCCCCTTGATGTGGACGGCGTCGTAGCCGTGCTCGCGCGCGGTCGCTAGCGCACGTCGCGCCTGTTG
Organism: Chloroflexota bacterium; assembly: GCA_024277995.1. GTDB lineage: Bacteria > Chloroflexota > Anaerolineae > Anaerolineales > E44-bin32 > JAJRUD01. The sequence continues at coordinate 11,686 of JAJRUD010000125.1, forward strand.
TCGCGTGGCGCGATAGAGTGCCAGCGAGTTCTCGACGTATGCCATGGTCAGCCGGGCGCGCAGCGCAATGCCCTCCGGGGTGATGATGTAGCGCAGCTTGCGGCGCTCAGCACGCTTGACCTTGACGTACCCCTTGGCAATCAGGCGCTTTATATGCCAGTTCACCGTCCCCACGGCCACGCCCAGCCTGGCGGCCAGGGTAGCCTGAGTCGTGTCCGGATCGCGCTCGATCTCCTCCAGCAGACTCAGCTCTCGCAATGTTTCGCCATCCATAATGGGCTCCAAAATTCAGGTGCTGAATTATAACCCATCATCCATCCAGGTCAACCTGTTTCGGCGATCGATCAGCACTCCGCATCGGATGCTCGCTCCGAGGCGCTGCTTCCCGAGACAACACCCCTGGAAAGGCTTGCGAGCGTTCATCTCCTCACCCGCCCGGCATGGCTGGAGAAGCTGAAAGCACCAGACTCCGATGACTGCAAGAAACCATCCTTGACAACAGCACCGCGTCCCATCCGCAATAGCGGAGTCGCGTCTCCACAATGGGGATCATGCCAAGTGAGCGCCATAGGAGAATCCGTCGACACGACTAGACGGCACAAGCGATGGTCGAACTTTACGCTCGCCATCCTGATCATCCTCGCCGTTGCCATTCGCCTGTCAGTCTATGGAGACCTTCGCCTCTCCCTCGCTACAGCGGACACCTCGAAGTTCATCCGCGCTTCCAGCCTCCCCCTGCTCTCCCTGGATTTCTGGACCTCCGTCCGGCCGCCCATTCCGGCTCTCCTTTACAAGCTACTCCTGGATGACGAGAGCTTCTCCCTGACAGCGATCAGCGAGCCTGCAGCCGCGGGCAAAAGGCAACCGGAAATCCAGCCCGAGGTCTCTCGCATTGCCGTCGCACAGAAAGCCATAAGCATCACCACATGGACGATCCTGGCACTTGTGCTGGGGACGAGCATGCGTCACCCCCTCCCCAGGCTCATGGCACCCGCCTTCACCCTCGCGTTTGCTTTCAACCCTCCGCTCGTCGAGTGGGACTCGGTGCTGATGTCGGAATCGCTCTCTTTCTCCCTCTTCGCCCTGCTGCTTGCCCTTACCATCCTCCTCGCCAGACGGGTAGCTCGCAAAGGATCGCCGAAGGAGCCCGCGGCCACCGCTCTATGGGTCGCCTGGGCGAGTACTTTTTCCATGTGGGTGTTCACGCGCGACGCCAACGCGCATGCCCTGCCGGTGACGGCTGCCTTGCTGGCTGCCGCCCTCCTTGCACTGCGAGCACATCCTCGAGCACTCAAGCGCACTTTGCTCATTGCTCTCGCAGTCACCCTCGGCCTGTTCTGGATTCACAGTACCTCGCTGCAACGCAGCGAGCGCTGGGTCATTCCTTTCTTCAACAACCTCACCAACCGGGTGTTTCCCTTCCCCGACCGCGTGGCTTTTTTCGAGGACCGCGGCATGCCTATTTCCGAAGAACTGCTCGCCCTCCAGGAAAGCCGGGGGAACGCACGCCTCTTCTACGCCCATCCCGAGTTCATGCAGTGGGTGCGGGCCGCTGGTCTCAAGACCTACGTGCGCTCTATCGCAGAGTACCCGATCTGGGCATTCGGCAGCTTCAATCGGGATCTCGAATTCCTGTTCTCCGAGAACCGGCAGCCCTACTTCCTCCCGAAGTCGCAGGTCAGCGCCCCACGCCTGATTCCCCATGGTGACCTGCTCCACGCCACCTCCAGCGCCATTGTGGCGGCAGACATCCTGCTGCTGGCCATCCTCTTGTGCATCGCCTGGCGAAACCGCAATCCGCTCGCCTTCGCAGATGCCTGGACCGGCGCATGGATGGTTGGCGTTGCCCTGGTCATCCTCTTCGCGAGCTACCATGGAGACTCGGTGGGCATGATACGGCACGCGATGGCCGGGGTGCTTCTCTTGCGCCTCGCTCTGTGGATCATCCCCGTTCTCATCCTCGACCACATCCTGATGGACGTGAGCGCTGCCACGCCTTCGACCCAGGGGAGAGGCTGACATCCCTCTTTCAGTGGAGCCATTGCCCCAGCGGCGCCTGACAGAAACTCCCCATCGACCTATCAAACCCGCTTCTCCCACGCATGGACAAGAAGGCGCGTGGCAGCGTCGATTGCATCATCCCCACACAGAAACTGCGGGCGAATCCTCGTGCGCGCGCGGCGGAAGGCTGGCACGTCGCGTTCGACTACCTCGCACAACACCTGCACGAAGTGGCGGCGGAACAGTTCCTCATACTCCCATAGGCGCCATCGATTGAGGTTGCTCGGGGGATTGAGGTATCGCCTCCATGTGTCCTCAGAGAAGGTCAGCATCTCAAAAGGATACCTGAAGAAGTGATCCCGCAGGTCAACATAATGGAGGTGATAGCCCGTGGGCTTCGTAATGTCCACCAGGGCGGCCGTGACCGCTTCAGGGTCTTCCAGGTGTTCCAGAACCGACGATGAGAGCACCAGGTCCACCGGTCGGCCGCCGTGCTGGGTATAATGCTCGATTCGATCGTGGATCAGCGTAATCCAACGCGGGGCTGGCACGACACGACCCTCTCGCATTTCAAGATAGGGCCCGGCGCGAGAGATTAGAGTGCGATTGGCTGCCTCGTCAGGCACCGCGTAGGGATCCAGCAGGACGATATGGTGCGCACCGCCGCGTAGAAGCTCTAGGGCCAATCCAAAGCACCCCCCATAACCCAAGACCAGGATATCCAGCCCTTCGAGCGAGCGCCCTTTGGCACGCAGCGCCTCCTGATAACGCCGAGCAGCGACTTCGGGCTGGCGCGTCTCAAGACCAGGGCAAATGCCTACCCCCAACTTGAGCACGCCCCGAAGGACGCGCGGCGGGAGCAGTCTGCGCACCAAGCGTAAAAGAATGTAATCCAAAGGGGCCATGCTCGTCACTCTCGCGGCAGGAGAACCCACACGCCTTGATCTTCCAACTCGAGGGCCGGCGCATACCACTGCAAAATGGGCTCGGAGACATACCTGACCCAGGCATCGTTTTCCTCACCAAACGCGCGGCCTTCCCCCTTCCACACAATGGGCAGGGGATCGCTGACAATCGCCGCAAAGCGCTGATTCCGCAGGTCGCGATAGAACTTCGTAAAGAAAACCTCATCTTCAGCCATGGCGTGGTCCATGACCTCGACCAGTTCATACTCATCGACGGAAGGGACGTCCACCATTCCAAAAGCCAGCATCTGACGCTGATCCAGGAAGAGCACTTCGCCTCCCTTCGCTGCCGACTGGATCAGCGCGATGGTCTTCTTCAGAGCATCTTGAGCACGCTCGCCATCCGTGATCCTGAAGGGCCGGGCCCAGAACAGGATCCATACTGCGGGCAAAAGGAGGATCAGGTGGCGGAGTACAATAGGAAGACCTCGGCGCGTCGGCGCGTCTCCCTTTTCAGTGAGGAGTCCAGGCCAACCCCGGGCCGCCATCAGCACAACCAGCGTCACCAGGTACATATCCAGATTGTGCAGGTTGGAGCCGCCGCCGATCTTCACGCTCACCACCAAGCCGACGAGCAGGCTCAACGCCAGAACAAGCGCGGCAAAAGCCCGCTGCGCCAGCAAACCTGGAACGCCATTGCGAAACGCCCCTCCCGCAAGCGCCAGCATGATGGGGCCTGTTGTGATCAGCAAGCCAAGCAAGATGCCCGGAGGGAATGTCGGGTTGGGCAGGAGGCGGTACCACAAGAGGGGATGCTGCACGGAGCCGAGATAAACGAGGGGGGGCCTGCCGGTCAATTGCACACTCACCCAAATCGAGAGCAGGCCACCGGCAAAGCCGCCCACGAGCACAAGCAGGTATTGCGAGACGGGGTGCGGCCTCGCCGCGCTGGTTCCCGCTTCCCCTGCCGATTCGCGCCCGGGAAGCATGAGCAGCACGGCCCACGCAGCGGGAATGAACATCCAGGTCCATCGGCTCAGACCGGCGTAGAAGCTGGCGGCGAAACTGGCACCGAGGGAACGCAACTTGCGCGACGGCGTCGCCCAGAGCGCCACGATCACGGCCGCGAGCAAGAGGGGCGGATAGATAGGGCCCTGCGAAAGGAAAAGGAAAACCCACAATGCCTGCAGGAAGCGCTTCCATCTCCCTCCAACACCGGCGCGATGCACCAACAGCAATGCCAGAAGTGCCGCGGGAAGGATCCAGGTCAGCGACACCCATAATCTGGCTACCCACAGGCCCGGATCGGGCAAGAGGAATACCATCCCCCAGAGACCATATAGCCCTGGCGTCACGTAATTGGGGATGATCACATCGCCTTGGCCCCCGCCACCCGACGATCTGAAGAACAGCGAAGCACTCCACAGGTGTTCCCCCTCAGACCACGTCAGCGAGAACGGGTAGTCCGTGACCCGGGTGAGTTGGGTTCCGGTGAACAGAAGAGCGGCGAGCAAGAGAACGCCCAGATAGAGCTTCTCCGTGCGGGAGAGGCCCCCAGAGGGAAGCACCATCCCTGCAGTACCGCCGGCAGCGAGCAGTATTGCCATCCATCCGACCGAAAGCCGGCCGGCACGCTGCAATTCCCAGAGCCCGAGGCCTACCGACAGGCCGATGAGCAGCGCTCCCAGGAGCCACCGGGCCCCTGGCGCCATAGTGACGGAATGACGCATGGCGTTGAACCGGCTCAAGGGCCTTCGTCCCATCGACTCATTCCCCAGTGACGCCTGGCCCGGAGGGGCCTGCTTCACGCGCACCTCGGGGCGCCAGCAGCCAGATTCCTACCCCCTCATTCCGATATATAGGCTCATAGTATTTGAGTAGCGGAAGATAGATCAACTCCACCTGGGCGTCATCCTCTTCGCCGAAAGGATGGCCCCGTCCCCTGAATTCCGTTGGCAGGTGTCCGGTGACGATCATCGCGAAACGGTGGTCCCTCAAATCCTGGTAGAAGGATCCAAACAATTCCGCATCACCGATCATGGCCCAGTTGGTGAGCGCTTTGAGTTCGTATCCCATCACCAGCGGCACCCGCACCTGCCCGAAGGTCAACAATTGCCGTTGGTCTATGAACAGCACCTCCCCCTTCGAGGCAGCGGCCTCAATCGTCTCGCGGACCTGCTGCAAGGAGGATTTAACCACCCCCGGCTGGGGGAGCTTCAAAGGCTTCCCGCTGCGCATTACCCACCAGACGGGGATGACCAGCGCCAGGGCCAACAATCCCTGCACCTGCGGCTGACTCAGCGCCCGCCGCCATGCCCCGCTCCCTGCGACCTCCCAGACAACCCACGCCGCCAGGAACACCAGGTTCACCAGGAACATGTCCAGGTTGTGCAGATTGCTGCCGCCGCCGATCTTGACGCTGGCCACCAGGCCGGCGGCCAGAAAGGCAGACAGCACGGCGGCCACCGCCGCGCGCTTGAGCCAGTCCCAGCGCAGGATGCCGCGCAGGTGTGCCAGAGCCAGCAGCCCCAGCAGCGGGCCGACGGCCAAAGCCAGGGCAGGAAGCACACCCATCGGGAAGGTCGGGTTGGGCAGCAGGCGGTACCACAACAGGTCCTGGCTGAGGGCCGTGCTGTAGACGGGCGCCGGTCTCGGAAAAGCCAGGTCCATGAAAGCCTGTGACCCGAGAGCACCGACCAGGCCGGAGACCCCGACGGCTGCCGGCCACATCAGGCGCCGCCACCAGGCCCTCGCGCCGGGTTCATCGAGCAGCGCCCAAAGCGCCGCCCAGAGCGCCGGGGCGAGCAGCCACGTCCAGCGGCTGATGCCGGCGTAGAAACACGCCAGCGCCACCAGCGCCAGCGAGCGCCAGGGGTGCGCCCGGTCGTAGCCCCAGGCTACGACCACCGCGCTCAGGATCAGCGGTGCGTAGATGGGTCCCTGTGCCAGGAAGAGGAAGACCCACAACGCAAACCCCCACCTCACCCACGGAGACAGCGATACGCGCCGGCGAGAGAAAAGGGCCAAGCCGAGCAGCAGGTAGGGGACCGTCCACAAGACCGCATCCCAGAAGCGCAAGAGCGCGATGCCGGCACCCGGGATCAAGAAGGCCAAGCCCCATAGCCCATGCCGGCCGGGAGTCAGGTAGGAGGGGTAGCGAAACCCACTCGCGAATTCGTAACGGTCGCGTGCGAAATAGAGCGAGTAATCCCAGAGGCGGTTCCCCTCCGACCAACCGAGCTTGAAGGGATAATCGGTGACCAGCACCAGGCGCTTGGCGACGGCGAAGAAGGCGGCGACGAGCAGCAGGCCCAGCGCCAGGCGTAACGTACGTTTGCCCACGGTCTGCGGCAGGACCAGGCCGACGGCCACCCCCGCCGAGAGCGCCAGCAGTGTGCGCGGCCAGACGCCGGTCAGGCGCGCGCCCCAGGGGCCCAAAAGGATCAGGCTCGGCAGCGCCACGCCCGCCGCGACCAGGCACCATCGCAGCGCGCCTGCACGCGGCAAGACGCGCTCCACCCGATCCAGGAAGTCGTCGACGACGGTCTCCGGGCGCACCAGCAGCGCCAGGCCCGGCACGGCCAGCAGACCCGCCGCCAGCGCGTAGAGGCCCAGAGCAAAGGCCCACTTCGTCGAGAGAGAACCCAGGCCGCCCCCCGACGCTTTGGCCAGCGTCGCGAGTTCCACGCCCGCCAGCGCCAGCAGGGCCAACCAGGCCAGTCCCGCCAATCTTTGCAACAATTCCGTGCTACTCATCCGACACCATCATCTGAGCCGGCCCGGCAGCCGCCCGGCGCAGCACGCCGCCCAACCAGAGCGCGCCCGGCAGGCTCACACCCAGCAGCATGGCGCGCGTCACCAGAGCCAACGCGGCAGCCTGCTCGGGCTGAGCGCCCAACAGCACATAGAAGGCCAGCACGCCGAGCTCGCGAACGCCGTAGCCGTTGAGGGAGACGGGAACCAGGGTCATGAAATAGGTGAGCCCCGTGGCGCCCGCCACCTCCCAATAGGATACGGGGATGTCCAGCCCGCGGGCGGTGACCCACACCCCGGCCAGGTAGCAGGCAACGCCAAGCCACGAGAGCAGCAGGGAGACGAACAATGACGAAGGCCGCCTGGCCCAGAGAGAGAGCGCGTCGCCCAGCCGGCGGACGCTACGCCGCAGGCGCCGCCGCAAACCACCGTCTCCGACGGCCATGGCCAGCGAAGCGGACACCTCGCGCCCGACCAGCAGGACCTTCACCAGCGGCCAACTGAAAGGCAGCACGAACAGCATGCCGAAGATGGATACGATGCGGTCCACGATCACCGTGGCCGCACCGGCGGCACGGTTCGGCGTTTCCGCCATCACGCCCGCCAGGCGCACGACGTCGCCCCCGACCGTGGTGGGCAGGAAGTTGGAGGCGAAGAGGCCAGCGAAGACCAGGCGCGCCGCGTGCGGGTAGGAGATAAAGATCCGCTGCGCCCGCAGCAGGACCAGCCAACGCCCCGTGTTGAGGAGCTGCCCCAGGAACATCAAGAGGACCGCCAGAGCGATTGTCCCCGCCGGGAGCGCACGCGCGCTGGCCATCAGAGCACGCCAGTCCTGGCGGGCCAGCAGCAATGCCAGCAAGGCGATGGAGAGCACGGTCCCGATCAATCGCAGGCGGCCGGGCCAGCCGGCCAGGAGCTTCTCAGGCTGCGACGACACGCGATCCCCTCTCGGCAAACCCCTCCAGGAGCTCAGCCAGAGCCTGCCCCTGCTCCGGACCCGAGGCGACCTTTTCAGGCAAGACCAGCTGCAGGAAAGGCACCCGGCTCTGCAGTTGCACGAGCGCCTCCCGCTCGCGCGCCCGCCACGCGTCCAGCCAACCTGAAGGTGCAGGGGTTGGCGCGCGCCCGACCAGGCGAATGAAATGGCGCGCCTCGAAGAAGTTCATCTCGAGCAATTCCCCAACGGGGTCGTCCGCTTCGCCGATGGGTTCGAGCATCGGGTGGGGGACCTGGGCGCGCCGCAGGAGCAGCACGCCTGCCAGGAGCGCCTGCGCCTGGTAGGCGCGCCCCGGCCACAGGCGCTCCGCCCCCACCCGCACGGGCCACTTCAGACCCTCATGGCTCCAGGCCCGCAGGCGCCCGAAGACCTCCAGCGCCAGGCGCTCCCGGCGCGAAAGGCGTCCGGCGACGGCGGGCACCCAGCGCAGCAGATCTCGATACAGATGCGCGCGCGTCAGATAGGCATGCGACTCGGGGCCGGGGCCCACGAACACGTAGTCATCGGCGTGCAATTCCCACGCTGGCGAGCCGTAGGCCAGCAAGAGTGAGGAAGCGGTGGTCTTGCCCGCCCCACCCCGTCCGGTGAGCACCAGGCTGCGCCCCTTCCTGGCCAGCGCCGCGCCGTGCAGCAGCACGGTGCCTTTCCGCCCCACCAGAAAGCGCAGGCTCGGATGCACAAGCATGTGGTGCACCATGGGCACGGACAGCCGATTGCCCGCAGCCTCGATGAGGACCCCATCTTCCCCCAATTCGATCCGGTAGCGCCAGCGCGCCAGCAGCTTGTGCCGGTGCCACCTGAAGGGGCGCGCCGCGCGCCGCTCCGCGGCTGACGACCACCGCAGCCTCACCAGCGGTGCGCCCTGTTCTGGAGCACCCTGATGATATGCGTACTCGCGGCCGAAGAAGGAGAGCACCTCGGGATCGTCACTCTCGACAAGTAGGCCTGCCAGCCCGTGGAAGTCGAAAGACAGAGCCTTCACCTCGCCTCCGCCGCCTTCATCAGGGCGCGCTCATAGGCCTGCGCCACGCGGCGTATGTCGTAGCGGGCAGCCAATTCGCGGCTGCCCCGTTTGAGCGCTCCCAGACGGTCTCGATCCTCCAGACACCAGCGCAGCGCGGCCGCGTATCCATCCTGATCGCCCACGTCGCACACGCGCCCGTTCACCCGGTCCTCTACCAGTTCCGCCAGCCCGCCGGCGCGTGTGGCGGCGATGGCCACCCCGCGCGCCAGCGCGTGTACGCCCACCACAGGCAGACCCTCCGATCGCGAGGGCATCACCAGCAGATCGCTCTCGCCCAGCGCCTGCCAGACGCTCTCGCCGCTCACCCAGCCCGGCATGGCCACCCGATCGGCCAGGCCCAACTCCCGCAGGCGCGCCTCCACGGCGGGGCGCGTGGGCCCATCGCCGAACATAGTGCAGCGCCAGGGAAGGTCCGCCACACGGCCCAGCGCTTCGGCCAGGAAGAGCAGGTTCTTCTGGGGCTGGAAGCGGCCGGCGAAGATCAGGCGCGGTGGATCGCCCACGGAGCCCGCGCCCTCCTCAGGCAACCGCACGCCGTTCGGGATGACCTCGATGGGGACCGAGTAGTGTTTCAATGCCAACCCTCGAGTGTATTCGCTCACGGCCACCACAGCCGCCGCCGCGCGCCAGATGGGGGGCGTCAGCGGGTAGACGGCGCGGAACCATCGCCAGGTCTTCTCCGGCACACCGCCGGGCACGTCTCCCAGGTGCGCCGTCAGCAGGTAGGGGACGCCCGTCAGCCGCGAAAGCGCAAAGGCCAGCGCGCCGGTCGGCACCGCGAAGTGGGCGTGCAGCACCTGCGGCCGCCAGCTCCTGATCTCCTGCAATGCGGCCGGCAAGGCTCCCACGATGTATCCCGCCATGGCCAAGAAGCTGGCCCGAAAGCTCGAGCGGCGGCCCGTGAAGACCCGCCGCACGACGTAGCCATCGCGCTCCTCCCGGGAGGGCAATCCCGGGATGCGCGAGGTGAGCACGCGCAGCTCATGCCGCCGCGCCGCCAGCGCCGCACACAAGTCGGCGCTGGCCTGTCCTCCCCCTCCGCCTACGGGAGGGAACTCATAGTTCAGGACCAGGATCCTCACTGCAACCTAGGCGCTGGGTTCATCCGGTCTTCCCGGTTCTCGCTGGCTGAGGACCCGCCGGACGGAGTATGTGGGCTTGGCCTGAGACTCGTGATAGGTGCGCACCAGCAATTCGGCGATCAGGCCCATGAGAATGGCCTGGAAGCCGAGGATGATGAACATGGTGCTGGTCTGGAACAAGGGTGATTTGAGCACCGACACCTGGAAGAAGACGCGCCGCACGAGCAGGTACAGCAGCACCAGCCCGCTGGGCACGATCAGTAAGAACCCGGCCCCGCCGAACAGGTAGATGGGCTTGGCAGCATAACTGATGAGGAACTTGACGGTGAACAGGTCCAGGATCACCTTCAGCGTGCGCTCCAGGCCGTATTTGGTCTTGCCGTGCTGCCGGCGATGGTGCTTCACAGGAACCTCGACGATGCGGGCCCCCACCCAACCGGCGTAGGCCGGGATGAAGCGGTGCATCTCGCCGTACAGCCGGAAGCCAGCCAGCACCTCACGGCGATAGGCCTTGAGCGTGCAGCCATAATCGTGCAGCGCCACGCCGGTCACCTTGGAGATGAGCCAGTTGGCCATGCGTGAGGGCAGAGTGCGCGTCAGGAAAGCGTCCTGGCGATCCTTGCGCCAGCCGGAAACCACGTCGTAGCCCTCAGCGATCTTATTCAGCAAGAGGGGGATATCAGAGGGATCGTTTTGCAGATCGGCGTCGATGGTGACGATGACCTCGCCCCGGGCGTGATCGATGCCGGCGGCGATGGCCGCCGTCTGGCCGAAATTGCGCCGCAACACCACCACCAGCACGTGGTCGGGGTCATCCCGTGCCAGCGATTCCAGCACCCCGATGCTGCCGTCCGTCGAACCGTCGTCCACGAAGACCAACTCATAATCCAGGCCCTGGAGCGATTCGCTCAGGGCCTCGTGCAGGGAGCGCAGGTTGTCGACCTCATCGTAGACCGGGATGACGACGGAAAGCCCTCCCGCCGGCCCCTTCCGCTCGGCAAGGTCGGGCTCAGGTGCTGTGGTGGCCATGGCACACTCCAGACTCAATCCACACCGTTTCCGGCGTTCTTAAGGACGGCGGTCACGCCGGTCTCCCAACGGTGCCAGTCGCCGAATTTCTGCTCCAGGATCTTGAAACCCTCGCCCACTGGCTTGAGACCGACAGCCTCCAGGTCCGCATCGACCATGATCTGCACCAGTTCCTGGAAGGTTACTTTGGGCGCCCAACCCAGCATCCGCCGGGCCTTGCCGGGATCGGCCTGAAGCACATCCACCTCCGTCGGCCGGAAGTAGCGCTCGTCGATCTCTACATATTCCTGCCAATCGAGGTCCGCGTAGCCGAAAGCCTGCTCGACGAACTCGCGCACGCTGTGGGTCTCTCCGGTCCCGATGACGAAATCATCGGCCTGCTCCTGCTGCAGCAATATCCACATGGCTTCGACGTATTCGGGGGCATAACCCCAGTCGCGTCGTGAGTCCAGGTTGCCCAGGTAGAGTTTGTCCTGCAGGCCGGCCTTGATGCGGGCCACGGCGCGCGTCACCTTGCGGGTGACAAAGGTCTCGCCGCGCCGCGGGCTCTCGTGGTTGAAGAGAATGCCGTTCACCGCGAACATGTCATAGGCCTGGCGGTAGTTGACGGTGATCCAGTAGGCGTAGGCTTTGGCGATGGCATAGGGACTGCGCGGGCGGAAAGGCGTCTCCTCGCTTTGCGGCGGCGGCGAATCACCGAAGAGCTCGCTGGAAGAAGCCTGGTAGAAACGGGACTTGATCCCGCTGCGCCGGATGGCCTCCAGGATGCGCGTCGTTCCCAGCCCGGTGACGGAGCCGGTGTACTCCGGCATGTCGAAGCTCACTTTCACGTGGGACTGCGCCCCCAGATGGTAGACCTCCTCCGGGCGCACGTTGTAGATCAGGTTGGTGAGCTGCTCGCCGTTGGAGAGATCCCCGTAATGAAGAAAGAGGCGGGCCTGGGGGACGTGCGGGTCGACGTAGATGTGGTCAATGCGATCTGTGTTGAAGGTGCTGGACTTGCGGATCATCCCATGCACTTCGTAGCCCTTGCTGAGCAGGAACTCAGCCAGGTAAGACCCGTCCTGTCCGGTGATGCCCGTGATCAATGCCTTTGGCATGGTTGCTCCTTATTGTTTCCAGCCTGGCCGGCCAAAATTCAAGCGCTGAATTATACCGCGCGGCCCCCAGCAGTCAACTGCTCCCTTTTTCGGGCCCGGATTGCATCCAGCATCAGGACGCCCCCCAGGTATATGCCTGTCGAAAGGGCGGCCAAACCGGCCGTCTTGAAAAAGCTCAAGCGCGGCGTGTGGTAATAGCGACCTATATACCAGTGCAGGAACACCAGTGTCGGGATGACGACGAGCATGGCCGTGCGGCGCAGCCAGGGACTCCGGCTGCGCCGGGCGTGGACCCAGGCCCATCCGGCCAGCGCAGCCTGCGCGGCCAGCAATCCGGCCCGATAGCGCGGGCTGTCCCACTGATATCCCGTGGCACGGTAGGCGGCCAACAGGGTCCACACCCATACGAGCACCGCCAGGTAGAAGGCCAGACTGCGCCATCCTTCCCTGCGCAGCGCGGCGAAAGGCGCGTAGAGCAGGAAGGGCAGCAGGCTGAACCAGCCTACAGCGCGATAGATGGCGATGGCCTGCCACAGAGGAGCACCCGTGTTGTCCGCCAGGGCTGCCGGCAGGAGCGGCTGGACCGCACCGTAAGCCACCAGGAAGGGTACGTGCGCCCATGGGGGCAGCAGATCGAACAGCAAATCCAGCCAGCCGGACAGGTCTCTGATGGAGGTCACGCGCCATTGACCCGCGGCGTTGGCGATCCAATCGCGGATCACCCCCAGGGCGGATCCGGACAGATCCCCGATCCCCGACCAGGCGCCGGCCACGACGAGCAACAGGAGGATGACGGCGGCCGCTCCAGGGATCACCAGCGTCAGGGCGAGTCGGCGGCTGCGGCTCCCCTCCCAGGCCCAGGCCGCCCCGAGGATGAGCAATTCCGCCAGGGCGTAAGGCGGCGAGATGGGCAGAGTTGCCAGCACGCCCAACAGGGAGAGAAGCACGCCAGCGCGCAGCGAGCCCGAACGCAGCCGCGCGTAGCCGAAGAAGGCCAGGGCCACGCCCATGATGACGAAGGGCTCACGCATCTGCGAGGCACCCAGCAGCACGGCTTCCGGATAGAGCGCCACGGTCCATGCGGCGAACTTCGCCGCACGCCCACCAAAGGTCAGACTGACGAAAGCCCACGTGAAGAGCACGGCCAGCGCGGAGGCCGTCGCGCCCAACAGCACTACCAGCATCGGCCGGTGCCTGGCCGGGCTCAGGTAGCGGTATGCCGCGGCACTGATGAAGGTCAGGCCGCCGTACTGGTCGCTGTCGGCCCGCTCGGTTAACGCGCTCCACAGCGGAGCATCAGATTTCGCCAGCCGCCGGGAGTCGTTGTCGCGATCATAGGCGTCGCGGAAGACATAGCCGGCCCGCTGTGGGGCTTCGTCATAGCCATAGCGCGGCAAGGCAGCAGCCAGCGCCAACCCCAATGCCAGCCGCAGACCGAGGGCCACCAGGATGGCCACCAGCAGCCAGCGCGGGCCTCTGCCATGGGTGACGCCGCGCCAGGCAAGCGTCACCAGGCCGGCGCACAAGGCGCCCAGCGTCAGGTAAGCGAACCAACCCGCGAGGGAAAACCCTCTCCCATCCAGCGCAGCCATGAGAGCGCTGGATAAGAACACGCCCAGAGCCCAGGGCAGCCCGCGCTTCACAACGCGCTCTCCTCGCGCCGCAGGGCGAACCGGGCACTGCGAAGCACCAGATAGATCACCATGATCTGTAAGGGTACCAGGAATCGGGGGTTGTCTCCATGGTCGACCAGGGTCTGGATCACGGAGGAAAGCCAGACCAGCCCGCCGATGGCCGCGGCGTATCGGTCGATCGCCAATCGGCGCCGCGCACGCCGGCTGACCAGAACCAGCGCGCTCAGCCCCAGAAAAGCGGCGTTGGCCAGCAAGGAGATCCCCCTGCCGGCCAGCACCCACAGGCGCACCGGGCGCACAGCCCAGGGGAGGAGCAGGTCTGGCTTCCAATAGACCGGCGCCTTCCAAAAGGCGATCCACCCCTGCGCGACACTGCGCAGGTACAGGTCCGGATGCTCGCGTATCAACCGCAGCGAAAGGCGCTGCATCTCGCGCGACAGATCGTAGAAGCTCAACCCCGTCACCTCGGTCAGCTCCGGTATGGCGTCCCAGATGGTGTTGGTCTGCACACCACGCTCAGCGACGCGGGCATCCCGGTACTTCAGGTAGGTGTCCCTGATGGGCCCCACGTCGTCGGGCAGGTATTCGAAAAAGGCGCCGGTGTGCTGCACCAGATGATAGCCGCCCATGGTACTCGGCGAGAGCATGTGATATTGAGTATAGATGAAGCCCAGCCAGCCGCCGAGCAGCAAGACCGCCGGCAGGCTGAAAGCCAGCGAGCGAGTGAGTCGATCCTTCCAGCCGCGCCCTCTCGAGAACAGAATGAAGAATAGGAGCCATGGCGGCAGGAAGTAGAAGAGCGCCCGCACCAGCCCGGCCAGCCCCGAGGCGAAGCCCAGGACGATCGCCAACATCAAGCCCACCCCCCTGCCGCGTGATCTCTCCAGAGCCAGCAGGAGCGCGAAACTCAAGACGATCAGGAAGGTGGCCAGGCTCTCGGTCAGCAGGTTGAACTCGAAGAACACCTGGCCCGGGATCAGATCGTAGAGCAGGCCGATGGCCAGGCCCAGCGCCGCGCTCCCGGTGGACTTCCAACCGATCCAGAAGAGCAGCAAGGAGGTCAGCCACCCCAAGGTCAACTGGGCCACCCACACGCGACTTGCCTCGCGGCCGAGCAGCGCCAGGAAGGCAGGGTACCCCGGCACGCGCGTGCCGTCATACGCGTTCAGACCGCCTTCGACCAATTGTGTGGCCAGCCGCATGTATGAAGGCGTGTCGCCGTAGGGAACCGGCTGATAGATCAACGCCAGCGCGGCGCGCTCCACCAGGCCGATCAGCGCCAGCACCACCAGCCAGCGGACCTCAGGCCTGCGCCAGGCGTCCCTCATCCGATCAAGCATACGCCGCTCCAGTGCTCCATCGCTCCAAAGGATCCCGCAGGGCCGGCACCAGCCGACTCCCTGGCAGGCCCGCAGAGACCTTGCAGCAGCGTCTCCACAGGCCGTCTCCAGGGCGCAAGCCGCTGCGACCATCAAGAGCGCAGGGCGCTCACGCCTTCCAGTGCACGTCGGGCACGTTCCTCCCAACTGTAGCGCGCCGCCTCGCCTTTCGCCGCTCGTGCCAGCAGCTGGCGCCGAGCGGGGTCGGCCGCCAGCTCCTGCAGGGCTGCGCTCCAGGCTTCCACGTCCTCGGGCGGCAACAGGAGCGCGTTATCTTCGGACAACACCTCGCGGAAGACGGGCAGATCGCTGGAGAGCACCGGCCGCCCCGCGGCCAGGTATTCGAAGGCCTTCATGGGGCTGGCCACGGCCGAAGTATCCCCGCCTCCGCTGACCGCGATGCGGCGTGCGTAGGGCATGAGCAGCACGTCGCAGGCCGCCTGAACCAGGGGCAGGCGCTCGTTGGGCACGAAGCCCAACAGGTGCACGTTCTGCAGGCCCTGGGCCGCCAGTCGCTCGCGCCAGGCCGCCACGGCCTGGGCCTCCCCGCCGGCCCACAAGAACCGAAACTGCGGATGCCGCCGGGCGAGCTCGGCCATCAGCTCCAGGCCCCGACCCGGGTAGAGGTGGCCCGTGTAGCCGGCGGTGAAGGCCTCGGGCAGGTCCAACTGGCGACGGGCCTCCGCCGGCTCGGGCAGATTGGCGTAGCGCTCCAGATCGACGCCGTTGGGCGCGATCTGAAGGAAGGGTGGCTCCAGGGTCACCCCGAAGCGCTCGGCGAGCAACGCCCGCAAGGCATCGGTGGTGACCAGCAGCCGGCGCGCGCCGCTGCCCGCCAGAAAACGGCGGAAGAGCCAGGGGCCCAGGCGGCCGGTGGGAAGGTCGTGCACCTCCAGCAGGGAGGGCAGGCCCAGGCTGGAAGCCAGTGCGGCGGCCTGATAGGGCCACAGATAATACAGCTCCGCACCCCAGCGCCGCGCCGCCGATACGGCGCGCAGGCTGAAGTCGTAGCGGCGCAGGCCACCCCAGGCCCGCAGCCAGATGACCTGGAAGCAGGTCCGCAGGCCATAGTGGGTGGCGAGAGCCTCCCAGGGCTGCGGCTCGGCCAGGCGGGGCACAAAGAGCCGCACCTCATGGCCCAGGGTGGCCAGAGCCTGGCACACCTTCATGACCTGGATGGAATTCGCCGTCCGCGAGGGAACGCGCGAAGTGGCGATGCAGGCGATTCGCATGGGCTAGCTGCCGGGCGAGGCGGCCGGCAGGGCGGCCGCGCGGCGGATTTCCTTCAGGGTCTTCCACACCAGCACGCCTCCCGTGCCGGCGAAGAACGCGCTCAGGAGCACGGCCATCCCCATGGCGCCGGCCCGCGGCACGACGATCAGCAT
>JAJRUD010000126.1 GCA_024277995.1 Chloroflexota bacterium
ATAAAGTGCCGGCCGTCAATCATGCCAACGACCTGCTGCAGACCTTTGTGCGCCCGGCGGCGGGGGCGGTGCTCTTCCCTTCCAACACTCAGGTGGTGGCCTACTTGCATCCCGTTCTGGCCATGATCGCCGGACTGCTCGTGGCCGGCGGCGTGCACGCCGCGAAGTCGGCGGCCATCCGCCCGGTGGTCACGGCCACCACCGGTGGAGCGGGGAACGTGGTCCTCAGTCTGGCCGAGGACATCCTGGCGGCGGTGCTGTCCATTCTATCGGTGGTGATCCCGGTGGTCATCGCTGCCCTGATCATCGTCATCACGGCTTTCGTGGTATGGTGGCTGTGGCGGCGGGCGAACGCCGAGCGCGCTGCCTGAACGACTAGCGAGGAGGAGAATAACCGTGGCGGAGCAACCATCAATGCAAGGAGTATCTCAGGAAGGCCCGAGCAGCAGCATGGCCATCGTCAGCCTGGTGGCGGGCATCCTGGGTTTCACGTTCCTGCCGTTCATCGGCAGCATCGTGGCCGTCATCACCGGCATCATGGCGCGGCGTGAGATCGAGGCCAGCCGCGGCGCCCTGGGTGGTCAGGGATTGGCTACGGCTGGATTGGTCCTGGGATGGGTGGGGGTGGGCCTCTCGGTTCTGGGGCTATGCGTCTTCGGAGCCATGTTCGCCCTGCCTTTCTGCCTGGCCTTGTTCGGGCTGGCCAGCGATTACGGATCGACGCTGATCCCGCTGTTGATCATCGCAGCGTAGCACCGCGCAGGAAAACCATTCACAATGAGGAGGGAGCTTCGATGGCTGAGGAAATGGGAACCCCCATGGAAGAGAAGCGGGGTGGCTCAAAAGCGCCGCTGATCATCGTCATCGTCCTGGTCGGGCTGTGCATTTTGAGTCTGATCTGCGGGGGTCTGATCTGGGCCCTGTGGACCTTCGGCGATCAGATCTTCGGGCTGGCGGCGCTGGCCCTCATGTGAGGGGGTGCGGGATTGCCGGGCGCGAATTCAACCAGCGCGGACGGCAGGTCGCGAGCGGCGAAGCACAAGCCACAATGGTCGCGTGAGGGCGCGGCGGCATCGTGTCCTGACTTTCGGGACTTGTGTCCTTCGTGAAGTGCGGGGTGGGTCAGCGACCCACCCCGCTTTCTTCCGGTGGTGAAGAAGTGACAGCATGGGTGCGGGCTGGAGCCCGGCGGGAGCGGCTCAAGGCCGGTCTCGTGCCGTCCTTAGCGCACTTCGGCCGTTCCAGGGCCTGCATGCGGCACTGCAAAAGGACCTTCCCGCCGCACGACCATGGTCTGCAGCTCGGTGATGGCCTGGAGCGCCTGCCGGCGCTCCTCCAGGCGGAGCGGGAGTGCGGCGAATTCCTCTTCATCGAGCACCTGCCAGCGGCCATCGGGATAGACGATCATGTCCAATGCCAGATCCTCGGCGTACACGTGCCCGGTCTGCAAGCGGGCCGGGCGCGTCACGTTGCAATACCAGCCCTTCAGCCTGCCGCCCTGCGCATCGTGAATGGCGAAGACGTTGTACCAACGGTCGCTGTAGAAGGTCTCCACGAAGCGGTCGCCGCGGCGCAGGTGGAGCCCACTGACCAGCAGATCGTCGTGTTCGAAGCGCGCTTCCAGCGTCAGGCTGGTGGGCGTACGCCGCAGCACGACGCCCTGGTAGCGCAGCACTTCTCGGCCCTGTGCGTCCAGATTATGTACGATGACGCGCTCCCCCTTCTGCGCCGCCTGGTCCGGCTCCTGATCCGTCAATGTCGTCCCTCCCGCTGTCGCCAAGGGCGATGGCGCGCAGCCATCCTGGTCTCCACCGTAATCCTTCGCCATAGGGGCCGACCTGTGTGTCGGGCCGTCCTCTAGACTTCCACTCCCAGGGCCTGGAGCAGTTCCGCCATCTGGCGGCCGAATTCGGGCGAGGCGATCATACCGCGACGGCGCGGCCGGGGGAGGGAAACGGTCAGGGTCTTGACGACGCGCCCCGGCCGGGCGCTGAGCACGATGACGTGATCCGCCAGGTACAGGGCCTCTTCCACATCATGGGTGATGAAGAGCACCGTCTGCTGCAGCCGCCCCCAGAGCCGCAAGAGCCAGTCTTGCAGCTCCTGGCGCGTCAGCGCGTCGAGGGCGCCGAAGGGCTCATCCAGCAGGAGAACGTCGCGGTCGGTGAGGATGGTGCGCAGCAGGGCGGCACGCTGGCGCATGCCGCCCGACAGCGTTGCCGGGTAGACCTCGGCGAAGGCCTCCAGACCGAAGAGGGGCAGCATGGCGCGCGCGCGGGTGCGCGCCGCGTGGCGCGGCACGCCGCGCAGCTCGAGGGGGATGGCGGCGTTGTCGAGCACGGTGCGCCAGGGCAGCAGCAGATCCCTCTGAGGCATGTAGCCCACGCGCCCTGTGCGCTGGAGGCAGTGCTCCCCATCCAGCCAGATCTCTCCCTGATCCGGCTCCAGCAGGCCGACGATCAGGTTGAACAGCGTGCTCTTCCCGCTTCCCGAAGGGCCGATGAGTGTCACGAACTCCCCGCTGGAAACCCGGAAGGAGATGTCCTCCAGCGCCTGAACGGTCATGCCGTTGGCCTGGAAGGTCTTGCTGACGCGTCGCAGTTCCAGTTTGGGCGGTGTCACCTGGGCTCTCCGCTCCCTTCCCTCATCGATCATGAGTCTTGGCCGCCAGGGCCCATCGGCTGTGCCAGCGCCTCAGCGGGGAGGCAGGAACTCGTTGCTGAAGGCGGCGCCGGCGTCGACAGCATGGTCGATGATCCCGTTCTCCAGCATCCAGTCGGCGTACCCCTGCCAGACGCTGAGTTCCTGTTGGCCCCAGCGCGGCGCATCGGCCTGATAGCGCGGCGACAGCCATGCCTGGCTGCGCAGGACCAGCTCGCGGTCCAGCTCCGGTGCGGCCTGAAGCAGGATCTCCGCGGCCTGTTCGGGGTTCTCGATGGCGAACCGGTAGCCGCGCGTGACGGCTTCCATGAAAGCCCGCACCACTTCGGGTCGTTCGCGAGCGGTCTTTTCATTGGTGATGATCACCGGCGTGTAGTAGTCGGGGATGCAGTCGAACCAATCCGCCATCATGACGATGTTCAGGTCGATCCCCTGCAGCTCCGCCTGGATGCCCTGCCAGGCGTAGAAGATCCAGGCCAGATCGGTCTGTTTCTCCTGCAGCAGAGCCAGGGGGTCGGCGAAGCCGGTGTCCACGATCTCGAGCTTGGAGAAATCGCCGCCGGCACAGCCCATGAGGACGCGCAAGGTGGGCTCTTCGAAGGGGCTGCCGAAGGAACCATAGCGCAGTCCCTCCCAATCTGCCGGGGTTTCAGCGCCCAGTTCGGCGCGCGAGGCGAAGCCGGAGGTGTTGTGCTGAATGATGGCTGCCAGGGAGAGGATGGGGCGCTCATCGGCGCGCGCCAGCGTGACCTGTTCCTGGAAGCTGATGCCGAAGTCGGCCGCGCCTCCCGCCACGGCCTGCTCGGCGAAGACCTCACCCGGCTGGATGATGTTCACCCCCAGGCCGGCCTGCTCGAAGTAGCCTTCGGCCTGCGCGACGAAGATGCCGGTGTGGTTGGTGTTTGGCACCCAATCCAGCATCAAGATGACCTTGGTGGGCTCGGGCGGGGGTGTCTCCACAGGCGGTTTGGCCGGGGGAGCGCCGGCGCAGGCGCTCAGGATCAGGGCCGTCAACGTCAGCAGTGTGAAGCTCAGGACCTGTTTGCCTTGCATCGCTCACTCCTCACGATCATGTTGCGATCATCTCTTGAACCATCAGGCGCTGTTCTGGCGCATGGCCGCCTCGCTCGCCCCGTTCATGGGAGACGGCCGGGCGGCCGTTCACCATTCGGGGCCCCTTCCCTTTTCCGGCGGCGAGGGTTCAGCGGGCCTTCTGCATGCTCAGGGCGACGAAGGCTCCCTGGCCGTAGCCATCCCGGACGGTGAGACTCTGCTCGTCGAAACCGGCCTGCACGTGGTCGGTCGAGGCCGCCGGGCCGGGGGTGCCGATGAGCGTCTGGCGCGCCTGGAGGAACTGGAAGCCGGCCGCGTGCAGCAGGTCGATCATCTCCTCCACGCTGTGGAAGCGGGCCTGGCGGTAGAAGGGATCGGCATCCTTCTGCTGCTCGTACATCCTGCCCAAGGGACTGCTGCGGTCGATCATACCCACCAGCAGGCGGCCACGCGGGCTCAGCACGCGGCGGATCTCTCCAAGCAGGCGCAGCAGGTCCTGCACGAAGGGATCCACAGTGATCAGGGCGACGAAGGCGAATTCTGCCGCGCTGAAAGGAAGGCGTTCGCCGCAGGCCTGGCAGACGGCCAACCCGCGTTGGGCGGCGATCTCGAGTGCCCCCCGGGCCGGATCGACGCCGAAGGGGATGCGCAGAGCGGAGGCGAAACGCCCCGTGCCCACGCCCACTTCCAGCCCCGGCCCCGCCGCAGGCAGGAGAGCGCGCAGGGCCTCGATCTCCGCCTGGAAGAGGCGCTGATTCTCGCTGAACCAGCGGTCGTACTCCCGGGCGCGTTGGCTGAAGACCGTCACTCCACGCATGATCTGACCTCAATAGATGCCCGTCTCTTCCCATTGCTCGACGCGCTGGGTGGTGTAATACCAGGGCAGCAGCGCGCGCTCGATGAGATAGACCAACGCAAAGAGACCGATGCTGAGCGCGGTGGTGATCACGATGGCCACGAAGACCTGATCGGTGGCCAGCGCGTTCTTCGAGCGCAGCATGTACAGGCCCAGGCCAGCCGATCCCCCGACCCACTCGCCGATGGTGGCGCCGACCACGCTGTAGGTCACGGCGATGCGCAGCCCGGAGAAGAAGGAGGGCAGGGCAGCCGGGAGGCGCACCATGCGCCACACCTGGCGCCGCGCGGCGCCCATCGCGTTCAAGAGCGCCACCTGATCCGGGTCCGCCGAAGCCAGGCCGTCGGCCGTGCTCACGGCCAGCGGGAAGAAGGTGACCAGCACGACGATGATCACCTTCGGCAGCAGGCCGAATCCGAACCAGATGATGAGCAGGGGGGCGATGGCCAGGATCTGCACCGTCTGAGAGGCCACCAGGATGGGGTAGAGCGCCCGCCGCAGGAACCCCACCATGTCCATCGCGGCGGCCAGGGCCACTCCCAGCACCAGGGCGATGGCCAGGCCCAGGATGGTCTCGACCATGGTGGTGACGATGGCCTGCCCCAGCAGATGGCGTGTGCGCCAGCCGGCCTGCAGGACCTGCAGCGGCGAAGGCAAGATGAAGGAGGACAGGCCGCTGACCATGGCGATCAACTGCCAGGCCAGGATCGCCGCCGCGATCAGCAGCACGGGCGGCATGATCCGGCGCCGCCAGATGGAAGCCGCGCTCCAGCGGCGTTGCGGGCCCCTGGAGATCCCCGCTGCAGGCTCAGGCCGTCCGGCGGTACTTGGCGACTTTCTCCTCGATGGTGGTGCCACAGGTCTGGTCTCCGATCTTGATGAAGGTGATCACCTTTTCGGCGCCCGCTTCGAAGCAAGCCAGGTGGGCGGCCTTGGCCACCTCCAGCAGCCTGTCCAGCGGTCCCTCCATCACCGTCTCCATCGGGCCGACTTCGTACTTCACGCCGCTGGCGGCGATCACCTCGATGGCGCGATCGACGATGGGGTAGAGGTCCCCGGTCAAAGGCAGGACCTGGATGCCCACGTTCACCTGACGGTTGGGGTCTGGCTTCATGATCGATGCTCCTCCTGCGGGGTGTGGATGGCCAGCAGCAGGCCGGCGGCGAGTCGCACGCGGGCCTGCCGGGCGACGAGTTCATTGCTCAGGCCGCGCGACGGGCCGAAGGCCAGCCGTTCGCCGTCCAGGGGGTAGGCCAGCCCCTCGGTGCGCACGCCCTCGGCGTGGCCGCCGAGGGGGATCAGGCTCAGCAGGTCGCCCGGGCGGCCGCCGAGCGTGCCGCCCGGAGGGCGGATGAGCCAGGCCGTCTGTGCGCCGTGCCAGAGTTCGATGCGCACTCCGCTCAGGCCGGGGTGGGCGAGCAGCAGGACGTTGGCCAGGGTCATGTCCAGGCGACCGCCAAGCGCACCCAGCACGGCGATGTGCTCGGCGCCATGCCGCACGGCGAAGAGCAGCGCCAGCTCCAGGTCGATCTCGTCTTTCTCGGCCGGCGCCTCGTGCCTGGCGGCCGAGGCGAACCGACCGGCCCCATCCGGACCGCCGAGGGAATCGAGGTCGCCGATCAGGACGTCGACCGCCAGGTCCATGGCAGCCGCGTGGCGCGAGCCGCCATCGGCGGCGACCACGAGCGCTCCCTGCCAGGACTGCAAACGGCGCTTGATCAGGTCCGGTGCCTCCAACCTGCCGTTGGCCAACACGATCACGCGCGCAGATTTCATCGGGCGCTCCCAGGATAAGAAAAGCCACTCCCGACTTTGGGAGTGGCTTGAGAGGACACTTGGTCCTGCGAGTCGCCATCCCTCCGCCGGCATTACCCGGATCAGGTTCTGCGGGTCGAGGGCATGACGGCCCTCCTCTCAGCCCGGCCTCACCGAGCTCCCCGTGGTCCCACTTCTGTTGTGCAGAGGAGATTGTAGCCGCTTCGCGGGGCCGGGTCAAGGCGACTGGCTCTGGGGATGGCCGTGCCTTGCGCGGGATCCTGAGCGCGCCGCCCGGAGGCCGCGTACGTCTTGCCCGCGCTCCATGCGCCGGGTTGGGCACGGGCGGAGGCGCGCATGGCCGACGCCTGCCGCTAGCTCCCGATCAACGCCGTCACGCGCTCGATGAGCTCACTGGGCGAGAAGGGTTTGAGGATGTAATCCGCTGCGCCGGCCTCCATGCCGGCCTGCACCTCGGATTCCTGCCCCTTGGCGGAGAGAAAAACCACCGGGATGTGGTGCATGCTCTTGTCGGTCTTGATGCGGCGGCAAACCTCGTATCCGGTCATGCGCGGCATGCGCACATCGAGCAGCACCAGGTCAGGTTGTTCTGCGGCCACCAGAGTGAGCGCCTGCTCGCCATCCCTGGCTGCCACGACCTCATAGCCGTTGAAGCGGAGGGTGAAAGCGATGAGATCGCGGATGTCTCGCTCGTCCTCAGCGATCAAGATTTTTGGCATGATTCAGTCCTCTGCTCCAATCGTAGCGGGAATGCCCTCGGCTATGGGGAGTGTGAAAGTGAAGGTGGTCCCCTCGCCGGGTGCGCCTTCGCTCGTCATCCAGATACGTCCGCCGTGCATCTCGACCAGTTGCTTGACGATGGACAGGCCCAGGCCGGTGCCGGCCACGGCCATGTCCAGCGCCTGTTCGCCGCGGAAGAAACGTTCGAAGACCCGATCCTGGTCGGTGGGCGGGATGCCGATGCCGTCATCTGCTACTTCGATCTCCACCTCGCCGTTTCGCAGCCGTGCCCTGAGCGTGATATTGCCGCCGGCCGGCGTGTAGTTGAAACTGTTGTCGACCAGGTTGGTGATCACCTGGCGCACGCGTTCCGGGTCACCTCGAACGTGCGGCAGCCCACCCGGCAGGTCCAGGTGCACGTGCATGGGCTTGGACTCTTCCGCGATGCGCCTTTCGATGTAGGCGCGGGCCTCGCGGACGAGGTCTTCCACCCGCAGGCGCTGCATGGTCAGGTGGATCTTGCCGGCCTCGATGCGCGACACGTCGAGCAGATCATTCACCAGGATCCCCAGGCGATCGGTGTTGGTCTTGATGATCTCCAGGAAGCGGCGCTGCTCGTCGCTGAGCGGGCCAACGGCACCCATCAGGAGTACCTCGACGTAGCCCTTGATGGAGGTCATGGGCGTGCGCAGCTCGTGGCTCACCGTGGCGACGAACTCCGACTTCAGTCGGTCCAGTTCCACCTCGCGCGTGATGTCGCGGAAGATGGAAACCGTCCCCAGGAAGTCTTTCTCGAAGACCACCGGCGCCAGGTGCACGGATACCACCCGCTCGTCCTCCAGCATCAGCCGTTCGTCCAGCAGGGCCTGGTCGGCGCCGGCCTGGGGCGGGGTCTGGCTCCAGCCCTGCACGGCCGCCACCCAGCGGCGCCCGGCGGGGCCGTAGAGGCCGATGAAGTCCACAGCCGGGCGGCCCAACGCTTCGTCACGCTTCAGGCCGAGGATGCGCTCGGCGGCCGAGTTGAACAGCACCACCCGATGGTCGGGGTCGGTGACGATGACGCCGTCGGCGATGGATTCGAGGATGGCGCGCGATTTGCTGGCCTCCACCTGCTGAGCCCGCAGCATGGAGCCCAGGCGTTCTGCCTGGTCGCGGATCAGGCGGTAGAGTTCAGCGTTGTTGATGGCTGCAGCGACCTGGTTGGCGGCGGCGGTGACCAGGCTGAGCTGACCCTCATCGAAAGCGCCTCGCCGGTGGCTGAGCAGCAGCAGCGCGCCCAGCGCGTCTTCGCTGACCAGCAGCGGCACGGCCAGGGCGCTCTTGTGCTCGGCGATGGGATCGCTGTAAGGGATCCACCGCTCGTCGCGCGTGAGGTCCGGGATGATCACCGGTTGGCGGTGGGCGATCACCCAACCGGCCAGGCCTTCGTCGTGCTTGAAGGGCGCTGGCCTGCCGCCGTGCGGCAGAGGCTCGTCGGCGCCCAGTTGGGCGCGCAGGATGAGCACGTCGCGCTCCGAGGAGGGCAGCAGGATCACACCGCGGTCGGCTCCCACGGCATCGATGACCAGCGCCAGTGCCCGATCGAGCACATGTTCCAGGTCCAGGCTGGAGGAAAGTTCGGAGGTGATGCGCAGCAGCGTCTCGGTGCGCTCGTGTTCGCGTTCCAGGTCTTGCGTGCCAACCGTCAGGCGTTGCGTCGCGCGGTGCAGCATGCGCGTTTTCGCCAGCGTCGCGGCCAACTGCCCGCCGAAATGGGCGTATAGGTCGGCGCACTCCGGCTCGAAGGGCGGATCTCCTGCGCCGCGCACCAGGAGCAGCACGCCGCTCCAGCCGTCGTCGAGGTGCAGGGGCAGTATGACGGCGCTCGCGGCCTGCAGCACCCTCAGCAAGGGCGAGCGGGACCAGGCCTCGTCTCGCCTCAGGTCGGAGAGGACCAGCGGCCCTTTCAGGTCCCGGGCGGCCCGAAGCGGGTTGGGTTCCTCCATCAGGGCCTGCAGGGCATCCCGCGCCGAGAGCCGGGCGGGGGCCACGATCAAATGGATGTCTTGCCGACTGGCGTCGGCCACGAGCACGTGGGACAGGGCCAGCTCCTGGTCCAGGCGCTCGGCGGCGGTGCGCAGGGCCGCGGGAAAGTCGGCCTGCGTGGATGCAGCTTCCAACACTTCCCAAAGCGCGCGGGCCTGAGACTGCCAGCGCTGCAGCGCTTCGATCTGCTGCAGCAGGTCCCTCTCCTGCTCCCGGCTTTGCGTGTGCGAGCGGTGGTACTCTGAGCCAGCGGCTTCGGTTCCGGCTCCCGGTCGCCGGCGTCGGGACCGACGCGCGGCGAGACGGACCAGGGTCAAGGCGCCCAGGCCCAGCGCGACGATCAGGAGAGCGAGAGTGAAGAGATCGAAGGTGGTCATGCCTCACAGGTTTGCTGCGGCATCGCAGCGGCGTGCTCTGGCGGCGAGTTCGCTCATCTCACAGATGTCGCTGTATTGGCGCTCGCTGGCCGTGACGATGCCCACGGCCATACTCATGAGCGGCACTTCCCGTTGTGGGCCGTTTTGCGCCCCCAGGATGATGTGCCCGCGCTGGCGATCGAGGGGCGAATAGTGCGGCTGTACTTCCTGGGCGAAGCGGCTCTTGATGCCATCGCGGATGTCGGCGGCGGCGCGCTCGCCAGTGATGAGAATGAAGTTGCCGCTGCCGGCGTGGCCGATGAAGTCGCCCTCGCCGCCCAGATCGTCGAGCACTACGCCCAGCGTGGAGGCCGTGAAGCGCAGCACGTCATCGCCGGCGACGAAGCCATAGGCCTCTCTGTAGGCTTCGAAGTGGTTGATGCGGCAGTCCAGCAGGGCCCAATCGAGACTGTGAATGATGCGGCGCAATTGCTCTTCGATGAGCCGGCCGGCGGGCAGGCCGGTGCGGGGATCGGTGAGGCATTCGCGTTCGGCGCGGGCGATGGCGTTCTGCACGCGCAGCTTGAGTTCCTCGATGTCGAAGGGCTTGGTGATGTAGTCGTCGGCCCCTAATTCCAGGCCGGCGATGCGGTCGCTGCGTTCGTCCTTCTGGGTGAGAAAGATGATGGGAATGTGGCTGGTGCGGGTGGCCCGTCGCAGTTCCTTGCAGACGGCGTAGCCGTCCATGTCCGGCAGCATGATGTCCAGCACGATGAGGCTGGGCAGGCTGCGGCGGGTCACGGCCAGCGCTTCGGCCCCGCGCGAGGCCACGCTCACCTGGTAGCCCTGCCCGGTGAAGTAGATGCGCAGCATGTTGGAGATGTCGAAGTCGTCCTCGACGACCAGGATGCGACCCTTGCCCATACGCGGCCTCTCCTTGCACTACCTGGCTGCCTGTGCTCGCCCCGCCACGCCGGGGGCATGGAGGGGGGAGAAGGCCCCCACCTTGTGCAGCCCGTGCCCGGCGGGATCGCTGCCCGGCATGGCCTTCTACGGCCGACCGGCTGCCTGGCAGGGCCCCGGCCTCAGTCAACCGGTCAAAAGCGATGCTGTGCCGGAACCCGGTATCGGAGCCAGTGATAAGATAGGTATCGCCCCGCCGTCAATCACCGGTCCAGGCTGCTGCCTGCGACGACGCGGGGACGGGCAAGGTGGTGCATTTCTGCGGTGCCTGATGTTAGGGGAAGTCCGCTCAGGGCAAGCCTTCCCCGGCGACGGACGATGGCTTGCCTGATGTCGCAACCGCCGTGCTGCAAGGATCATGATCATGGTTGATGATCGCCGCGGGCAGAGGCCCGGTCAATTTGCCGATGCGACTATCTTACGGTAAAGGCTGCGAGGGGGCAACCAGAGCGTTTGTACCGGGCCGGGGAGTGCAGCGACCGGAGGGGGTTGCGGCGTATGGGCGTGATGTTTCGGGTTCAGCCCTAATCCAATGGGGCGCGGTCGATGAGGACGGTGCAGGTGGAGTCGCCGCAGGCGATGCAGCGCACCTCCTCCACCTGGAAGTACTTTCCGCCGCTGACCCAGAAGAGCGATTCCTGCAATAAGCCGACGGTCAAGTGGCAGCAGGGTTCTTCGGAGCGGCGAGCCCAGCAGATGGGGCAGCGCTCGATGTGCCACAGGATGTGTTCGGGGCGCTCCTCCAGGCGCACGATTTGATCGCTGTACCGGTTGAAGATGTCGGCAAAGGCCTGGGCGCCGCTGGAGAGCTTCATGTTGAGCGGCAGCAGGCGGAAGGCCAGGTTGGCGACGCCGAGCGTGGATCCGAATTCGCGCAGACCGTACTTGAAGCAGGCGCGGCCAGCACGCAGCGCCAGCCCTCGTCCACCGCGCTGGCCGTACACCTTGTCCAGGTGCTCGTGGATTGCCGCCAGTTCTGAAAAGGGGAAGGCGCGGTCCAGGTTGTTGGGTGGATAGTTGCCGATCAGGTGTTCGAGCCCCGCCAGGTTGAGGACCGCGTTGAGGCCGTTGCGCCCCAGCACTTCTTCGAAGGCCAGGAGGGCGATGCGCCCCATCTTGTTGGGGTAGTGATAGGCTGTGGCCTGGTGTTCGAGGTCGCTCACGCCTGGGACTCCTCCGAGGGTGCTGCGCCGGATTGCGGCTCGCCGATCGGAGCGTGGGGGGAGGTTGTATGCCGGGTCTCCCGGAGGCTCTGCCAGCCGAAGGGTAGAGGACGGCGCGTGCCGTGTCCGTGTGCTTCGGAATGCAGGGAGCCTTGCCCGGCGGCGAGGGAGGTCATGGCCGTTTCGCCAGCGCCTGATGGGTGCTGCTCAGCCCGCTTTCATCTCCTCCAGGATGCTGTAGAGCAGTTCGAGGAGCACGCCTTTCACTGACTCTTTGTCCGTCGCCACGCAGGGCAGCATCTTGATGTTGCGGTCCAGCTTGAGAGCGATGCGCAGGTCGTCCACCGTCCACGCGTCCGGCAGGTACTGCTTGTTGGCGGCAACCACGTAGGGGGTGGGGGCGTAGGCGCGGAAGGTGTGCAAGATACCCTTGGCTTCGCGGAAGGTCTCGGGGCGTGTGCTGTCCACCACGACGATGAAGCCCAGCATGCCTTCGGAGAGGATCTCCCACATGAAATCAAAGCGCTTTTGGCCGGGGGTGCCGAAGATGTAGAGCACCAGGTCATCATCCACGGTGATGCGCCCAAAGTCCATGGCCACCGTGGTGGTTTCCTTGATCCGCTCGGCCTCGGAGGAGATCTTGCGCTCGGTGGAGACGACGTCAATCTCACTCACGGAGTTGATGAAGCACGTCTTGCCTGCGGCGAAGGGGCCGGTAACGACCATCTTGACGGTCTGCATAAGTACCCTCTACAGCTACAGTGAGCGAATGCGCTGAATGAGCCGGTTGACCAGGGAAGCCCCCTCCTGCCGGTCGAGCGGCTGGATGCGTTGAGCCTGGGGCGGCAGCGGCATCCCCTCCGGTCGCACGATCTCCACCAGCCCGGCCTGCAGCAGCCCGTAGACGATGCGGCGGATCTGCAGTTCGCTCATCTTGTTGGCCTTGGCGATCTGGCGGATGGTGTTCTTGGGGTTGATGTAGGAGACCACCTTCCATTCCTCGACATTCAGATTGACGTCGCGGATGTTGGCCCCTGGCCGGTCCACGAAATCCAACGCCATATCCAGGTTGGGGATTTCCTCACGCAGCTGTTCCAGCTCCTGCACCCGCCGCGAGCCCTCGATGATGATGTTTTCCAGATCGATGCGGATGGTGATGCGGTCGTCGGGTGGCAGCACGTCGCCGTCGAAACGGAAGTAGCCGTCAGTCCAGGTGAAGAGCTGAAAGACGATGTCGAGCACGTACTGGCGGATGCTGGCCAGGATCTCCTTCTGTGAGAGGTAGCCGGCGTTGATCAACATCAGGCCCAATTCCTGGTCGCTCTTGTCGGGGGCGTGAGTCTTGATGAGCTTGGCCTGGCGCGGCGTGAGCTTGCCGGCTTTGGCCAGGACGCCGGTGAGGGTGCCGTCTTCGCTTCCCAATTGGGCATAGATCAGCTTGCCCTCGCGGAAAGATACCCAGGCGGCCTGGTCGGGGCCCTCCAGGGTCAGGGTTCCCGTCTTCCGCGCCAGGTTGATGAGGTTGAAAAGTTGGGCGACGCTAAAGTCGCGCAGGTTACCCTTGAGCGCCATAGGGGCCTAATCCAGACCTTTGTACTGACTGCTCGGCCGCACGTGGCGGGATTATACCTGCATGGAGGGGGGTTGCGCAAACTGACAGCGCGCTCCCCGGCAGGCCTCTGGCGGATGGAGTGCAAGTTTCGAGCCGGGAAAGGGATCGTCCGCCGGCACTAGGCGCGCCAGCCGCCGCGCAGTTCGCGCACGTTTTCGACGGTGACGAAGGCCTGGGGGTCGGCTTGCAGGATGTCCCGCTTGATGCGATTCACCTCGCGACGCGGCACGTAGATGAAGAGCAGATTGACGGTGCCGTCCAGGCCGCGCCCGGCGACTTCCGTCACGCCGCGCCCCTGGTGGCGCAGGTTTTCGGCGATGGTGTCGCCCCGGCGCGGGCTGATCACTCGCAGCAGGCTGTGGCCGGGGGCCAGCTTGGCCTCGAGCGTGATGCCCATGACGTTGCCGGTGGCGAAGCCGGCGGCGTAGGCCACCAGGTTCCATAGATTGTCCAGGTTGGCGAGCACGCCGGCGATGGCGCTCACGAAGAGCAGGGCCTGCGCGAAACCGGTGAACCATGCGAAGGCCCGCCGTCCGCGCACCACGGCCAGCACGCGCAGGGTGGCCAGGGTGAGATCGGCGGTGCGCAGGATGAAGATGGCGAAGGGCACCAGAGCCGGAGGGATCAAGCCCCAATCCAGGCCCAGCAGCGGCCGCAGGAGGGGATTGAGAAGGTGGGCGAAGGTCAAGCTGTTCACGGCTCGTGTGGTCCTGTCGTGGATGGGTCGACCAAGCGCCCCTAGGCGCGCCAGAAGCCCCGATGCAGGGGGCGGATCTCCTCCACGGTCACGAAGGCTCCCGGGTCCAGTTCCTGCACCTCGCGCCGCACGCGGTCGATGTCTCGTCGGCGGACGCTGCAATTGATGATGGTGACGGTGCCGTCCTTGCCGCGGCCGGCGATCTCGGTGGCGGCGTAGCCGGCGCGCCGGATGGCCTCGGCGATGGCGCTGCCGCGGCGCGGGCTGATGATGCGCATGTGGCCGTGGCCGATGGCCAGCTTCTCCTCGATGGCCATGCCCAGCACGTTGCCGGTGGCGAAGCCCGCCGCGTAGCCGATCAGGTTCCACAGGTTGTCCAGATTGCTGAGCACGCTGGTGATGGCTACCACCCAGAGCGCGGATTGGAAGAAACCCAGGAACCAGGCCAGGGCGCGCTGACCGCGGATGACGAAGAGCACGCGCAGGGTGTCCAGGGACATGTCCAGCACGCGCAGGCCGAAGATGGCGAAGGGCATCAGGGCGACGGGGATTGCCAGAAGCTCCAACATGATTCAGCAAGGCTCCTGCGTTGTCGCCAGGGCAGGCAGATAGAGGTCTGCGACGTATTCGCGCAGCATGCGGCGCATGCTGAAGCGCGGCGCCAGGGTGCGGATGGACTCCTTCATCATGCCGATCCATTCGCCCGGCAGGCCGTCAGCCGAGCGTTCCTGGTAGTAGAGCGGGATGATTTGCTCTTCCAGCAGGCGATACAGGCTCTCGGCGTCGGCGGCGTCCTGGGCTTCGTGGTCTTCGTAATCGCGATCCTCGCCGATGGCCCAACCGTTGCGGCCGTTGTAGCCTTCGCGCCACCAGCCATCGAGCACCGAGAGGTTGAGCACGCCGTTGAGCGCGGCCTTCTGGCCCGAGGTGCCGGAGGCTTCGTTCGGGCGCCGCGGCGTGTTGAGCCACACGTCCACGCCCTGCAGCAGGTAGCGGGCCATGCTCATGTCGTAATCCTCCAGAAAGATCAGCCGCCCGCCGTTTTCGGCGCGCTTGACCTGGCGGTAGACCTGCTGGATGAGACGCTTGCCGGGCTCATCCGCCGGGTGGGCTTTGCCGGCGAAGATGATTTGCAGGGGCATGTCGGCACGATTGACGAGCGCCAGCAGGCGCTCGATGTCGCTCAGGATCAGGTTGGCGCGCTTGTAGGTGGCGAAGCGCCGCGCGAAGCCGATGGTCAGCGCGTAGGGGTCCATCAACAGGCCGCCGGCGATGGCCTGGACGGGGTGGATGTGTCCACGCAACCACTGATGGCGGACGCGTTCGCGCATGTAGGCGGCCAGCTTGCGCTTCAGGTGACGGCGCACTTCCCACAGCTCGGGATCGGGGATGCGGTCCACGCTGTGCCAGACCTCCGGGTCGTGCACCCGTTCCAGCCACTGCGGGTCCAGGTAGCGGTCGTAGAGGTGTTTCAGACGCCGGGCCAGCCAAGTTCCGGTGTGGATGCCGTTGGTCACGTGGCGGATGGGAACGGCCTGCGGGGGGCGATCGGGCCACAGGAAAGCCCACATCTTGCGCGCCACCTGGCCGTGCAGCTCGGAGACCGCGTTGCGCCGCCCGGCCATGCGCATGGCCAGGATCGACATGCTGAAGGTCTCGCCCCAGGGTTGCTCGTGGCGGGCCAGATCAAGGAAGGACTCGCGCTCGAGACCCAGTTCGAGCCAATAGGTGCTGAAGTATTTATCCATCAGCCAGAGGGGGAACTCATCGTGGCCGGCCGGGACGGGGGTGTGGGTGGTGAAAACGGTGCCGGCACGCACGCGGCTGGCGGCTTCTTCGAAGCTGTGTCCAGCGGCGACCAGTTCGCGGGCGCGCTCCAGCACAAGGAAAGCCGAATGCCCCTCGTTCAGGTGCCACATGCCGGGGTTGTAGCCCAACGCCCGCAGCGCGCGCACACCGCCGATTCCCAGGATCATCTCCTGAGAGAGACGCAGTTCGAGGTCGCTGGTGTAGAGGCGGGCCGTCAGGTGGCGGTCTTCGGGGGCGTTGGCTTCCACGTTGCTGTCCAGCAGGAAGAGCGGCACGCGGCCCACCTGGATGCGCCACAAGCGCGAATGCACCTCGCGGCCGGCCAGATTGACGCTGACGCTCGCCGGCTGGCCCGCCTCGTCCAGCACGGGATGGACCGGCAGGTCCGGGAAGGACAGGTCGGCGTAGACGGCCTCCTGCCACCCGTCTTCGGTGATGTGCTGGATGAAGTAGCCCTGGGTGTAGAGGAAGCCCACGGCCACCAGGGGCAGCCCCAGGTCGCTGGCCTCCTTGAGGTGGTCGCCGGAGAGCACGCCCAGGCCGCCGGCGTAGATGGGGAGCGACTCGTGCAGGCCGAACTCGGTGGAGAAGTAGGCGATGGGCTGGTTGAGGCGCTCCGGGTGCCGGCGCGCATACCAGGTGTCGTCGCCGCCCGCCATGTAAGCGTCGAAGGCGGCCGCCACCGCGTCGTAGCGCTTCAGGTAGTCCCGGTCGCGCTGTGCGGCCTTGAGGCGCTCGCCGTTGATGGTGCGCAAGAAGACCACCGGGTTGTGGCCGGCTGCTTCCCAGGCCACGTGGTCCAGCTCACGGAAGATGCGTTCGGCTTCGCTGTGCCACGTCCACCACAGGTTGTAGGCCAGGTCGGAGAGCCTGCGCAGTCTATGGGGAAGCTGGAAGTGATTGGGCGGCGGGGTGAGGGCATAGGCTTGGGAAACCATCAGCTTGCATCACCTCCAGGGTGATCCGGCGTGCAATCTTACCATGATGGGGGGAGGAGCGGAGAATCGGTGACCGGCCCGCATGCTTGCGCAGCGGTGTTCTGCAAGGGGTGGCACGCCGGGCGCGGGGGGGGAAGGGAAGCAATTCAGGCCACACCCTCGAAGAGGTCTTTCTCCCGCAGGCGGGGCGGGGCGGGCGGATGGGCGCGCGTGAAGGTCTCGCGGCTGCCGGCCAGGCGGAAGAACAGGGCCATGATCCCGCCCGTGGGCGGGCCGCCCTGGCTGGCGTGGCAGGTCGCGGCGCGTGCTTTGGCCTTGGCGACGGGGCTGAAGTCGATGCGCGCGTGGATGGGGAAGTCCTGCTCGGCCAGGGCGGCGATGTCGATGTCCCCGTTGCGGCCCCAGCGCCGCGGGTCGCGGCCGAAGAGGGGCAGCAGCCGCACGGCCAGGCGCAGGAAGCGGCGTGAAAAGGTGTGGTAGTAGAGTTTCTGCGGCTGGAAAGGGGGCAGGCCGTCGGGGAAGCGAGCAGGGTCGCCCGCCGCGTGAAAGGCTTCCACCGTGGCGCGATGGATGGCGATGTGGTCAGGGTGCTTGTAGCCCCCGATGGGGTCGAAGGTGATCACCACCTGGGGTTTCAGTTGGCGGATGTAGTGTGTGATTTGCGCCGCCACCTCCTCCAGCGGCGCGGCGGCCAGCGCCCTGGGATGCCGGTTATCCGCGGACCCGGGCATGCCGGAGTCGCGGTAATGCAACATGTGGACCGCGGAAAGGCCGAGTGCCTGAGTGGCGCAGCGCAGCTCGGCCTCGCGCAGGGCTGCCATATCGCCGTCGTAGCGCGCCAGCAGATCTGCCGGCGCGCCCCCCACCTCGCCGCGCGTGGCGCAGATCAGATGGACCTCCACGCCGAGGCTGGCGTATAGGGCCAGCGTACCTCCGGGTCCAAAGCTCTCGTCGTCCGGGTGGGCCAGCACGGCCAGCAGCACCCGCCTGTCAACTTCACTCACACCCATCCACCTCGTCTCGCATGCCGGAGTGATCCTACCACGATATGGTTCATTCTCCGACGATTTGCACCTGGATGCGGCGCAGACGCGGGCGGACGTCGAAGTCGATGAAGAGGATCTGCTGCCAGGTGCCCAGGGTGAGCCGTCCTTCGACGATGGGGATGGTGAGCGAGGGGCCCAACAGCGCGGCGCGCAGGTGAGCATGGCCGTTGCCGTCACCCCAGCGCAGGTTGTGGCGGTAATCCCGGTCGGGGGGCGCGATCTCGTCCAGGGCACGGCGCAGGTCCTGCAGCGCGCCGGATTCGAACTCGATGGTGGTCAAGGCGCTGGTGGAGGAGGGGGTGAACAGCGTCAGCAGCCCCTGCCGCACCGCCGAGCGCTCCAATGCCTGCTGCGCCTGTTGGGTCAGGTCGTGCGTGTCGGCGTTGCCGCGAGTGCTCAATTCGATCTCACTGTGGAAGACCATGGTGTTGCCTTTCAGGAGTGTCCAGGCGCGCGGGCGGCGCAGGGTGGGGGATGGGCTCTTTGCTTACGGGGGGCGGACAGGCGCGTCAGGACTCTCCGGCCGACTCGAGTTCCAGTTCCGTGCGCGTATGTGCCTTGCCGGTCTCTTTGGCCAGGTACTGGGCTTCATCGGCCCGGGCCAGGATATCGTCGACGGTTTCGTCCTCGTCGCGCATCTTGGCCACGCCGGCGCAGAAAGTCAACTCGGGCACGGCCGGGCCCAGGTGGCGACTGTAGGCAGCGAGCGCCCTGCTGAGCTTAGCCGATACCTTCTTGGCGCCTTCCAGGTTGGTCTCGGGGAGCAGCACGGCGAATTCATCCCCGCCGATGCGGGCCAGCAGGTCGGTGGCGCGCAGGATGGACTGCATGGAGCGGGCCGCACCGCGCAGCAGATCATCCCCGAATAGATGGCCGAAGCGATCGTTGATCTCCTTGAAACCATCCAGATCCAGGTACAACAGGCTCAGCGGGCGGCGGTAGCGGCGGGCGCGTGCGAATTCGCGCTCCAGTTGCTGGATCAGTTGGCGGCGGTTAGCCAGTCCGGTCAGCGCATCGGTGTGCGCTAGGCGGGTCATGCGGTCCGCCTGATCGCGCAGGGTGTCGATGGTCCCTTGCATCTGACGGCTGAGGATATGCAGGATGCCCGCTGTCGCCAGCACGGCGACGGACAGGCTGAAGAGGAAGATGGCGCCGCGCATTCCGTTCAGGCCGCCGCTCAGCGAGAGTATCTCCGGTCGTCCGCTCAGCCAGGCGAAGGCGCTGACGGCTATGGCTGCCAGGGCGAAGAGCAGGGCCGGACCTCCGCCGGCCAGTGAGCCGGCGGTCAGCACGGGCAGCAGGAACATGGCCGCCACCAGCGGTGCCATGCCCGGCTCGGAGCCCAGGCCCAGGCTGAGCACCAGAAACATGGCCGCCGACATCAGGTAGCTCACCAGTACCACTCGCCCGCGCCGCAAGAAGTAGAACGAGACCACCGTCGCCAGGCCGAGGAAGGCGATGCCGCCCAGGTCGAAGGACAGGGAGGGGGTGTAGGCCCCTCCCAGGAGTGGGGAGGCGAGCAAGGAGAGCAGCCAGGCGCCCAGGACAACCAGGTATGCCTGTATGACACCGCGCCCGAGGCGTGTGCGGTACTCCCGCAATTCGGGTTTCAGGCTTGGGGAGAGCGCGGCGTACAGACGTCTCAGCATGTGAGTGTGCGCAGGGCTGCGGGGCTCTCAGCTCTCGGTGGGGGCCGGGGCGCCCAGGATATTGTACCCCGAGTCGACGAATACCACCTCACCCGTGACGGCGGCCGACAGGTCGGAAGCGAGCCAGAGGGCCGTGCCGCCGATGTCGTCCAGGGTGATGTTGCGCCGCAGGGGGACGATGTTGGCGAATTCGCGGTACATGCGCTTGAAGCCGCTCACGCCCGCCGCCGAGAGCGTGCGCACCGGTCCGGCCGAGATGGCGTTGACGCGGATGCCGCGCGGGCCGAAATCCGCCGCCAGGTAGCGCGTGCTGGCCTCGAGGGCGGCCTTGGCCACGCCCATGACGTTGTAGTTGGGCATCACCTTTTCGGAGCCATAGTAGGTGAGGGTCATCATCGAGCCGCCCTGTGGCATCAGGGGCAGCGCAGCGCGGGCCAGGGCGATGAAGGAATATACGCTGATGTCCATCGCCAGGCGGAACCCCTCACGGCTGGTGTTGTAGAAAGTGCCTTGCAGCTCTTCCCGATTGGCAAAGGCGATGGCATGAACGAGCACGTCGATGGAGCCCAGTTCACCCTTGGCTTTGGCGAAAAGGGCCTCGATTTGATCGTCGTGCGCCACATCGCACAGTTCGACAAAACTGGCCCCTACTGATTCGGCCAGGGGCCGCACGCGGCGTTCGAGGGCCTGGCTGGCGTAGGAGAAGGCCAGCCGGGCGCCGTGGGCATGAAAGGCACGGGCGATGCCCCAGGCGAGGGAGTGGTCGTTCGCCACCCCGAAAACCAGGGCTGTCTTGCCCTCCAGCAGACTCATGGTGTCTGTTCCTCCTCAGCGAGAGATGGGATGTATTCCGGCCGCACCTGGAAGCGCCAGGGAATGCTCTTCCAGGGCTCCGCCACACTGTTTAACCCCACCCGGGGGCCTGTGGTCACGGCCTGCTCGGGGACCCCCGGCCCTGCCTCCAGGAACAGGCGGGAATCGGGGTTGCAAAGGTCATGCCCATCCAGCTCGCGGTCGATGGCCAGGGCCTGGCAAATCTTGGCCGGCCCGTCGGTCAACTCCCTTTCGGGGCGCCCGCGGCGGCGCCGGCGCATCACCTCCACGCCTTCCGTGGGGAGCAGGGCGCGCACCAGGACGGCGGCCGGGAAGCCCTCGCGCTCGGTGACCAGGTTCAGCATCCAGTGCATGCCGTATGTGAAGTAGACGTAAGCGTGCCCGGGCGGGCCCCACATGGAGGCGTTGCGTGCCGTGCGTCCGGCGCGCGCATGGCATCCCAGGTCTTCACTTCCCACGTAGGCCTCGGCCTCCACGATCAGGCCTGCCAGGCGCCCGCCCTCCGGCTCCAGCCGCACCAGGCGCTGTCCCAGCACCTGGCGCGCGACCTGCAGTGTGGGGCGCTCGAAGAAAGCGCGTGGCAGGCGGCGGCGTGTGACCATGGGCGGATTGTAGCAGGGAGGGCGCGACGGGCAAATGGCCGCTTCGACCTCTTGCCGGCACTGATGTTCTCGCCTCGCGGGCCGGGATTGACCACCAAGGCATAGAGACAACAGTGGGCGAAAAGATCATTGCCCCACCCTGCCGATAGACGAGCGCCGAATCCTTCCCCGATCGGGGCGCCGCGGTGCCGTGCCGGCTGTATACTTAACGTGGCACAAGACGGAGCGCCGGGCCTCCAAGGGGAGGTAGCGTGACCCGGCGCGAGCACCATGGAAATGAGGCTGACCATGAGGATGCGGGCGCAACCGGGATTGACCTTCGACGACGTATTGCTGGTCCCTCGGCATTCGAGCATCGCCAGCCGCTCCGACGTCTCGACGCGCACGACGCTGGTTCCGGAGCTCGAATTGGCCATCCCCATCCTGAGTGCCAACATGGACACTGTGACCGAGGCCAGGATGGCCATCGCCATGGCGCGCGTGGGCGGGTTGGGCGTGATTCATCGTTTCATGACCGTGGAGCGCCAGGCGGCGGAGGTGGCGCGCGTCAAGCGCGCCGAGGGCTATGTGGTCGAGCAGCCTGTCACCATCCGCCCGCAGGCTACCGTGGCCGAGGCGCGCCAATTGATGGCCGAAGCCGAGGTCGGGGGCCTGATGGTCGTGGACGAGGCGCACCGCCTGCTGGGGGTGCTCACGCGACGCGATGTGCTGCTGGCGGAAGCCGGGGATTCGGTGCGCGAGGTGATGACGCCCAGCGACAAGCTGGTCAGCGTCGCGCCCGGGGTGGATCTGGGTGAAGCGCGCCGCCTGCTGCACGCCCATCGGTTGGAGAAACTGCCGCTGGTGGACGATGAGGGGCGGCTTTGCGGCCTGATCACCGCCCAGGATATCGTCAAGCTCGAGCGCTACCCCAACGCCACCAAGGACGCCAAAGGGCGTCTGCGGGTGGGCGCGGCCGTCGGAGCGCGTCGCAGCGACATGGAGCGGGCCGCGGCCTGTCTGGAGGCCGGCGCCGATCTGCTGGTGGTGGACATCGCCCACGGCCATTCGGAGAACTGCATGGCCATGGTGCGGCGCCTCAAGGAGCGTTTTCCTGATACACCCGTGATGGCGGGCAATGTGGCCACACCGGAAGGGGTGCGCGACCTGGCGCAGGCCGGTGCGGACGCGGTGAAAGTGGGCGTGGGGGCGGGTTCCATCTGCATCACGCGCGTGGTGACCGGCTTCGGCGTGCCCCAGTTGATGGCCATTCTGGATTGCGCTGAGGCGGCGCGCTCCCTGGCTGTACCCCTGATCGCCGATGGCGGCATCCGCAACTCGGGGGATCTGGTGAAGGCGCTGGCCGCCGGGGCCTCGGCCGTGATGATCGGCGGGCTGCTGGCCGGCACCGACGAAGCCCCGGGAGCGACGGTCATCCGCGAGGGGCGTAAGGTGAAGATCGTGCGCGGCATGGCCTCGCTGACGGCTAACGTCGATCGGCGCCTCATCGAGCGCGGCGCGGAGCTCGAGCCCGAAGACTGGCAGCAGGTGGTCCCGGAGGGCGTGGAGGCCGTCGTGCCCTATCGGGGAGCGGTGGCCGACCTGATGCATCAATTGGTGGGTGGGCTGCGCTCGGGGATGTCCTACGCGGGTGCGGAAAGCCTGGAAATGCTCTGGGAGCGGGCGGAATTCCTGCGCATCACTCCAGCGGGCATGCGCGAATCGGGCCCGCACGACGTGACGCCTCTCGGGTGAGCTGCGCGGGACACCGCGCCTCTGCCGGCCGGCCGAGATCCCTGGCGGGCGCGAGGACCTCCGCTGCGGTAAGCAACTGCATATGGCCATGGACGGATCTTGGCCTGATAAGGAGGGCACGCCTGGCGAATCGGCGCCCCGGTCTCTTCCAGTCTTTGAGGTTCTCGCCTCCCAGGTTGAGGCTCACCACCAAGACACCAAAACACGATTGCAAAAGGACAACATTGCATGAGGGCTCGATCACTTCGCGGTCTGCGGGGCGCGATGGCGCGCCGCCTGCATACTTGGCACGGCACGGGGCGAAGGGCCAGGCCTCCTCTGTGCGGCAGCGGGATAGGGCATCGCTGACCGATGATGAGGATGGGCGTCCCATCAGGCACGACGCGGCGTCCGAACTGGAAGACTGGCGATAAGTGGTCCCGGAGGGTGTTATGTCATCGGCCGATAGGAGCCGGCGTGTTCCTCGTTTGTGTTCCGTCATCGTGCTCCTGATCGCTGACGTTCTTCTGTTGCAGGTTCTCAGAAATGTTGAGGCCTATCCCTCTCAGCGCACAGCGGTGCCGCTTGCGCCCATAATACTCCTCAGCATGGCGGTCTCCTCCCTGGCTTTCTTTACAGGTGCCCTTCGCCGCGCGTCAAATGGCTTAGGGGCCGCGGTCGAGCGCGCCGGGCGAGCCCCAGAAGAGCGCTGGCTGCGAGCGGGATTCGTCAGGCTGCTGGCGGGTTTCACCTTCTTTGCGGCTGCATTCGCGTGGATGCTGCTCGTCTACCGGGTTGACGGTATCTACACCACGCCCGACACGCTCACCTACGCGCAGGTCGCGCAGGCGGGCCCTTTCTCGCCTGACTTCTGGACCGGAGGCAGGCCCTTCACGCTCCCCCTGGTCTTCAGGGTTTTCGGCCTCACCCCGGGTGCCCTGGGGGGGTCAGTCTTCCTGCTCCGCGCCACGGCTTTCACGCGCTTCCAGGCGCTGTTTTCCTTGCTCTCCTTCATGACCTTGGGGCTGGTGGCAGCCTGGCAGGTAAAGCACCCCGTGCTGAAGAGCGCGATGCTGACCGTGATGGTGGCGCTCGGATTGACCCTCGACGTGAGCCAGTGGAACAAGATGCTGCTTTCCGAGTCGCTCACGATGTCCCTGATGAGTCTGATGGTGGCTGTGTGGCTGATTGGTCTGCATACGCTGGGGCGATGGAAAGGACTTTCCGCCCGGTGGCGCCTGCTGTTCCTGCTCATATTCCTCGTGGTCATGTCTTTGTTCTCTTTCACCAGGGACACCAACGCCTATCTCTTGCTGCTCCTGGGCGCGACCCTGCTTGCCGCGCTGACCGTGAAGAGGGTCCGCACTCATCCAGGGGCCGGGGCTCTGCTGGCCGCGGCCGCCATCATGATCGTGGTCTCTGTGCTGCAGGACGCGTCTGCTCGCAAGGGTGATCGCTGGTTGATCCCTTTCCTGAATGTGTTCCGCAACCGCATATTGGTGGACGAAGGGGCGACGCGATACTTTGAGGCGCATGGCGCGCCCATCCGGGAGAGCTATCAGCATTTGCTCGATATCGAATGCGAGGAAGACAACTGCAGGGACCTTTATGCTTTTCTTGAGAGCGATGAGGGCGGACGGAGGCTGCTCGCGTGGATCAAGGGCTACGGCAGGGATGTATACGTTCGCTATTTGATCGCCAACCTGACGGCCACGGTAACGGTGCCCTTCGAGGACGTCAACCACATGGTAAGCCCGGACTCCTCTGAGTACAGGAGACGCGAGCACCCGGAGCCGGCCTGGTTTGGCGCGATGCGAGGCATCCTCTACCCGAAAAGCGTGGGCTTCATCCTGGCCTGGACGGCAGTTGTGCTCGCGCTGCTCTCATATGCGGTGTGGCGGGACCCTCAGAGCGTCCACAACCTCGTGCCGGTGGTGCTGTTGGTGACGGCGTTTCCTCTGATGATCGTGGTATGGCACGGCGACTACGTGGAGCTTGAGCGACATGCGGCGCAGATCGCCTTCCAGATGCGTCTCGCGCTGTGGATGGGAACGGGCTTTGGCCTCGGGTTCATCCAGAGGGAGGTCGGGCGGTTCCTTCGCAGGGCCGGGGGGCCTCACTCGGCCGGGGTGTGTTGAAAGCGATGGTCCTGGGCGACCGTCAGCCGCAGGCCTTCCTCCAGGCTGACGCGCGGCCGGTAGCCCAGCTTCTCCTGGGCCAGGGAGATGTCGGCGCACATGCGCGACGGCCCGGGGTCCTGGTCCTCTTTGTACAACCATTCGGCGCCAGTTCCGACGGCCTCCATGGCCAACTGAGCCAGTTCGCGCACGCTGATCTCCATGCCGCTGCCGATGTTGATGACGCGCCGATCCACCGTCGGGGCGGTGGCAGCGGCCACCATGGCCTCCACCACGTCGTCCACGTAGACGAAATCGCGCGTCTGGTCGCCGCGGCCGTGGATGACCAGCGTGCCCCCATGGG
>JAJRUD010000127.1 GCA_024277995.1 Chloroflexota bacterium
CGATCTCGTCGGCGATGACGATGTCCCCCGGATTGACGATCACGCCCCCGCACTGGATGGGGACGTTGATCTCAATGGGTTCCATCCGGCCGGAGAAAGGGGTGTGCGTCGAGCGCGGCACCACGGCGCGTGAGACGATGGGGAAACCCAGATCGCGGATCTCATCCGTGTCGCGGATCGCGCCGTCCACTACGGCCCCCACCACGCCCTTCATCTGACACAACCCGGCCATCAGCCCCCCCCAGATGGAGGTCTCCGTCTCGGCGGCGGCGTCGACGACGATGACGTCCCCTTCCTTGGCCACGGTGAGCGCATCCAGGCAGTCAACCTGGTTGCCCGGCTCCAGGCGGACCGTCAGGGCCGGGCCCACGAAGCGCGTCTTGGGATCCAGCATCCTCAGAGCGCTGCGCATCACGCCCGCCCGCTCCTGGGCATCAGCAACGACACACGTCGGGCTGTAGATTCTCAGTAGATCTCTGAAACCTTTGATGAGCGCGGGGGCCGGCATGCGCCCGCGCTTCAAGATGACACGTCGCATGAGAATGACTCCTTCACTTCTCCTCGTTCTGCCCGTGGTATCCCAGGCGTCGCGAGATGGAACCTGCTGTTTCGACGGTGAGGTCAATCAGATCTCTGTTCTTATCGAGGGGATCCAGTCGCCCGGCAGGGCCGCTGGCGCTGATGGCCGCCACGACGCGGCCGCC
This sequence comes from Chloroflexota bacterium, assembly GCA_024277995.1. Taxonomy (GTDB): domain Bacteria; phylum Chloroflexota; class Anaerolineae; order Anaerolineales; family E44-bin32; genus JAJRUD01. The sequence continues at coordinate 705 of JAJRUD010000127.1, forward strand.
GATGTCGAAGATCGGCGCGGCGACACAGCGAACCTCCGGCTCGTGCTCGCCACAATCGAGGGCATAGCCTCGCGCTCTGATGCCCGCTAGATGCTGCATGAGATCGCTCAGGTCGGTGATGGTGTGAGCCGTGTAAGCCACAAGCGCGTTCCGGCTGAAATGCGTCCGCACGACCTCGGGGTCGGACCAAGCCAGCAGCACTTTCCCCAATCCCGTGCAATACGCCGGTGAGCGGCCTCCTACACGTGAAGTCATCAGCCCGATCGCGTGCAACCCATGGAGTTTTTCGAGGTAGACGACCTGCATGTCATCGAGGATGCCCAGGTGAACCGTCTCTCCGCTCGCGTCGCGGAGCTTCTCGAGCTCAGGGAGAGCCGTCAGGCGCAGGTCATTGCTGTCGTAGTACGCACGTGCCAGCTCGAGGCACGTGAGGCCGAGGTGGTATCCGCCAGAGCGATCCTCCTTCTCGACGAAGCCATAGCTCATCAGCGTGGCCAACAGCCGGAAAGTCGTACTCTGGCTGATGCCGATGGCTTCACTCAATTCAGCAAGTTTGCGCGGCTTGCCATCCGCCAGAACCTCCAGCAGGCGCATGGCTCGCGAGAGCACACGGATGTTGTAGCGCGATTCCCCTCGCTTCATGCTCACGCTCCCTCAGGCTATGACTTCGAATTCCCGCTTTTCGCTTCCCGCGTACAGCGCGCGCAGCTGCGGCTTGAGCGACTCGTGGGCGCCAGATGCGCGCCAGCGATCCGAGGCTTGCCGATCATCGAAGCGCAGCACCATCACCACGCGGCGCGGACTTTCCAGTTCCTGGAGGAGTTCTGCCCGGACGAAACCCGGCGTCTGGGCCATCGCCGGCCTGTAGTGCTCAAGGAAGAAACGCACGAATTCCTGCTCCTCCCCCTGCCTCACATCGAAGAACACGTGACGCTCAAGCATGGAAGACTCCCGTAATGCGCTCGCGTCGCGCCGGCCGTCGCACAGCCCTGCCGGAAAGACAGGCGGAGCAGCTGGCTGGAACCCGCGCTGCCCCGCCCAGGATAGGAACGATCATGTGGGTACGTGAGGATTGCTCACATATTGTGCTCTCGACCCATGCCCCCAGCCCGGGCCGATGTCAAGGTAAAGTTTCACTGCGTAAAACTTCCTTTTATCTAATAAAATTATAGCACCCACCGCGGCGCGAGTCAAGCACCGGCGCCTCCCAGGCCGGCAGGCGCGCTCCCTCACCGCCCCACCCCCCATCGCGAGCCCCTATCGAAAGCGCCGCCGGCCTGGGCCGGCGGCGCTCTATCCGCCTGAAGCGACGCTGGACAATCACGTCACTATTTCAAAATCGCTCGTCACCTCCACCGTCGGTTTGAGCGTGTTCACCACCGAGCAATACTTCTCCTCGGAGAGCCCGATGGCGCGTTGGGCTTTCTCGCGCTTCACTTTGCCGCGGATGATGTAGTGCAGATGAATGCGCGTGAAGCGATACGGCGGTTCGGCCTCCTGCTCGCCCTCACAAGTGACCTCCAACCCCTCCAAGGGCTCGCGCTGCTTGGTGAGGATCATGACCACATCGTAGGCCGAGCACGAGGCTGCCGCCAGCAACAGCAAATCCGAAGGCTTCAACCCCGCCCATTCGGGATCCCGCTCCGGCCAACTGCCAACGACCAGGGGATGCCCGAATGAGTCCACCCCCGCCATCAAATGTGAGCCAACCCATTTCAGCGCCACGGTCCCCATGGAATGTCTCCTTTCTTTCCTTGACCCGATGCAGGATATTCTGTTGCGCCAGAGGCCGATTGACGACGGATCCCGCGCCGATGCCCCTCAGGGCACGTCAGCCGCGTCCTTGACCGACGGCCGCCCGGACTATACCATAGGCCACATCCCGGCTGGTCCAGACCATGAAGCTGCCCCGACCGCTCCACACGTGGCGTCTCACCCCCTCACAGGCCGCAAAGCTGCAGCAAGAGCTGCGCACGCACGTCGAGCGCCAGGACCGTCTCAACGAGATCCGCACCGTCGCCGGGATCGACCTGGGATACGACCCCGCCGCAGGGATGGCCCGCGCCGCGGTGGTCCTGCTCTCCTTCCCTGATCTGCGCCCGATGGAACGCGCCACCGCGCAACGGCCCGTCACCTTCCCCTACCTCCCCGGCCTGCTTGCCTTCCGGGAAATGCCGGCAGCCCTCGCCGCCCTTCAAAGACTGCAGACCACCCCGGACCTGATCCTCTGCGACGGTCACGGCCTGGCCCACCCGCGGCGCTTCGGGCTCGCCTGCCACCTGGGCCTGTGGCTCGACCTGCCGACCATCGGCGTCGCCAAGCGCATCCTGGTGGGCTCGCATCCGCCGCTCGATGAAAGCAAGGGCGCCTGGGTCCCCGTCAGACACGAAGGGGATACCATCGGTGCTGCGCTGCGCACGCGCCGCGGCGTGCGCCCGGTCTACGTCTCGCTCGGTCATCGCGTGTCGCTGCAGAGCGCCATCGGCCTCACCCTGCAGTGCGCCCCGCGCTATCGCATCCCGGAGCCCCTGCGCCAGGCCCATCATCTGGCGGCGCGGCCCGAACCCGATACGTAGCGACGCTGCACGCAACGTTGCTGCGTATCGATCACCGATTGTCAATCTGGCTTCGAGGATTAGGAGCGGATCGACGGCAGGCTGGCAGGCGAAGCCCCGCTCTCTAGGGGAAGAAGCTTCTCAGCGGCACCGGAGTGAAGACCAGGAAGAAGACCACCAGTCCCAACACCGCCAGCGCCTTTCGCTTTCCGTCCAGTCGGGTGATGTCGTCCAGTGGTTCAGCGTAGGTCCGCCCCAGGAAAAAGATCAGGGCCGCCCACAACCACCACCCGGGCCAGACCGTTCCCAGCGCCATCAGGGCCACGATGACGACAGGCCAGAGGCGCAAGGCGCGTCGACCGAGCAGCACAAAGATCGTGTGGCCGCCGTCGAGCTGGCCCACAGGGATCAGGTTCAGAGCCGTCACCAGCAGCCCGGCCCACCCCGCCCAGGCCACGGGATGCAGCATCACGTCCCGGCCCCCGAAGGGAAAGGGCATCCCCAGGAAGATGTAGCGGATCCAGTACAGTGCCGGGTGCAGCCCTCCGTAGCTTTGCGGGGAAGGCAGCAGCTCACCTTTTACCAGGTACTTCAACCCCAGGTACAGTATCGAATTCCCCTCCAGCGTCAGCCCGGGGGCCTGCGCCAGGCTGGAGGGCAGCATCTCGACCCGCGACAGCGCCAACCCCAGGATCAGGACCGGAATCGCCACCACCAACCCCGCCAGCGGCCCGGCGATCCCAATGTCCAGCAGCACCTTGCGGTTGCGTGGGGGCTCCTTGAGCTGGATGAAGGCCCCCATCGTGCCGAAGTAATTCCCCGGGAAGGGGATGAAGTAGGGAAGCGTGACGGCCGTTCCGTGGTAGCGTGCGGCCAGGTAGTGTCCGAACTCATGGGCCAGCAGGATCGCCAGCAGGCTGGCGGCGAAGGGGATGCCATCGGGCATCGAGCGCAGCACGGCCATCAGCAGTTCACGCGCCGAGACGTCGGCCGGACCATTGTAGGTGTAGAGCGCGCCCGCGAACATCACACTCAGCACCGTCAACAGGAACAACCCCAGATTGATCCAGGGATTGGAAGGCCGCGGCCGGATCCTCCCCGGAAGGGCCAGCACCACGTGGTCGTCCCCATCGCTGCGAAAGGCCAGTGTGGTCTGCGCTTTGGCAAAGAAGGGTTCCAGCCGCTCGTAGGCCTGTTCCGAGGGCAGCGTCAGCCGGCCTCGATAGCGGGCCAGGAAGCCGTGCTCCTGGCGTCCGCTGGTGAATTCGCGGACATCCATCACCTGGCGCACAGCCGGGAGCAAGCCTTCGGCCAGAGAGAGAGCGTCGATCTGCATGGGCCGATCCATCATCACCTCATGAAAGGAAAAGGCGGGAGTGGATGGGAGTCGAACCCACCGCGGCCCGCCGAGCGGCCCGCCACCGGTTTTGAAGACCGGGGAGCCCACCGGGGCCCAACCACCCCCGCATTCGACTCAAGCATACCGCAGCCCCGCGCGGGTGACAAGGGAAGGCTGGCCGCAGGCACCCGAGTCCTGCTACAATCCCCCAACCTCACGGACAGGAGGCGCCATGCGCTTGCAAGATAAGATCGCGATCATCACCGGTGGAGGTCGAGGTATCGGCCGCGCCGTGGCCCTCGGTTTCGCTGGCCAGGGGGCCGACGTGGTCCTGGCGGCGCGCACGCCGGCCGAGATCGAGCAGGTGGCGGCTGAGGTTGAAGCTCTCGGCCGGCGGGCCTTGCCGGTCCGGTGCGACGTCACCGAAGAGGATCATGTCAAATCCATGGTCGGCTTGACGCTGGACCATTTCGGCCGCATCGACGTGCTGGTGAACAACGCCGGCGCGGGGAACATGCGTCCCGTCTGGGGGATCCCCAAGAAGTCCTTCGAGCACGTCCTGGCCGTCAATCTGGTCGGGACCTTTCTCTGCACCAAGCACGTCTGGCGCCCCATGCGCGATGCCGGCGGTGGCTCCATCATCAACGTCTCATCGCTGGGCGGCATGCGCGGCTACCCCCTGCTCACGGCCTATTGCGCCAGCAAATGGGGCCAGATCGGCTTCACCGTGGCCTGCGCCGAAGAGGGGAAGGCCGACAACATCCGTGTCAACGCCATCGCCCCTGGCAAGGCAGATACCGCCTTTCGCGCCCAGATTCGCGAGGACAAGTCGCGCATGCTGAAAGCTGAAGACCACGTGGGCGTGTGCCTCTTCCTGGCCAGCGATGAGTCGCGCTACATCACAGGACACGTGATCCCCATCGAATGGTTCGGCCCCCAAGCGGAGGATCAGGCGGCGTGACCCCACCCCGCGTAGGGCACCAGTCCCGATCCGCGGCCGGCCACAGCGGCCTCGCAGCCTGGCTGACGACCCTGATCCTCTCCCTGACCGCCATCGCGGCCGCCTGCGCTCCGGAGACGGCAGCCCTCGCGACGCCCTCAGGGGCCCCGAGCGCCACCCCCAGCCCCTCTTTGCCGGCCACTCCGCTTCCGCCGACGGCCACCGCTCCTCCTCCGCCGACGCCGACCGTTCCATCGCCCATCTCCGACCAGGATTGGGCGAGGGGCCCAGAAACCGCGCCCGTCACACTGGTGATCTATACGGATTTCCCCTGCGCGGCCTGCGCCCGCCTGGCGGCCGCCATCCGGTCCGTCCAGGCCCGTCACCCGCAGGATGTGCGGCTCGTGGTGCGCCTTTTTCCGCTCACTCCCCTCGATGATCGCTCCTCGCTGGCGGCCCAGGCCGCCCTGGCCGCCGACCAGGTCGACCAGTTCTGGCCCCTGTACGACCTGCTCTTCGAGAACTATCAGCAGTGGGCTGAGCTGAATCCAGAAGCCTTCGAAGGCTGGCTGCTGGAAGCCGCCGGCAGGTCGGGCCTGGACTCCACCGTCATCGAACAGGCACTGGCCGACGGAACTTTCCAGGCCGACGTGGAGCGCCTGTTCAAGGAGACCATGGCGGCCGGCATCCCCGGCACACCTCTCGTCTACCTCAACGGGGCGTGGTTCCGCCTGCCTGCCAACGAGGTGAACCTGGAGGCGGCTGTCAGACTGGAGCTGCTAAAGTCGCGGCAGTTCAGCGCCTACCCGCCGATGGATGTGGACCTGACGCGCCGCTATCGCGCCTACCTGGTGACGAACAAGGGGCAGATCGTGATCGAATTGTATCCCCTGGAAGCCCCGCTGGCCGTGAACAGCTTCCTTTTCCTGGCCCGGCAGGGCTGGTATGACGGCACGGGGTTCCACCTGGTGGACCCGGGGGCGCGCGTTGAAGGCGGCGACCCGTCGGCCACCGGCCTGGGCGACGCCGGCTATCACTTCGCGACCGAGCCCTCCTCAGCCCTGAGCTTCGACCGGCCAGGACGCCTGGCACTGGTCAGCACAGGGCCCGGCAGTAGCAGCAGCCGCTTCTTCATCACCCTTGCGCCGGCGCCGGAACTGGACGCAACGCGCACCATCTTCGGCCAGGTCCTGCAAGGTCTGGACCTGCTGCAGGCGCTGCCGGCGCGCCAGCCGCTCCAGGATCTGCTGCAGCCGATGCCGCTGATCCTTGAAACGATCAGAGTCGAAACAGAATGACGCCGCGCGCACGATCGTCCGCCACCAGCGCAGTCTATCTGGCGTTCAGCCTGTTGGGCGCTTCGCTCTTCGCCTCGCTGGCCCTGGGCATGCTGCTCGTATCCATCACGCGCGCCATGAACGGCGATCAGGATGGCACGCTCCAGGCCTTATGGGCGATGACCGGCCTGGGACTGATGTCCGCCAGCGGCGTCCCGGTCGCCTACTGGGCGTTGCGCGGCCTGCTGGGCAGGCCGGTGCCGCACCTCGGACGGCCTTCCCCCCGCTGGCTGGCGACGGCCGTTCTCTTCCCCCTGGCGCTGGCGCTCGGCGCATGGGCCTTCGGCGAGGGGAGCGCCTTGCTCATCCTGACACCCGTCGCCCAGGGCCTGGCCGCCGTCACGCCCATCACATTCGCTGCGCTGCTCGCCCTGATGGCCGGCTCACCCGTTCCGGTGCGCCGCGCCTGGGCTCAGTATCTGATCGGGCTTTGGGTGATGCCCCCCGTGGCGCTCTTGCTGGAACTGCTCTTCCTGATCCCGCTGTTGGCCGCCGTCGCAGCGGCCGTCTCCCTCGACCCGACGGCGCGTGGGCTCTTCGAGCAGCTGCGCCACGCCGTCTCCCTCCCGGCCGGCCCCGACGCGCAAAGTCTGCGCGCCCTGCTGGCCAGGCCGGGCGTCGCCATCCCGGCCTTGGCCTACGTCATCCTGCTCGTGCCGCTGATCGAGGAGGCGGTAAAGACCATGGCCCTCTGGCCCTATCTGCGCCGCACGCGACCGGGACAAGCCTTCATCGCGGGCATGCTCGGCGGCGCCGGCTACGCCCTCTTCGAGGCTCTCTTCCTGACGCAGCCCGGACCGGACTGGGCTGCCACCATCCTCGGGCGGGCGGGCGCATCGCTGATGCACATGATCACCGCCGGCATCAGCAGTTGGGGGCTCGCCGAGGCCCTTCGTCGGCGGGACTGGCGGCCGCTGCTCGCTGCCTACTTGGCGGCGGTGCTCTTGCATGGAACCTGGAACGCGACCGCCGTCGGCGTCGCCGTCATGGATTTGATTCAGCAGGCCGAGCGCGCAACATCGCCCGGCGCGTGGCTGAACAGCGGAAGGCTCGCGGCAGTAGCACTCATGGCCGCCCTGAGCCTGATCGCCGGAATGGCATTGCCGTGGATGGCACACCGCACCGCCGCGCCAGAGAAAGAGGAAAATGAAAAGGAGGCCGCTGGAGCCTCCTGAACACCTGATGAACGGAAGGAGCCGATCAGGGTGAAGGGGGAGCCTCGCTCTCCGCGCCAGCCTGGGCACCGCGGCGAATGTGGTGGTAAAGATAATATGCCAGGCCGGCCACCAGCACGATGGCGATGGGGATATCGAAGGGCCGCATAATCGCCCGCAGTTCCTCCCAGTTCTGTCCGAAGACGAAACCGCCATAGGCCAGCCCCCCGCACCAGATGAAAGATCCGACAAAGCTATATACGGTAAAGGGCAGGAAACGGGTGCGCGCCACCCCTGCCGGGAAGGAGATGAAGGTGCGCACAATGGGCAGCAGGCGGGACAGGAAAGCGGTCCAGTCGCCCCAGCGCGCGAACCAGCGGTCGGCATTCTCCAGGTCGTGGGGGCTCACCATCAGGTACTTGCCGTAGCGGTGCAGGAAGGGACGCCCGCCCCACATGCCAAGCAGGTAGGAGACCACCGATCCGAGGGTGCATCCCACCGCCCCCCAAAAGCCGCCCAGCAAGAAAGCCTGCAGCGCCGTGCCGCCGCGTGCCTGCACCAGCAGCCAGCCCGAAAGCGGCATCGTGATTTCGCTGGGGATGGGGATGTTGGCGCTCTCGAGCGCCATGATCCCGACCACACCGCCCCAGCCCATCGCCTGGAAGACCTCCGTCAGCCAGGCGACGATCTGATGTTCAAGCCAAACAGGCATCTACTTCCTCCCAGAAAAACGCCGGTCGGCCGATAGAAAGCGGCCGGCCAGCTACAAAGAGCTCTCATTATATCCGGCGCACGGCCGGGTGGCAATGGCCGCGGTCAGGCTACCGGCCATTGCTTGACAACCCTTTCGGCCCTATGCTACAGTACCGCCGCCTTGGGCACATACCCACATCCACAGCTTTGACACCAGGAGATCGACTTTGACCAAATCGCGCACTGAGCTCATGGTAGACCGCCTGCGCGATCTGCAGGCTTCATCCCCAGACGTCGAGGCCTCCGCGGTGGTCAGTGTCGATGGCCTGACCATGGCCTCCGCGCTCCCATCCGACGTTGAGGAGGATCGCGTTTCAGCCATGTCCGCGGCGATGCTCTCCCTGGGCGAGCGCATCGCCAACGAGTTGGGTCGTGGCGCGCTGGACCAGGTGTATATTAAAGGCGAAACCGGCTTCGTAATCCTGATGTCCGTCGGTGAAGAGGCCGTTCTGACCGTATTGGCCCGCCAGAAGGCCAAGCTCGGCTTGCTCTTCCTGGACATGCGGCGGGCTGTGGAGGACCTGGAACAGCTTCTCTAGCGCGCGTCGCGGGAGCTAGCAGGTGGTTTCCATCCCCAAGAGCGGCTACTGCTATCCGAACAAAGTCACGCGAATCGACCTCGAGGCCATGGAAGACGTGCTCGGCTCCAACGGCGTGGAGGCCATCCTCAACCTAGCCGGTCTGGAAGAGTGGGTCGATAATTACCCGCCTGACAACCTGGAACGTCAGGTGGATTTTGCCGATTTCTCCGCCATCAACGGGGCACTCGAAGAGATGTACGGCCCGCGCGGCGGTCGCGGCCTGGCCCGCCGCTCGGCCTGGGCCACTTTCGCCGACGCATTGCGCAATTTCGCTGCGCTCGCCGGCGTGGGAGACCTGGCCTTCAAGGCCCTGCCCCTGCCCGCGAAACTCAGGATCGGCCTGCCCGCCTTGGCGCGCGTTTTTTCGCAGATCAGCGACCAGCACACCACCCTCGAGGAGGAAGAGGACGCCTTCATTTACACCATCCACCGCTGCGCCATCTGCTGGGGACGCCGATCCGAGAAACCGGTATGCTACGCGGCCATCGGCCTGCTCGAGGAGAGCCTGCGCCGGGTTTCCGGCGGCCGCAGCTTCCGCGTCAGCGAGACCAAATGTATCGCCTCAGGCGACGAAGTATGCGAATTCCGCATCGACAAGGAACCCCTTGAGTGAGACTCGGGTGGCCGAAAAGCCCAAGCTGCTGATCGTCGAGGACGATCTGGACGTCGCAGAGATGTTGGGGGCTTACTTCCGCGTTCAGGGCTACGACGTGCAGCTCTGCCACTGGGGGGAAGAGGCGCTTCGCCTGAGCAGCGAAGCCAAGCCCGACCTGGTCATCCTCGACATCCGCCTGCCGGACATCGATGGCTTCGAGGTCGCCCATCGCCTGCGGAGCGACCGCCACACCGATCGCATCCCCATCCTGTTCCTCACCGAGCGGCGCGAGCGAGAAGATCGTCTGCGGGGCCTGGCGCTGGGCGCCGACGATTACATAACGAAGCCCTTCGACATACAGGAACTGCGCCTGCGGGTTCGAAACGCCCTGCGTCGATCCGACCAGCCCTCACTGCTCAACCCCGTCACAGGCCTGCCGGAGCCCTCCTTGAGCGAGGAGCACCTCGCCGAGCGCATGCAGGAGAGAGATTGGGGCGCGCTGGCCATCCACCTGGCGGGCCTGGATACCTTTCGCGAGGATTACGGCTTCGTGATGTGCGACGACACCCTGCGGGCGGCGAGCCTGCTGGTCACCAACATCGTGGCTGACCTGGGGGATCCGGGGGATTTCGTCGGACATCTCGGCCCTGCGAGCTTCCTCGTCATCACCTCTCGCAATCACGTCCAAGCGATGCATGAAAGGCTCGGCCAACACCTGGCGCAGGCGCTGGCCTACTTTTACCCGCTGCGAGACCGCCCGGAGCCGACGCAGCCACCTCGGCAAGGCCCTCTCGACATCCGCGTGACCAGCCTCACGCCGGAGGACGGGGCCTTCGAGGACGCGGCTGCCGTGCGCCAGGCCCTGCTTGCGGCCATCGGAGATTGAACGGCTGCATGCCTGCCCTGACGATCGTCATCCCCACCTACAACGAAGCCGAGAATCTGCCCAGCCTGGCGGCCGAGCTGTGGGCATTGCCCATTCCTGACCTGCACATCCTGGTCGTCGACGACGCCTCGCCTGACGGCACCGGCCAGGTGGCCGAGGAGTTGGCCGAGCGCCAGCCGGGAAAGCTCTCCGTCCTCCATCGACCGGGCAAATTGGGCCTGGGATCCGCATACATCACCGGTTTCCAGGCCGCACTCGAGGCCGGCTCCGAGGCCGTCGGCCAGATGGATGCCGACTTCTCACACTCCCCCTCCTACATCCCGGCCATGCTCGAGCAATTGAACGAATTCGACGCCGTCTTCGGATCGCGTTACGTGCCCGGCGGCAGACTGGACGAACACTGGGGCCTGGGCCGGGTGCTGCTCTCCTGGTTCGGCAACCGCTACGCACGCACCATCCTCGGCCTGTCGGTACTCGACGCTACAGGCGGTTTTCGCCTCTGGCGCCGCAAGACCCTGCTGGGCATGCCGCTGGAGCGAATCAAGTCCAATGGATATGTCTTCCAGGTGGAGATGGCCTTTGTCGCCCAGCGTCTGGGCTATCGCATCGCGGAAACCCCCATCTATTTCGAGGACCGCCGCATCGGGCAATCGAAGATGACCCTGCGTATTCAGGTCGAGGCCGCGCTACGCGTCTGGCAGGTCCTTTGGATCCACCGCCGTCTCTCCCCCGCCGATCGCCGTCAGGGCTAGCCCATCGCCAACACTCGCGACAAGCCGGCGCCATTCCGCCAGGTCGAGCTCCTGGGCCCTGCGGCTTGGCGCGATGTCCGCCGCCTCCAGCCACGCTTCGACAACTTCCTTCGGAACTCCCAACCCGCCCGACAGTGCATTGCGCAGCTGCTTGCGCTTCTGGCCGAAGCCGGCCTTCGCCAGACGAAACAGCAGTTCCAGCGCTTCGCCTTCGACCAGGGGCGATTCGTAGGGTTCGATGCGCAAGATGGCCGAGTCAACCTCAGGCCGCGGGTAGAAGGCCCCCGCCGGGATGCGTCCGACGACCCTGGGCTGACCGTATGCCTGTACGCCCAGCGCCAGCAGGCTCATCGATCCCGGCCCGGCCACGACGCGCTCGGCCACCTCCCGCTGCACCGTGAGGACCACACCCCGGGCGGGGTGCGGCATCTCCATAAGCTTGCGCAGGATGGCCGAGGTGATGTAGTAGGGGATGTTGGCCACCACCGCGTAAGGGCCATTTCCCAACAGCTCCCCCAGGTCGATGGCCAGCACGTCGGCCCGCAGGATCTCGATGTTCCCCATCCCCTGGGTGACCTCCTGCAGCGCGCCCATCAGCCGTGTGTCCTTCTCCAGCGCGATCACCCGCCGCGCCGCAGCCGCCAGGCGGATGGTCAACGCGCCCAGGCCGGCGCCGATGTCCAGCACCGTCTCGTCGCCCTGCAAGCGGGCCGCCTGTACCACCTTGCGCAAGCCCACGGGGTCCACCAGGAAATTCTGCCCCAGCCGCTTATCGGGCCTCAGGCCGTGCTTGCGCAGCAGCGCACGCCAATAGGAGGGAGGCATGGCTCCCTGAGAGATCAGGCTTGGGATGTCTTCAAGGCTCACGGGAACACCCAGACGATATTCTCCGGCGCGGGCACCGGTGTGAGGAAGTACACGGTCACAGTCTTGGCCCAGGGCACGTAATTGTCGTCTTCGTAACCCAGGTCAATCCACCGCCCCTTAACGCCGCCGCCCGTATCCGCCGCCTCCGCGAAGCCGTAGCCGGGTACGTACATGCGTGTGCCGAAGGGTATCAGGCTGCGATCGATGGCGACAAGCCCCTTCTTGAGCGGCTTTCCGGAGGCGGTGATGCCGAACCACGGATGATCGAGTGGGATGCCGGCCCGCGAGGGGGAATATGAAGTGGCGTACATCTCCACGGCGCGCCAGTACTGGATGGGGCCATCCGGTGTGTTCAGTGTCCGCACTACGATCTTTGTGCCGTAGCCGATGCGCCTCGGCTCCGGCTCTTTCGCAATCCAGGCCTCCTCTACATCGCGCGCCACCTCGACGCCGTCCTCGATACGAATGCGGATGCGGCTGGCCTGCACGCCGTAGGAGCCAGTGCTCAACACGCGCTTGTTGTCGATCTCCAGGTCCGTGAGCGGCTCATACACCGTTTCGAAGGGGATGGGGGATTGCTCGACGAGCACGTCCTCACGAACCCGCACCACGCGGATGGAAGCACCCTCTGAAAGCTCGTCATCCAACCCGGGGATGGCATAATCCAGGCCCTGCAGGAGCACCCCGGCCTGAGCCAGCGCCTCTCCCACGCGCTTCGCCGTCACCCGCCGGCTGATCACCTTCCCGTCAACGGTGATGTCCACCATTCTGGCCCGGCGCACGCGCGCCTCTGACGCTGCGGCCGCAGAAAGAGGCTCGGGCGAGACCTGGTCGCCTTCGTAGAGGCGAACGCCGGCCTCCCAGAGCGCCTGTGCCAGGCTTCCGGCCGCAGTGTTCGCCGTCCGCAATAGGTCGCCGACTTCGATCCTGATTGTCGAAGCCCTTACCAGCCTCAACCGCTGCGGAGCTGCGCCATGCGGCGCCTGATCAGCGGGGATGCCATCCACCCAGAGGCGGTCCCCAGGATAGATCGCCAGTCCCGCCTCGGCCAGCACGTTGGACGGCTCCCGTTCGGCCGTGCGCAGCACTTGGGTGCCCTCTTCCAACTCGATGACCACCGGCCTGGCGCGCTGTACGAGAATCACCCCGCTTTCTGGAATCCCGGCCGCGGGATCCGGGAAGACGCGATCGCCGGCATAAAGCGCGATGCCTGCGTCGCGCAGTACACTCGTCACATTGCGCGCGTGGGTGGAAAGGGTGAGTGTCTCTCCGTCGACGATCACCCGCACGGGCCGGGCCGTGCCTCGATACAGGAGCAGCAGGCCGACCAGCGCCAATAGCGCCGCGCCATTTTGGAGCCGTCCCGGGGAAAGGGTGAGACCATCAGGCAATCGCATAAGCGCCTGCCAGTATACCAGAGCCAGGCCATGCCCCGGCGCAGGCCGGGGCAAAAGCGGCACGCTCGGGCCGGCACCCCGGCGGCACCCGGAGACGCCCCCTTACCGCTGCTTCCTTCCGGACCTGACGGGTTTCGGAGGGCTCCGCCGCGCCGGACCGACCCGAGCGCCTCGCGAGGATAACCCACGCGCAGGGCCCTGTCAACGCCCCCCGACAGGAGCTTGCAATGTTGCCAACGACGAACAGCGCTGTGGCGGGCAACTCTCGTATCGCCTTGCCCTGGACGCGCCGCTCCCGACATCTCCAGCACCGCCTCCAACGCTGTCCCGGTCGAGGATCGGCTTCACAGCCATGGCCCGCCGCCCTGCCGTCACCGCCGAGCCGGCAGAACCTGCCAGGCTGACAAGAAAAGGACCCCGCGCGTGCGGGGTCTGTTGGCGGAGAGGGTGGGATTCGAACCCACGGAGCCTTGCGGCTCACGCGCTCTCCAGGCGCGCGCGTTAGGCCAGACTACGCAACCTCTCCATTAAACGACCGGTGTCAGAGTGCATCACCGGCAGCGGCCATTATAACATGCCTGACATCCTGATTCGGACCACGCTCCGCGCTGATCAGGGCAATCGCGTTTTCATAAACGGATCACTTTGAGCAGATAATCCGTATCCATGGCGCAGATCAGTCGCTTGGCCTTCGCCCCGCACTTTCTGCTTTTCTCTTTCCTCAAGACATTGAGCGCGATCTTGCGC
>JAJRUD010000128.1 GCA_024277995.1 Chloroflexota bacterium
CAGCCTTTCACTGTCGTCCAGGATGACGGCGTAAGGGCGCAGGGCGACGACCTTGGCCAAGCAGTCACCATCTTCTGGCTCCACGATCTGGAGGTCCAATCGGTCGTTGTGCTCCGGCAGGCGGCTGATGAGCCCTTCCGCAAAAAGCGTATGTCCTGTCAGAATCACGACTCGTGTGCGCATCGTGATCTCCTCTGAGCCTCCCCGGCATCAGGCCGCGGCGCGGCCTTTGTGAAGTTCTGAACAAATAGTAATGGAAGCTGGCAAGTAACGCAACGCTCAGGGGGTTAATTCCCTCCAGACGAACGGGTAGTGCTTCGGGCCCCCACCCTACCCGAATGGGCGGGTTGGGGGCCGGCGGGAGGCGCTCAGGAGGACGCCTGTTCGATCAGGCCGGCGCGCAGCGCGATGGACACTGCCTCGGTGCGGTTTTGGGCGCCCAACTTCTGCAACACATGTTTCATGTGGTACTTCACGGTGTTCTCGCTGATGGAGAGGCGCTGGCCAATGGCCCTGTTCGAGAGACCCTCAGCCACCAGTTGGAGCAGTTCCAGCTCGCGGGGCGTGAGCGAAGGTGCGGCCTGCTCCGGCCGCTGCGCCATGTCCGCCATCCCCTTCATCAGGCGCGCTGCCATGCGTCGCGTCATGGCCGCCTCGCCCTGTTCCAGACCCTGGAGCAATTGCAGGAATTCATTGGCGGTCAGGTTCTTGAGCATGTAGCCCTCTGCCCCCGAGCGCACGGCCTCGAACAGGTGGCGATCATCATCGGAGACAGTGAGCATCACGACTTTGGTCTGCGGCCACTCGCCCTTGATCTGCCGCAATGTCTCCAGGCCGTCCATCCCGGGCATGGCGATGTCGAGCAGCACCAAGTCGGGCTGCAGGCGCCGCGTGGCTTCCACTGCCTGCTCGCCGTCGCTCACCTGGCCGACGACCTCGAAGCCGGCCGCCTGCAGCAGGCTGACGATGCCGTCGCGAAAGAGGGAATGGTCATCAGCAACCAGCACGCGCATCGCTTCACGCCTCCTCAAGGGGCAGCCGGACGATGACGCGCGTGCCGGCGTCGGGCTCGGAATCGATCTCGAAGCTGGCGCCGATGGCCTCGGCACGCTCGCGCATGGTGGTCAGCCCGAAGTGCGGCCGCCCGTTGGCGCGCTCCTCGCCCGGCAGAAAGCCGACACCGTCATCGCCCACGACGAGCTCCAGGGTTCCGTCGACCACCTGCAGGCTGACCCAGGCACCCTTGGCGGCGGCGTGCTTGCGCACGTTGGTGAGCGCCTCCTGCACGATGCGCAGCAGTTGGAGCTCGCTCTCCGCCGGCAGCCTGAGGTCCGAGGCCTCGGGCTGGAAGGCGATCTCCACCGGCAGGCTGCACAACCGGCTGAATTGTGCGACGTAGGTTTCCAGGCTGGGAGCCAGGCCCTCGCCCGTCTGGGCTGCCAGGCGCAGGCCCAGGATGGCTTCGCGCACTTCGACGAACAGCTCACGCGCCGCCTGTTCCAGTTGCTGCAGGTGTTCCTGGGCGGCTTCCAGGTTGTGGTTGTGCAGCAGCAAGCGGATAGCCATGGCCTTGGTGTTGACGTAGCCGAGCAATTGCGCCATCCCGTCGTGCAGCTCGCGCGCGATGCGCTCGCGCTCCTCGACGATGGCGCGCTGGCGCAGCTCGGAGCGTTCCATTTGCGCGCGGGCCTGTCTCGCCAGGCTGTCCGCCATCTGGTTGAAGGCGACGGCCAGCTCCCCCAGTTCGTCCTGCGGGTCGCTTTCGACGGGCAGGCGGGCGCTGAGGTCGCCGGCGGCGAGCCTGGCCAGCGGGCCGCGGTAGGCCTCGGCGCGCCGCACGACAAGCCAGTGCAGCAGCAGGTAGATCCCGACCGTCACCACCACTGTCCCCAGGGTGGAGACGGCCAGGTCCATCCGCAGGTCACCGATGATGTGCTGCCGAATGTCGACCAGCGAAACGTCGAGCAGCACCATGCCCAGGTGTGACGGCTGGCCGCCGTGGCATTCGGCGCACTGCGGCTCATTGGGGATGGGGACGGCGACGCGCAGCGTCCCCCCCGCAGTGGCCGTCTGCAGGGTGCGCGGCCTTTCCTCGGGCGGCAGGCGATGGCACTCCGTGCAACCCGCGTCGCTCAGCTGGTAGACCAGGCCCAGGTCCTCGTCGCGGCTGTCGGCTCGCACACGTCGGTTCAGATCGATGATGCGCACGCGTTCGACGTTCTCCCTGCGGCCCATGTCGCGCAGGGTCTGCGCGACCAACTCTCTATCATTGGTGAGCATGGCGTAGCGCAGCCCGCCCAGCGCCAGATCTCCCAGTTGAGCGGCTGCCATCTGCATCTGATACTCCAAGATGGATCGCTCGCGCAGGTAGTGGCCCACTGAAAGCGATGAGAGCAGCAAGAAAGTGGGCAGGGCGACGCCCAGCGCGACTTTTGCGCGCAGGCTGTGCCTGAGGCGCAGGGCGAGCGCTCGAAAGGAGCGTTTCATGAACGCGGCCATGGCATGTTCTCAAAGGCCCCGGGTTGGGTTCTGGCCAGGGCCTCAGCCTTCCCATCAGGCCAGCGCGCTACCAAGCATGGCAGCGTGTCACGGTGCAGGTCCTCTGCGAACGCGCAAACCGGATCGTTCGCAGTTTAATTGTGAGGCAAATCGATTATCTGGGTCAGTGCGGCTCGTCATGGCCGTCTTATGAGTATTGTCAGGCATTTCGTCATATTTCCCCACAGGCGTCGTGCTGGCACGGATTCGGAGATTCGTCCTATAAGAAATCGTCCAAGTGTCCATCATAAGCGGCTATATAATCAGGTAGTACCTACATTCACAAAGGGGTGAACTATGAAAAGATGGACGGCTCGCCTGGGGATGAGCCTGTTGCTGGCGGCCTTCGCCGCGTTGCTGGCCGCGACGATGGCTGGGGCTGGTTCAGCACGGCAGCAGCCTCCACCTGCCACTCCGAGCCCGATCGAGGATTGCGGCGAATGCCATTGGGAGGTCTATTCCTCCTGGCGGCAAAGCGCACATGGGCAGGGGCTGTCATGCGGCCAGTGCCACCTGTCGCAGCAGCAAGACGGCCACGCGCGCGAGGGCCATGGGGCTCAGAGCGGCCCGAAGGCCTGCATGAGTTGTCACACAACAGGCTATGACCCCGACACAGACACCTGGCAGGAGGACAACGTCCACTGCACGGCCTGCCACTCGCCCGTACCTGGCACGCACCCGGATGACCCCGCGCCCATCGACCGATCAGCCGACCTGTGCGGGAAGTGCCACATCGAGGCCCGTTTCGAGTGGGATGCCAGCCGACACGGGGAGGTCGGCGTCACCTGCGTGAGCTGCCACAGTCAGCACGCGACCGGCCTGAGAGCGAAGAGCATCTCGGAGGAATGTGCCTCCTGCCACGGGGAACGCGTGGCAGGGTTTGCCCACTCCGAGCACAGCGAGCAGGGGCTGTCGTGCGCTGATTGCCACCTGGCGCCGCTGGAGGGTCCGATCGGCGAAGGGAGCGCGAAGCGCAATCACACCTTCACCGTGGAGCTGAAGACGTGCACCGCCTGCCACTCCTACGGACTCCACCACGCGATGAACACTCCCACCCCCATCGCGGCGGCGCTGGTCGAGCCGCCCGGCCCGCTGGACCCGATGACCACCAACGTCTCCATGGAGGTGAGCGCCGAGCCCCAGTCGGTGAACCCCCTGACGCTGGCGGCGGCGGTAGGGGCCTTCAGCCTGATCCTGGGCCTGATCCTGGCCCCCCGGCTCGATTGGTTCTATCGCCTGGTTCGCGGAAAGTCCCTGTGAGGTGAAGCAAATGGGGAAGCAAGGGCTTGAACGGCGAAGCTTCCTGAAAGTGCTGAGCGCCGGGGCCGCGGCCCTGCTGGGATTGTGGCCGAGGAACAGAGGACAGGCCTCCGACCACGAGGGCGTCAGCGAGCATAGCTGGGTGATGGTGATCGATCAGGACAGATGTATCGGGTGCGGCTATTGCACGCTGGCATGCCAGGCGCACAACGACGCACCGCCCAACATCCAGTGGAACCGGGTGATCAAGGCCGGGAAGGTCGGTGACAGCGACATCTACCTGCCGCGCCCGTGCATGCACTGCGATCATGCTCCCTGTGTCAGCGTCTGCCCGGTCAAGGCCAGCTACAAGCGGGCGGACGGCATCGTGATGATGGACTATGACCGCTGCATAGGCTGCCGCTACTGTGAGGTGGCCTGTCCCTACGGCGCGCGGGCCTTCAACTGGGACGAATTCGTCGGAGAAAACCCGCTCGTGCCCGAGTGGGGGATTCCGGAGGTGCCGCGCCGGCCGCGCGGCGTGGTGGAGAAGTGCTCCTTCTGCTACCACCGCATTGACCGCGGCCTGGCCGTGGGGCTCAAGCCCGGAGAGGCGATAAGCGCCACGCCGGCCTGCGTCGTCGTATGCCCGGTGAGCGCGCGGGTGTTCGGGGACTTCAACGATCCGGATTGCCAGGTCACCCGGTTGCTGGCGGCCAACCCCTATTATCGACTGCGTGAAGACATGGGAACGCGCCCGCGGGTCTATTACCTGCCGGCGCGCAGGGCAGAGACCTGGTGAGTGTTGACGAGGTGATTATCTGATGGAGACCACTGGGCGCAGTGTGCAGAGGCCCTCGCTTCTCGTCGGCTGGATCGGGTTGCTGTCGGTGGTGATCCTGGCTGGCGTGGTGGCGGGCGGCATCGTTTTCAAAGAGGGGCTGAAGGTCACCAACCTGACGGACTTGGTGCCCTGGGGCCTGTGGATCACGCTTGACCTTTCCTCGATCGCGCTGGCCGCAGGTGCCTTTTCGCTGTGTGCGGCCGTCTATCTGATCGGGCTGAAGGAGTTCGCGCCGGTGGCGCGCACGGCCACCTTCATCGGCTTCATCGGATACAGCATGGCCATGCTGTGCTTGCTGATGGACATCGGCCGCCCGGACCGTTTCTGGCACGGTTTCGTCTTCTGGAACCCGCACTCGGTGCTGTGGGAAGTCACCATGTGTGTGGGGCTCTACTTCAGCGTGCTGACCCTGGAGGTGCTGCCCATCATCGGCCGGACGAAATGGATGTACAGGGCGTTCCCGTGGGTGGCCGAACGCCTGACCGGCCTGCACCATTACGCACCGATCCTGGCCATGTTTGGCCTGGGCCTGTCGCTGCTGCATCAATCGTCGTTGGGCGGGACCTATGGTGTGTTGCAGGCGCGGCCTGCTTGGTATCGCCCCAACCTGTCGGTGCTCTTCGTCTACTCGGCGGTGATCGGCGGCATCGCGCTGACCATCTTCGTCTCCATGCTCGCCGCGCGGCTCACCACGCGGGCCCGCGTCGACGACAGCCTGCTGGAGCGGCTGTCCTACTTTCTCGGATGGGCCTTGCTGGGCTACCTCTACTTCCGTTTCTGGGATACTTTGGCGATGACCTATACCTATCAGCCGGGGCGCACGGAGGCGCTGCAGGTCCTCACGCGCGGATCCCTGGCGATCAATTTCTGGGTGGGCGAGATCCTGCTGGGGATGATCTTCCCCGTATTCGTACTGTTGAGATCCAGCCTGCGCAACAACCCCTTCATGCGCATGCTGGCGCTAGGCGCCATCGTGCTGGGGGTGGTGGCTTATCGCTGGGACACGACCATGTTGGGCCAGCTGGTGGTGCTGACCTATCTGCCCAACGAGATCGTGGCCCGCTATACGAGCTACGTGCCCTCGCTGGTGGAGATCGTCAGCAGCGCCGGCGTGGTGGCCTACGGCCTGCTGGCCGTCACCGTAGGTGTGCGCTTTCTGGGGGTGGTGGACCACCGGGCCGAGGCCGAGCATGCCGAGGCACCCCTTGAGCGCGAGGCGCACTCCATGCGCCCGGAGATCGCAGGGGCGGATTGATCCTCCCCTGCGGGAGAGGTGCCCCGGCCGCGTCAGCCCCGCAGAGGGGCAGGGATCAGGATCTGCAGCGGGCGCGGAAAAGGCCCCGGGCATGAGGAAGGCATGAAGGGCGAGCGGTGCGACCGCGTTGTGGTTGAGCGGTCGCACCGCTTCTTGCTATTTCAGCCTGGTGAGGCCCCATGGTCATCGGCCGGGAGACCTCATCGTTCGGGCGCGCCGGCGGCGATCCATTCGCTCACCAGGGACAACTCCTCAGGGTCGAGCTGGCCGAAGTGCGGCTTGTCGCCTGATTGCTTCTGCACCAGGGGGCTCGCAGCCGGATCGCCAGGGATGACGACCGGCCCGTCCTCGCCCCCCGCCATGGCGCCTTGATAGGAGGTCAGATTCAGGCCCTTGATGCCCTTTTCGCCGTGACAGGTGCCGCAGCGTGCCTGCATGAGCGGGCCGATGGGGGCTTGCCAGGTGAGCGGCCCGCTGACGACGGGGCCCGTGGGAGTCGGGGTGGGCGGAAGCTGCTGCCTGAGGATCTCCCTCAGGCCGGGCGCGTCGAAGCCGGCGTATTCCCACGCGGCCCCATGGCAGGCGCTGTTCGAGCAGAATGATGTGTTGCTCGTGCCGCCGGGGTCTTGCGTGGAGTGACAATTGGCGCAGGTGGGATCGAAGACGTCCCGGTGCAGGGCGATCCAGTTGGCGTTGAGGTGCGTCTCGGGCTCCGGGCCGAGGCTGATCTCGATGTCGGCGATGAAATCACCCTCTTCGACCACAACGGGGATCGAATGACAGAGGTTGCACTCCAGGCGGATCGCTTCGCCCTGCGCGTTGAGGTGCTTGCCATCGTGGCAGCGGAAGCACCCGGGCGACTGCCGGTGGCCGACGTTGTTGGGATGCGTATCCCAGTCCTGCTTTTGCTCGGGGAAGACAGACTGCTGGTAGGTGTCCTGCAGCGCCCGGATGGCCTGACGGATCAGATCCTGGTTCGCCTGGTAGAGGTCCGGGTAGTAGGTCCTGTAATACCCCTCCAGGCCGGCGATGGCCTGCAGAGCGATCTCGTTCGATGGATAGTCGCCGCGCAGGGTCTCGACGGCCCGGCGACGGATCTCGGGAATGGCGGGCGAGACCAGGCCGCGCGCCATGAGCTGGTCCACTGCGTCGTCGGGCGGCAGGATGAGGTGGCTGATGCGGTTGTGGCAGGTGATGCAGTCCATGCGGCGCAGCTTCGTCTCATCGATGGAGGCGGGGTCCAGGTCGGAACCGACCTCCACGTATTCGGTGATGGAACCATCGTCCTCGACCACGCGCACATAGGGGATCTGCTGTTCGCGCTCGTCCGTGGGCAGGTAATCGACCTGGCTCTCAATGTGCCAATGGATGCCGCGACCCAGGCCCTCGCGCTTGCTGCCTCCCCCCGTGTGCATGATCAGGTAGATGCTGGTGGCGGTGTTACCGGGATCATCGCCGAAGCGCTTGATCTCGCGCAGGCTGTCGTCGGAGAACTTCGCCGGGAAGTGACAGCGTTCGCAGGTTTCGCGCGCCGGCCGCAGGTCGCGGGCCATGATGGGGTACTCGTACTCCTTGAAGAGCAGCGAGACGACGTGCTTGAGGTCGCCGGCCTTGCGGGTCACGCGAGTGGAGATGAAACCGCGCCCGATGTGGCACTCCACGCAGGCGACACGGGCGTGAGGTGACACCAGATATCGCGTGTACTCGGGCGGCATGGTGTGGCAGGCGGTGC
>JAJRUD010000129.1 GCA_024277995.1 Chloroflexota bacterium
CGCTGGGTGATGATGGGCTCCTGCAGGATGGGGACCACTTTTGGGTCGTTGATCAGACGCTGCAGCTTGCTGGTGAGGCGCTCGCGGGCGCCGCGCAGAGCGCGGCGCAGGGAGGCCAGCCTGGGCGAGGCCGAATCCGGCACCTCGCCGCGTTCGTTGAGCGCTTTCGATATGGCTTCGATCAGCCCGGGGGAGGGTTGGAGCCCTTTGGCCAGAGCGGCCAGGGTGGGGAAATGCGCTTGAGCCTTTTCGAAGAGGCGCGCCAGGTTGCGGGCGCTGATGAGCGTGGCTCTAATATCGAGCAGTTCCTGAGGTTCGAGCACCGCGCCGCGCGCCGCGGCGGTGGCCTGGGGGCGAACGTCGTGTGCGCCGCCGACGGTGAGCTCCGCATGCAGGCTGAGCATCAGCCGCGCTTCGCGGGTCTCCGCCTGACGGCGGAGCGCTTCGTCCAGGTTTGTCGTGGGGGTCAGCGCGCGCGCCAGTTCTTTGGAGGCTGAAAAGGCGGCGTAGCCCGCCAGGCGCTCCAGCACCTTGGGCAGTTCGAGCGTTTCCCAGGATTTCGGGTCCATGGTGAGGGCAGTGTAACACGGAGCAGGGGGGTGAGGGAGGCGGCTGAGGGCCGCCGGTCAGCGGACGGGAGGTTGGTGCGGCAAGGCAACGCGAAGTTCTATCGCATGAGTGCGCAGTCTCGTCCTGCAGGTGATAGCCTGGCAGCATTCCTGCCTCTCCGCCGGACCGGGACCGGCCAGCAATCCGGTGGGAAAAGGTGAACGAGAGCCGATCTTCTGGCCTGGCAAGCGATCTTTGTCGGTGAAGCCATTCATAGCGTTGATTGGCGCGAGGAGAGTCGCCATTGCTCGCGGCTTTGTTGATCATCATCCGGGAGGGGATCGAGGCCTTTCTCATCATCGGCATCCTGCTTGGTTACATGACCAAGATGGGGAAGGGAGACATCAAACGTTACGTCTGGGGCGGTACGCTGGCCACCCTGGCGTTGAGTATCGTGCTGGCCCTGGCCGCTCAGACCCAGGCGGTGCAATTCGAGGGGACGAAAGCCGATGTCTTCGAAGTGGTCGTGGCCCTGGTTGCCGTTGTGGTTCTCACCTGGATGGTCCTGTGGATGCAGCGCCAGGCATGGACCATCCGCGGCGAACCGGAACATGAGGTGGCCACCGCCATCTCCCGCAATCAGGTCTATGCCCTGGCGGGGCTGGGCCACGCCTGGCGGACGCGGGTGTGGTGCTGCAGGGCGACGCGGTGGTCAGGCCCTGAGGCGGCGGTGACATTATCAATCGAAACCTCCGGCGGCCCATGATTATATGCTATATTCTGAACCAGGAGGGGAACCCAGGGGGATGAAATGCGCAAGAATGATGCGGCCTTCAGGCTGGCGGGGGAAACGGGCCGGGGATGGGTCTCGCGGCGTCGGCTTCATCGAGGCTCGGGCGCGGGGTGCCGGGGTTTTTCCGAATGTGGGACGCAGAACACTCACCTTATTCCCCCAGCGGCGAATTTCAGTTCACTCCGTTTCCATGCCGGGGAGGCTGCGAGCGTTCCTGCCGCGGCGCGGCTGCAGTAGGGCTTCGCGCTGGCTGAAGCGCTGCGGCTGCGTGTCCTTTTCAGCTGTGTGAATACCTATGATAAGCATCGATAGCGGGTGTATAAATGGATGAGGAGGAAGGTCGTGCCAGCGGGGTAAGAGGGCTGTTTGGGAGCAGCCCAGCCGCGGGGGAGCAGATCTTCATGGGTATCGACCTGCAGGTGCAGGGCCTGCCGGGCCAGCAGGGGCAGGCCCCGGTCCTGGAGGCCGGACAGGTCCGATTGATGGGGGGCAGCATGATTTGAGGATTCATCGGAAGAGTTCGTGCGATTCAGGAGGTTCTGACCCGCGGGATAACCTGCAGGATCACCCCATTGCCGGGGCACAGCTGCAGGCTGAGGGATATCAAGGAAGAGAAAAATGCCACGTAACACTCTGAGCCTGGGTCGGATTTTCGGCATCGAGATCAAGCTCGACTATTCCTGGTTCATAGTCTTCGCCCTGGTGGTTTGGTCCCTGGCTGGCTATTACTTTCCCCAGATCCAGCCCGGATTGCCTGTGGGCACCTACTGGGTTTCGGGAGTAGTCACCGCCTTGCTCTTTTTCGCCTCGGTGGTGGCCCACGAACTGGCTCACAGCTTCGTCTCGCAGGCCCACGGGGTGCCGGTGCGCGACATAACGCTCTTCATCTTCGGCGGCGTCGCGCAGATCAGCGAAGAGCCCAAGAGCGCGCGCAACGAGTTCCTGATGGCCCTGGCCGGCCCGGTCACCAGCTTGGTCATCGCCGGTCTCTTCGGCCTGTTGTGGCTGGTCAGCACGCCCGCCGGCCTATCCATCCATGCGCTGACCGGCTGGCTGGCCTGGATCAACCTGGCTCTGGCCCTGTTCAACCTTATCCCCGGCTTTCCCCTGGACGGCGGGCGGGTCTTCCGGGCCATCGTCTGGGCCATCACCGGCAACCTGCGCATGGCCACGCAGATCGCCACCAGGTTGGGCCAGATCGTGGCCTACGGTTTTATTTTCTGGGGCATCTGGCAGATCTTCAGCGGCGACTGGGCCGGTGGCTTGTGGATCGCCTTCATCGGTTGGTTCCTGCTGAACGCGGCCACGGCCAGCTACCGTCAGGTGGCCATCCAAGAGATGCTGGCCGGCCATGTGGCTCGCGAGGTGATGATGACCGACTGCCCGCACGTTCCCCGCGATCTGACGCTCGACGTGCTGGTGGATCAGGTGGTGCTGCCCAGCGGCCGGCGCTGCTTTCCGGTCATCGGGGACGATCAGCTCTACGGCCTAGTCACGCTGCACCTGATCAAGGAGATCCCTCGCGAGCGATGGCGGAGCACAAGGGTAGAGGAGGTGATGATCCCCATGGGCAAGCTGAAGACGATCCGGCCTGATGACGATCTGGCGGGTGTTTTCGAGCGGATGACCACCGAGGACATCAACCAATATCCGGTCGTGGACGCGAATCGCCGCCTGCTGGGCATGGTGGCGCGCGACAATCTGCTGGCTTTCCTGCGCGCCCGGGCCGAGCTCGGTATCTGAACGACGACCATTGCGCATGGAGAACTTCTTCTACCTGGGGATCTTCGGCCTGGTCATCATCACATCCGCGCTCCTCTCGCGGGTGGTGGAGCGAACGCCTCTCTCTCAGACCATGGTTTTCGTGGCCCTGGGGCTTCTGCCCGGCCCCTCACTGTTGGGCTGGGTGCACTTCGACCTGGAATCGCCGGTCATCGAAGGAGTTCTGCTGCTGACCCTGGTGCTGGTCCTTTTCATCGATGGGACCAAGATCAGACCGGCTGAATTGCGCACCGACTGGGTGTTGCCGTCGCGGGCTGCCGGGAGGCGAGAAGATCTTCGCCCTGACCAGCTTGGTGGTGCTGGCCTCGATCATTCTGCACGGGGTCTCGGCCGCACCGCTGGCCGGCTGGTATGCGCGGCGGGGCGAAGAGCGCACGCTGCTGGAGGAATTGGTGTCTCGGCTGCAGCCGGGGATCGAGGGCGGCGGGCTGCCGGGGGCGTTGTCGGAGCTGCTGGAGCGGGGAGCGGTCCCGCTCCTCTTCTACCGCGGCCATTGATGCTCTCACTGCCGTCGCCAACTTTCCCAACTGCGGCAAGCTTGCGGCCGGGTGCGAGCCCTGGGCGCGCAGGTGGTGGCTGTCAGCGCCGACCCCCTGCCGCAGGCCGAGGAACTGGCCGCCGACCTGGAGCTGCCCTTTCCCGTGCTCAGCGACGCCGAGAGGTCGGCCATCCGGGCCTACGCCGTGGAGCATCCTGAGGAGGGGGTGGCCCGGCCGGCCGCGTTCCTGCTGGATCCTGCAGGGCGTGTTCGGTTTCGCTATGTCGGCTGACCGGCCCCTGCCCCGGGAACCCGCTGAGTGCGTCGCATGGCGGGGCGCGCTGGTGGGGGCGAAGCGCTCATGCTCGGAGAAAGCCGGTCCGTATCTGGCCACATCCGCCGAGGGCATCCACCAGGCATGGATCGTGGCTGACTGGCCCGTCGAGTGGAGGAGACATGGAAGCTGTGCCTCGCCCTTCAGCCCGAGATCGCCGCGTCACAGCTCCTGACGGAAGGACAACATGATCGTCGTTGCCCGTCGAAACCTGTTCCAGGAACCCTTGCGCCTCTTCTTGAGCGCCGTGGGGGTGGCCCTGGCCTTCACCCTCATCTTGCTGCTGGGTGGCGTGCAGCAGGGTCTAAACGAACAGGTCACGGCCTATCTGGACAACACCCCGCTCGACCTGCTGGTGGCCCAGGAAGGTGTGGAGAACCTGTTGGGCGCCACCTCGCTGCTGCCCCCCGGCACAGAAGCCCGCGTGGCCGCGGTGGAGGGGGTGGCCGACGTCGTTCCCATCGTCTCGCAATTCGTCATCCTCGACCTGAAGGGGAAGAAAGTCACCGCCTACCTGGTGGGCTACGATCCGGAGCGGGGTGGTGGTCCCTGGGCGCTGGCCGCCGGCCGCGAGCCGCGTGCCGGTGACGAGGTCGTCTTTGATCAGGTGCTGGCCGCGAACCAGGGGCTGCAGGTCGGCGACCGTGTGGATATCATGGGCAAGCAGTTCACCATCGTGGGGCTCTCGTCCGGCACCACATCCTGGATGGCTGGCTTCTTCTTCCTGACCCAGGCTGCCGCGCAGGACTTGCTGCTGATGCCGGGCGCCACCAACTTCCTGCTCGTCAGCGTGGCGCCCGGCCAGTCGCCGGAGGTCGTTCGGGATCGGTTGGCGGCGGGCGTGCCGGGGATCGAAGTGCTGCTGCGGGAGACGGTGGCGGCCAATGACTTGAAGCTGCTGGTGGAGATCTTCGGTATCGTCATGGGCATGATGGTTGCCATCGCCTTCGGGGTGGGCACGTTGATCGTCGGCATGGTGCTCTACACGGCGACGATGGACCGTCGACGCGAGTATGGCGTGCTCAAGGCGTTGGGTGCCCGCAATCGTCATCTCTACCTGCTGGTGACGGTGCAGGCTCTGACGGCGACGGGACTCGGGCTGCTCATGGGACTGGCCCTGACCTGGCTGGCTGCATGGGCCATTTCTGCTGCCTACCCTCAATTCGGGATCGCTCTGCTGCCCTCCAGGATCGCCAACGTGGCTCTGGTCAGCCTGGGCATGGCCCTGCTGGCCGCGCTGCTGCCGGCGCGCATCGTGGCCCGGCTCGACCCGGCTCAGGTATTTCGGGGCCTGTGAAGGATTTGATGATGCTCAGAGTGGCCTGGCGCAATCTGTTCGAAAGCAAGGCGCGTCTGCTCATCAGTGTCGGCGGTGTGGCTCTGGCGTTGCTGCTGATCCTGGCCCTGGACGCCTTGATGGCCGGATCAGAGCGGCAATTGACCGCCTACATCGACCGTTCCGGCGCGGACATATTCGTCGCCCAGGCTGGCGTGCGCAACATGCATATGGCCAGCTCGGCCTTGCCGGCTGAGACCGTGGAGGTCGCGGCCGAGGTCGCGGGGGTGCAGACGGTGGCGCCCATTCTCTACCTGAGCAGCGTGCTGGCCCATGGGGAAGACCGCGCCTTTGCCTATGTGATCGGCATCGAACCGGAAGCAGAGATCGGGGGCCCCTGGGAGATCACTGCCGGGACGGCCAGGCCGGAGCCGGGGACCATCGTGCTGGATCAGGGTCTGGCCCAGAACTGGGGGCTGGGGCTCGGTGATCAGATCGAGGTGCTGGGCGCCCCCTTCACCATCAGCGGCCTGGGCAAGGGCATGGGCAACCTGGTCAACTCGATTGCCTTCGTGTCCTTCGAAGACTTTGCCCGGGCGCGCGGCGGCGATGGAACGATCAGCTACCTGCTGGTGGCCGTCGAGGATGGCTTCTCGGTGGATGAGGTGCGAGAGGCGATAGCGGCGCGCTTGCCCGAGGCAAGTGTGCTGACCCGCGGCGAGTTCTCGGCCGGGGAGAGCCAGGTCATCGGCGACATGAGTACTGACTTCCTGAACATCATGAACGGCATCGGCTTCCTGATCGGCCTGGCGGTGACGGGCCTGACGGTGTACACGGCGACGCTGAGCAAGCGGCGCGAGTACGGAGTGCTCAAAGCGCTGGGGGCCCAGAACCGGGACCTGTATGGTGTCGTCGTGATCCAGGCCGCGCTCAGCCTGGGCATGGGACTGATCGTCGCGGTGGGAATCGTGCTCCTGATGGCGTGGGGGATCCCGCGCCTGACACCGGGCGTACTGCTCGTGTTGACTGTGCAGGGGCTGACCAGGGCCCTGGTCCTCACAGGGGTGATCGGCCTGTTGGCCTCCCTGCTGCCCATCCGTCAGATCGCCGGCCTGGACCCGGTCTCGGTTTTCCGCCGGTAGTCGCTTCTCGGAAAGGGATCTTGTCATGGCGCAAGTGGTGCTGCAGGCTCGTGATCTCACCAAGCAGTATGGCCGCGGGCGAACCGCGGTGGTGGCGGTGGATGGAATCTCGCTGGAGGTGGGCCCCGGGGAGATCGTCCTCATCATGGGCCCATCGGGCAGCGGCAAGACGACCCTGCTCTCGTTGTTGGGAGCCATGCTCAAACCGACCTCAGGGACCATCACCGTGCAGGGCGTGGAGATCAGCGCTCTGGATTAGCGACGCCTGCCCGAACTGCGTCTGTCCACGTTCGGCTTCATCTTCCAGGACTTCAACTTGCTTTCGGCCCTGACCGCCCGGGAGAACGTGGAGGTGGTGCTGCATCTGGCCGGAATGCGGGGCCGTGTCGCGCGCCAGCGAGCCACGGAGCTGCTGACGGCATTGGGGCTTGAAGAGCGGCTCGACCATCGCCCGGCCGAACTCTCCGGCGGCGAGAAACAGCGCGTCGCCATCGCCAGAGCTCTGGCCAATGATCCGCCGGTTCTCCTGGCCGATGAGCCGACGGCCAACCTGGACAGCAAAAGCAGCCGCGAGCTGATGCGCCTGCTGCGATCCATCGCCAAGGAGCAGCAGCGCAGCCTGATCATGGTCAGTCACGACCAGCGCCTGCAGGAGATCGCCGAGCGCGTGCTGTGGCTGGAGGACGGCCGCTTCAAGGAACTGCGCGCCATGGTCCGTGACCCCGTCTGCCTGATGGCCATCGAGCAAGAGACCGCCCCGGCCCATGCCGAATACAAGGGGACGACCTATTATTTCTGTGCCCGGGGCTGCCGCGAGGAATTCGAGACAGACCCCGAGCGATTCATCCGCGCCCTTGAACGATAGGCGACGACCGGACATCGCTGGCCCTTAAGCGATCGGTGACGGGCGCTCGCCGCTCTGGCGGCAAGCAGCCTGGCCGCTGCCGCTTCCGGTCCCGGGGGGTCGCGCTGCTGGAGAATCGGGCCGGAGTGGGCTGCGGCTCATCGCACCCGGCCAGCTCCGTTCGTGGACCGTGCTGCAGCCCGAAGGGTCGTCCACGACGTTCTCCAATGGTCCTTTGGACTCGACCCGCAACGGCGCCATGAAGTGCCGCCGCGCTCGGTGATGGTGAACTCATGCAGGATGGGGAGCGCCTGCAGTTCGTTGATCGGGTGGCAGAGGAGCGCCGGTCAGGGGGAGGGCGTGGCGGTGGGGTATGGCGGCCAGGGGATGGCCACCCATTGGGTGTAGCCGTGCTTCTCGGCGGTGTACAGGCGGCCGCTGGAGGGGCGGCTGCAGCCGGCTTCGTCGGTGATGAAGGCCGGCGGCAGGTTGACGCGGATGGGGGTGAAAACGATCTGGCGGTCGCGGCAGACCCAGGCCTCGATCAGGTAGCCGCGGTCGTCGTCCCTGGTCATCCACACCGGATCCCAGGCGATCATCACCCGATCACCATCCCGACTGGCGCGCACGTTGGTGGGCGGACGGTAGAGTTCCGAATAGGGCAGGCGAGAATAGTAGACCGGCGCATCGAAGAGGTCGCCGCGGAAAACGTCCAGCAGGTCGGCCTTGACCCAGCAGCGGTCGACGTAGGTCCAGGGGTCGACGTAGACCCAGGTGCCCAGCTCGTTACGGCCGATGATCTCGACCCGATCGCCCGGGTAGAGTCCCCATTCGTAGAGGTAGGCCGCGCCGGGCCCGTAGCGGCAGTTGGCCTGCACCTTGACGCGCGCGTCAGGCGGGTTGTAGGTGGGGGTGGGTGTGATGGTGGGCGTGCGCGAGGGGGTGAGCGTGAAGGTGGGCGTGCCGGCGGGCGTGGGCGTCTCGCTGGGTGTGGGGCTGGCCGTGGCCGTCGCCGTGGGGCTGGGGGTCACGCTCGCGGTGGCTGTGGGGCTGAGCGTGTGGGAGGGGGTGCGCGTTGAGGTGGGCGTGACGGTGGGCGTGGGCGTCGGGGTGGGCCGGCCCGCCCAGGCCAACCCGGCGAGGAATCCCGAAGCGAGCAGGATCAGGCCCAGCGTCGGGTAGATGAGCAGATAGAGCAGCAACCGGCGGCGCATGGCCCCAATCTACCCGGCCGTGGGCCGTGGCGCAAGGGGGACTGAAGGGCCATGCTTCTTCCATCACCCTGAACGCGTCGGTCTCTCGCGAGTGTTCAGGGTGCCAGGCGCTGTGGTCTGAGCGTGTACGGCAGCGCGGCACGCGGTGATATTCCCCCGCGTCAGGATTCAACTGCACTCGGGAATCGTCTCATGGGCGGAATTCGCCAAGACGTCATCCCGCTGGTGTCTTGAGCAAAGCCAGCCGGTGCGGAAGAAGACACTTGCGGTTCCTCCTCTACCCGGACCCTGCCCTGATGGGGGGCGGTTGACAGAATCGGGGGATGGGAATAGGATGGCCATGTGACCGCCTCGGAGGTGTCATGGTGGGGCGAGGGGGGCCGAGTGTCTGGTTCAAGAGAAAAACCATCGATATCCGTCAGGGCCGATCGGCTCTGGCGGATGTGCCTGCCGCAATCCGTTAGCGCTGCCTGTCACAAAAGGCGGCGCTCTTGCGTTCTACGATCAGAGCCATCACGGAGGACCTGGCTCATCATCGTCGCGGCCGTGCGACCGGCGCGGTTGCGGAAAGGATTCCATTCATGCGTGTCAAACGAGTGCCCATCGTGCTGTTCAGCTTGCTCCTCGGGATGCTGCCAGTGGCCTGCAACCGGCCTGCAGAGTCCCCACCTTGCGACCCCGATGGACTGGTCGCGCCGGAGCTCGTTTCCCCGGCCCCCTACAGCACCATCGGCTGGGAGCCGGCGGAGATCCTGCCGCCGGACATGCTGCAATGGACATACCCCGGCGATTGCACGCCGGAGTCCTTCCGGCTCGAGATGTCACCTGACCGGACCTTCGCCAACCGACGTGTTGGGGTGGTGAGCGGTGACAGGACTGGCTGGCCGGATCCTGACGATGAGTATCCGCAGTTGGCGCTAGAGCCCGCTACGGAGTATTTCTGGCGCGTGCGCGCCGAGAGCGGAGGGACGGCGGGCCCCTGGTCCAGCATGCGCGCTTTCTTCACCGAACCCATCTGCGCCTCGCAAGCCGAACTCACGCCGCCCGAACTGCTGGGCCCCGAGGATGGCGCCGAATTGGATGAGCTGGTGGCCGAGCTGCACTACCGCGTTGCCGACGGCGGTTGTCTGCCGCAGGGCTACTTCGTCGACCTGCAGACGGACCCCGATTTCGGCGGCTCCACACTGTTGGCGACCTACAACATCCCCGGCACTTATGTGTTCACCGAGGAGCTGCAGGATTGCACCACCTACTACTGGCGCGTGGCGCCGGTCTATGACGGCGTGCAGGGGCCCTTCTCCGAAACGCGCTCCTTCAGGACACGCGTCTCCTCCGCCTGCCTGCCCTCCGCTGTCCTTCCCATGACCCCATTTCCCTTGCCGGCCTCTTGCACCTCCGCTGGCGAATTGAACGCGCCGGACCCACTGACCCCGGCGAATTACGCCCACGTGGGCACGGCGGTCACCGAGAGTCGGGATGAGAGCGCGCTGTTGCAGTGGACCTACACTGGCGACTGCATGCCGGCCCACTTCATCGTCGAGGTCTCCGACGCGCCCCAGGTGGCTACGGCCCGCGGCATCACACTCTACACCCTGGATGGCACCGACCACGACTGGGGGCCCGCCGACGCTGAGGCGCCGCTGCTGCCCGCGACCGAATACTGGTGGCGCGTGGCGGCCACCATCGAGTTCCCGGAGAGCGAGTCCGACTACCCCTACATCGGGCCCTGGTCCGGGTACCGCGCCTTCTTCACCGGGCCCGATTGTGCCTCCTCCGCGGAGTTGAGCGCGCCGGAACTGCGTTGGCCGCACGACGGCGAGACGCTGGACAGCACCACCGCCGTGCTGCAGTACAAGCCTCCCGAGGACGGCTGTGTGCCTGAGGGCTACTACATCGACCTGCAGACCGACCCCTCCTTCGGCGGCACCACCGACTACGGCGAATATCTCCTCCCCGGCACCACGCTGATCACCGACCCGCTGGAGGACTGCACCTCCTACTACTGGCGGGTGGCCCAGATCCAGGACGGGACTCAGGGCCCCTTCTCCGAGGCGCGCTGGTTCTTCATCAACGAGTCCGGGACCTGTCCTCGCCCGATCCCCCATGCCTCAGCACCCAGGAACCTGAACTGCCGCTATGGGCCCAGCACGGCCTATGAGGTGATCGGGTTCCTGCTGGAGGGGCAGGCCTCGCCCATCGTGGCCCAGAACCCCGAGGGCACCTGGCTGGTGATCGAAAACCCCGGGCACCGCGGCACCTGCTGGGTCTCCAAGCCCATGGTGCAGGTCTTCGGCGATCTGAGCGGGCTGCCCGTGCGCCAGCCGCCGCCGCTTCCCACCCCGACGCCCTCGGCGACGCCGCTCGTGTGCCACGAGAAGCTGAACCGCCAGCAGTGCGAGGCGGCTGGGGGCAAATGGTCCGACTCCGTGACCACCGCCCCTTACTGCATCTGTCCGTGAGGCGGTTGTCCTGGCGATGTGCTGCAGGGTGATGGAAGGGGCTCACTGGGGATGTTCCTCGGGGAGCCCCTTCTCCCCGTGGCCGGCGGGTCGGGCTCTCGCAGGGCCTCCCGAGGCAGTAGGCCCCTCGCCTGCGGGGCGTGAATCCACCACCAAGACCCCAAGTGCGTCGGGGGAAGGACCACCGCTGAGATCGCGAAGTGCGCAGAGCAAGCGGAAAAAGAAACTCTGCGATCTCCGCTCCCTCAGCGGTTATCTAAAGACTTCGTGACTTGGCGGTCATGCTTGCCCTCTGGGCATGCGAGGGTCGCAGGTCGTGCGCCCTCCTTTGCCACCTGCCTCGGGTCAGCGTAGACTATGTGCGCTACGTTGTGCGTGCCCCGAGGGGAAGGGAGGTCATCCATGAATCAACTGGTGGAGGCGCTGGCGCCGGCCCTGGTGGCCAGCTTCGCCCTGCAGCAGCTCATTGAGCTGCTCGATCCAGTCCTGGAGGCGATCATCAAGCCGCACAAGAAGTGGATCCTAAGCCTGGTGGCGCTGGTCGTTGGCCTGACCATGGCGCTCGGCCTGGGGCTGCGCGTGCTGGCGCCGCTGGACTATCAGGGTCCGGTGTGGGCCGACGTGCTGATCACGGCACTTTTCCTCACCGGGGGCACCAAGGGCATCAACGA
>JAJRUD010000130.1 GCA_024277995.1 Chloroflexota bacterium
CAATGTGATCGTCGGTGCCATGCCGATATCCGATCACGCGAGATCATGCGATGCAAGCCCATTTTGTAAGTGATCGACATGATCCAGGAATTGGACGCCAGCGCGGGCAGGCGCCACGAATCGGGGGCGGTAACCATGTACCTCAGCCGTCTACCTGGTGGCACGTGACATCGCGACTCGCGTTAGCATCGAGCAAGGCTTGATCCTCGCTCCCGAGCACGAAGCAGTGCGAGCCAAGCAGAACTTCTCGATGATCAGCGTTGCCCAGGCAGCGGAGTTGATCGGCATCACGCGGGCAGCCGTGTATATAGCGATCAAGGCGGGGAACCTGGACGCCCAAAA
The DNA here is from genome assembly GCA_024277995.1 of Chloroflexota bacterium. Classification (GTDB taxonomy): domain Bacteria; phylum Chloroflexota; class Anaerolineae; order Anaerolineales; family E44-bin32; genus JAJRUD01. The sequence continues at coordinate 343 of JAJRUD010000130.1, forward strand.
GATCGGCAATGTCACAGTGCTGGACAAGGCGTCGGCGATGAAGCTCCGGGACCGTCGCAGCCAGACCCCAAAGACGGTTATTACTGACTCCTCCTCGGCCAACTCCGCGGCCAGCAGCGCCGATGGTGCCGGGCCGCCGATCGCCATGGAGTGAGCGGGACCGGGTCGTCAACGGTACGGAAACCTCGCGCCGTGCGCGAGGCGTAGCCGTTTCAACTGGGCAGGCGGATCGTGCATCGAGGGCCTTTCGCCCCCGCAAGACGGCGATCAAGAGTGGCCAGGGGGAGCGCCATGGCTTCGGCGACGGCCACGTACCAGGCGTCGTAACACGTCAGGTTCTGCCTCAACTGCCAGATGCGCTCTTCAAAGGGACGGATGGGCATCAACTCGATCTCGAGCTCGTGGAGGTTCCGTTGTGCCGCCGCCGCCTCCAACTCGCCTACCTGCTTGGCGAGCTCGAGCCGGCGCAAGATGTTCAGGGACTCGACGACCGCGAGATGAGGTGCCACCAGGAAACCCTCAGCGATCACCTGCTCGGACCACGGCCCATCCGCTCCGGAATCAATCAGAGCGGCTACCAAGACCGATGCATCAACGACGTGCCCAGTGCTCATCGCTGCCGATCAGCGTCACGGTGGGCCAGGATGACGTCGGAGGTGACCGTCCTGGGCCCTAGCTCCTTCTGACTCCGAACCCGGCTGAGCCACTCGTCGAGCGATGGGCGTCTCGCAAGACGCTCCAGTTCCTCCCTCAAGTACTCCTGCATTGACTTACCGGATCGCGCGGCCCGTGCAGCGAGCTCGTTCCGGACCTCGTTGGAGACGTTGCGGATGGTGATCTGAACACTCATGCATTCATAATGATGGCAATTGCAGCAGAATGCAAGCCTGAAAATCCAGCCGGCTTTTGAAGGAACGGAGAGCTTGGGTGATCAGCAGGGAAAATTATTTTGCGTAACTACAAGTTGTAGTTACACTAGAGGCATGAGGGTTTCGACGTTCGAGTGGAATCGAGCGAATGTCGAGAAATTGGAGGCTCATGACCTTGGCCCCGACGACGTGGAGTGCTTGTTCGCATTTGGCGATCCGGTCTTCCGTCGTCACGCCAGGATCCCGGGCCGGTTCATCGCGCTTGGTTTCGTGCCAGATGCCCGGTTCCTCCTGGTCGTTTTCGCCTACAACAAGAAGCGGAGGGCGGTTCGGGTCGTCACGGCCTACGAGCCCACAGATCCCTACTGGAGGATGAGATATGACACAATCCACCAAGCGTAAGTCCAGGGAGCCGACGGTGCCCAGCGAGGTCTCCCCAGCCGACGTGGACTGGAATGCGTCTGTCGAGATCGACCTGGATCCTACCCTCGTCGAGAGCATTCGTGCGCGGCAGAAGCTCAAGCAGATCACTCTGCGAGTTGGCGAGGAGCAAATCGCAGAAGCCCGCCGCGTGTCTCGAGAGACAGGAGTTCCGTACCAGACCGTCTTGCGTCGCTGGCTAGCCGAAGGAGCCAGCCTCTCTCGCTCGGTACGGAAGGTGGGATAGGGAGCTCACAGGGGCAGCTCCCTGAAGAACCCGCCGCCGGTCTCCTCCGCACCCCGCGATCACGACTTTGTCCCAGGAATGCCCAGGAATGTAACACAGGTACCAGGATCGCCGTCCTGGGTCGCAAAGATCCCCGCGCGAGTCAACGCGGCCAGGCGCCCTGCGCGCCGGCCCGTGACCTTCTCCGACGCCGGAAAATCCAGAGATCCCGCGCCATTCCCGTCCCGGCGGTCCACCTCCGGGCTATCCGCGTCCGGGGCTGGATCGTTTCTTGCTCTCTCTGTCGCCCCACATGCCCGCGATCAACCACATCACGCCCGCGCTCACCGGCGTTGACACCTGTAATCCAGGCCACTATCCTGATCCCATGTCGAAGCTGGGGTTAGTCCTCAAGGGTAAGTACGAGATCTCGCGGCTCATCGGCGAGGGCGGCATGGGCGCCGTCTACGAGGCGCACCACAAGCTCATCGGCCGCAAGGTGGCGATCAAGTTCCTGCACGCCGAGTACGCCACCAACCCGCAGGCGATCCAGCGGTTCATCCAGGAGGCCCAGATCGCCGGCAGCCTGGGCCACGAGAACATCTGCGAGGTGACCGACATCGGGCGCACCGACGACGGCGCGCCCTACATGCTGATGCCGATGCTGGAGGGGCAGTCCCTCGGCGACGCGATGAACGACGAAGAGGGGCTGCTGTCAACCAAGCGGGTCTCCGACATCGCCTACCAGGCGCTCACCGGCCTGCAGCGCGCCCACGACGCCGGCATCGTCCACCGCGACCTCAAGCCGGACAACATCTTCCTGACCCGGATGGGCGACCGCGAGGACTTCGTGAAGATCCTCGACTTCGGCATCTCCAAGATCGTCAGCGGCACCATGCCGGGCGTCTCGGGCGGCCTCACCACCACCGGGATGGTCCTGGGCACGCCCTACTACATGGCCCCTGAGTAGGCCCGCGGCGCCAAGGACATCGACCGCCGCGTCGACATCTACGCCCTCGGCGTCATCCTCTACGAGCTGCTCACCGGGCAGCCGCCCTTCGAGGCGGAGAGCTACAACGAGATCATCGTCAAGATCGTCATGGAGCCCTTTGCCACGCCGCGATCTCTGAACCCCCAGATCCCGCCCTCCGTGGAGGAGGTCATCCTCAAGGCCATGGCGCGGGATCCCGCCGAGCGCTACGCTTCGGCCAGGGAGTTCAAGCACGCGCTGCTCACCCAGGCCCGCGCCAGCGAGATGAAGCTCCCCCGGTACCTCACCCGGGCCGACTTCACCGGAGAGGTGGAGCTGATAAACGAGCCCACGGGCTCGGGCTCACCCGGTCCGCCAACAACGTACATGGTTACCGCCCCCGATTCGTGGCGCCTGCCCGCGCTGGCGTCCAATTCCTGGATCATGTCGATCACTTACAAAATGGGCTTGCATCGCATGATCTCGCGTGATCGGATATCGGCATGGCACCGACGATCACATTG
>JAJRUD010000131.1 GCA_024277995.1 Chloroflexota bacterium
CTGAACCCCGATTACTTCCTGGGATCCGAGATGGCGCTCGACGTGGAAGCGGCGCGCCAGGCCATCCGTGAGCACGTGGCCGAGGCCATGAACCTGTCCGTCGAGCAGGCCGCGGCCGGGATCATTCGCGTTGTGAACGCCAAAATGGTGCGCGGCATCAGTGTGAACTCCACCCAGAAGGGCTACGACGTGCGTGAGTTCTCGCTGCTCGCCTTCGGAGGCGCCGGCCCGCTGCACGCGGTGGAACTGGCTCAAGATCTGGGCATGAACCGCGTGGTCGTGCCGCCCTTCTGCGCCGTCTTTTCCGCGCTGGGATCGGTGGCCTCCGACGTGCGCCGCGATTACGTGCGCACCGTCGCCCTGCACCAGGACCAGGCACAGGCCTCCGGCCTGGAAGCGGTCTTCGCCGAATTGGAAGCCAGGGCACGCCAGCAACTGGCCGAGGAACGCGTCCCGCCCGAACGCGTGCTGCTGCAGCGCTCGGCCGACCTGCGCTATGAGGGCCAGTCCTACGAACTGACCATCCCGATCCAGGGCGAGGGTCCGTTGCAGCAGGAGGACCTGGCGCACTTGATCGCCGACTTCCACGAGATGCACCGGCGCATCTACGCCTACAGCGACCCGCGCGAGGGGGTGGAGATCATCGCCCTGCGCCTGGCCGCCATCGGCCAGGTTCCCGATCTGGACCTGCGCCGTGAGGGCACGCCGGCGGGCGGCGATCCCACACCCAAGGGGAGCCGCGGGGTCCACTTCCCCGGCCACGGCTTTTTGGAGACGGTGGTCTACGAGCGCGACGAGCTGCATCAGGGCCAGCGCTTCTCGGGGCCCTGCCTGATCGAAGAGCGCACCTCGACCACGGTCATCCCGCCGGGCTGGCTGGTCGCCGTGGACGGCCACCACAACCTCGTCATCACCCGCGGCGAGGGGCCCGATGCGGCCTGAGGGCCCGATGCGGCGGGCGCGATGGCCGGCGCCTTCCTGCGAGATCGGGCCTGCGATCCAACACAACCCCTCTCCCCGGCTCAGACCCGCCGGGATGCTGAGCAGCCGGAAGGGGCGCACGGAGGTAGAGGCTGATGCCATATCAAGCTGATCCCATCACCATGCAGGTGATCCGCTACGCCCTTGAGCAGGTGGCCGACGAGATGGGTTTCACCCTGGTGCGCACGGCGCGCTCGACCATCATCAAGGAGATCAAGGACATCTCCTGCGCCGTCTTCGACCGCCACGGCAACACCGTCGCGCAGGCCCACCACGCCCCGATGCTGCTCACCGGTTTCGAGCTGGGCATGCGTGCCCTGCGCCGCAAATACGGCGATGACGAGCTGGACGAGGGCGACATCATCGTCTTCAACGATCCATACGCAGGCGGACAGCACGTGATGGACATGGTCACCTTCGCCCCCGTCAAGCTGAACGGCGAATTGGTGGGCTTCGTGGGCAGCATCGCCCACCACACCGACATGGGCGGCGCCGCCCCCGGCGGCACCGCCGGCGGCCTGACGGAGATATACCTGGAAGGGCTGCGCCTGCCCTTCGTCAAGCTGTACAAACAGGGCCAGGAGGACCCCGAGCTGTTCGGCATCCTGGCCAACAACATCCGCGTGCCGGATAAGACCCTGGGAGACATCCGTGCCCAGGCCTCGGCCAACTTCGTCGGAGCGGCGCGCGTGCGGGAGGTATTCCAGAAATACACGCCGCAGGTGGTCCAGCAGTGCCTGGACATGCTGCTGGACGTTTCTGAGGCCCGCATCCGGGCCGGGCTGCGCCGCTTCCCCGACGGCACCTACAGCGGCGTGGACTGGGTGGACGACGACGGCTTCAGCGATGACCCCATCCGCCTGCAGGTGAACATTCACAAACACGGCGACCAGGCGACGGTGGACTTCGAAGGCACGGCCGAGCAGGTGCAAGGCAACATCAACTGCCCCATCGCCACGGTCTACGCCGCGGTCTACTACGCGCTCATCGCCGTCATCGACCCCCACGTGCCGCCGAACTCCGGCTGCTATCGCCCCTTCACCATCCACGCCCGCGAGGGGCTGATCGTCAATCCCCGGATGCCGGCCGCGGTGGGGGCGCGCACCAACACCTCACAGAAGATCACCGAGGCCATGATGCTCGCCCTGGCGGATGCCGTTCCGGATCGGGTGATGGCCGGCAGCCACGGCCAGATCACCAACTGCGGATTCTCGGGGTACCACCCGCGCAGCGGCAAGCGCTTCGTGTACATCGACATCCAGGGCGGCGGCGCCGGCGCCCGCCCGACCAAGGACGGGCGCGACGGCCAGGATTCCCACCTGGCGCGCTTCAAGAACACCCCCATCGAGGCGGTGGAGATGGAATACCCGGTGCGCATCGAGCGCTACGAGTTCATCCCCGACTCCGGCGGCGCGGGCAAGTACCGCGGCGCCCTGGGCCTGCGGCGCGACATCCGCGTCCTGGTGGACGACGTCACCTGGGCGCGCTACGGCGACCGCCAGAAGTTCGCCCCCTTCGGGCTTTTCGGGGGCAAGGAAGGCGCCAAGGGAGCCTTCCTGCTCAACCCGGACACCCCGCAGGAACGCCGCATGAAGTCCAAGGGCCTGGACCGCCTCAAGGCCGGCGACGTCGTCTCGCTGCGCCTGCCGGGGGCGGGCGGCTACGGCGACCCAAGCGAGCGCGACCTGCAGGCCCTGCTGCGGGACGTGCGCGACGGCAAAGTGACCCCCGAGCGGGCCCGCAGCGACTACGGCGTCCGGGTGACGGCGGAGATGCTGACGGCGCTGGAAGATTGAGGAGGGCCCGCGCCGCGTGCGAGGCGAGCGGAGCGGGCCTGCAACGAGAGGCAGAACCATGGGCGAGAACAGCATTCTGGCAGCCCTGACCTACCATCCGGAAGAAGGCGCGCTGCGTTTCAGGGGCGTGCGCTATCTGCTCATCCGGCCGGAAACCCTGATCACCTTTCAAAAGGCCCTCGAACAGGAGGTGGGCGAGGCGCGTGCCGGCCAGCTGCTCTACTCCGGAGGGTTCACGGGCGGCCAGCTCTCCGGCCGCAAATACCAGGAGGGCCTGGGCCTGGACGACCGCCAGGCGGTGGAGTTCATGTGCAAGATGGGGGGCGAGATCGGCTGGGGGCGCTTTCGGCTGGTGGAGCTGGACCCCGCCGCCGGGCGCATGGTGATCGAGGTGAAGAGCTCACCCTTCGCCCAGGTCTACGGCGGAGGAGCTGCGAGCGGCGTGTGCCACTTCACGCGCGGCGTGTTCGCCGGCCTGGCGAGCGCCCTCTTCGGCGCCGAAGTGCGCGCCATGGAGTCGAGCTGCCTGGCGAAGGGTGAGGCCCTCTGCCGCTTCGA
>JAJRUD010000132.1 GCA_024277995.1 Chloroflexota bacterium
CCGTCGACGGCCAGACCCTGCTGATCACGGCCCAGACCGAGATCAAGGGATCGCCTGCCCCCGGCGACCTTGTCAAGGTGCATGCTTCCATCGATGCCGATGGAACACTCATCGCGCTGGAGCTCGAGCCCGCCGAGAGCGCCATGCAATCCGACACCGGCGATGAGAGCCACGACGAGGGCTCCAAAGTCGAGTTCTACGGCACGGTAGAGACGATCGGCGCCGACGCCTGGACCGTCGACGGCCAGACCCTGCTGATCACCACCGAGACCAAGATCGAAGACGGCATCGTCGTCGGCGATTATGTCAAAGTGGAGGCGTATCTCGATCCCGATGGCTCCCTCACCGCTCATGAGATCGAAACATCGGACGATATGGATAGCAACGGCGATGGTGAACGGGATGCTGCCAAGGTCAAATTCTATGGCACCGTCGAAGCCATCGGCGCTGATGCCTGGACCATCGACGGCCAGACGGTCCTGATCACTGCCGATACCGAGATCAAGGACACCATCGTCGAAGGCGATCTGGTGAAGGTCGAAGCCTGGATGCAGGACGACGGCTCCCTGGTCGGCCATGAGATCGAACTGGCCAGGCACGACGAAAATCAGAAGAACGACGCCGTCAAAGTGGAGATCTTCGGCACGGTCGAAGCCATCGGCGCCGACGCCTGGACCATCGACGGCCAGACAGTCCTGATCACTGCCGACACCAAGATCAAGGACACCATCGTCGAAGGCGATCTGGTGAAGGTCGAAGCCTGGGTGCAGGACGACGGCTCCCTGGTCGGCCACGAGATCGAGTTGGCCGACGGTGGCGAGAGTCAGAGCGATGAGAGTGAAGACTCAGACATCTCCGGCGAAAAGGTCAAGATCGAAGGCACGGTAGAGGCCATCGGCGCCGACACCTGGACCATCGACGGCCAGACGATCGTCGTCTCCCCTGACACCAAGATCAAGGACAGCATCGCCGTGGGCGACAGCGTCAAAGTGGAAGCTTTCGTGGACGCCGACGGCAATCTGATCGCCCACGAGATCGAACTGTCTGAAGACGCAGACTCGGGCGAGGATCATTCGCAGGATCAAGAGGACGATGAGGACGAGGACGACCAGAAGAAGGACAAGTCCTCCTCCGATGAACACCATGACGACAACGAGGACAAGGATGAGGATAGCGACTAGCTGAGCATCCCTGTCCGGCAGCGCCGCCCCCACCTGTGGCAGGAAGATCCCACAGGTGGGGGCAACGCATCGGCACACCGGCGATGGTATACTGCACCCGTTATGTCCGAGTCGCATAGGAATTGCCTCTCCAAGGCATCTACCAAACGCCGGTGATTGAAGAGGGAAACGAACTGGAGGGCTTGCGCGCTCTGGACCAGCAGACGATCCGTGCCGTTCACGACCGGTACTTCCCTGAACTGTACCGCTACGCGCGCTATCGCCTGGGAGATCCAGAAGCAGCAGAGGATGTCGCGGCGGAGACCTTCGCCCGGCTGCTTGAGGCCATCCACGCGGGGCGGGGGCCACGCAGCAGCCTGCGCGGCTGGCTGATGGGCACCGCCGCCAACCTGGTCAACGACCACTTCCGCCAGCATTACGTGCAGCCGACACAGGGCATGCCCGAAACGCTCGAGGACCATGGCCCGGGCCCTGCTGAATACGCCGAGCATCACGAGCAGCAGCAGCGAGTACAAGAGGCTATCAGGGAACTGACGGTGGAACAGCAACATGTCATCGCGTTGCGCTTCGGCGCCGGCTACAGCCTGGAACAGACGGCCGCGCTGATGGGCAAGAAAGTCAACGCCGTAAAGGCGCTTCAGTTCCGCGCCCTGGCAGCGCTGCGCCGCGTCCTCGAGGAGCAGGAGCCATGAGCGACCGCTTGCATGAGGCGCTGCAGGTCTGTCTGGAAGCCTTGAGCACCGGCGTAGACCTGGAAGCCTGCCTGCAGCTCTACCCTGACATGGCCGACGAACTGCGCCCCGTATTGGGCGCGGCACAGATGGTGGCCGCCGTTGACATCCCCGCTCCTGCACCCCAGATCATCGCCCGCAGCCGCACGCGGCTCCAGGCCCGGGCCGCACAACTGCGCGGACGCCGCTAAGGCTTCCGCCTTTCGTGGCCGCTGCCACGACTGGCTTTCACCCTGCTCGCCATCGCGCTCGGCTTCTTCTTCGGCAGCCTGGGCCTTCTGGCAGCCTCCGCTCAATCCCTCCCGGGCGACACCCTGTACCCCGTCAAGCGGACGGTGGAAGAGATCAGCCTGCGCCTGGCACCGGGTGAGGGCGCCAAACGCTCCCTGGAGATAGACTACGAACTTCGCCGCGAGGAGGAGGTCCATCGCCTGATCCAATCCAGGCGCACAGCGTTGGTCTCCTTCGAAGGCGTGGTCAACGCGGTGTCCGCCGAGGGCTGGACCGTGGGCGACGTCCCCGTCTTGCGCCTCGAAGACACTGTGATCATGGGCGAGATCGAGGTCGGCGACGAGGTCGAGGTGGAGGGCGAAACCCAGCCCGATGGCGTCGTCCTGGCCCATGAGGTGCACCTGCGCAAATTCGAATTGGCCGGCAGAGTGCGCCGTATCGGCTCAGAAACGTGGACCATCGGGGACATCGAACTGGACATCCGACCAACGACGGAGGTCGACCCCGGCATCCGCGAGGGCGACCAGGTGCTGGCGTTGATCCATTGGGGGGACAACGGACGTTTCACGGCGCTGGCCATCGTCCGTCTGCCCGAACCAACAGCGACGCCTCAACCCACCGCCACGCCGGTACCACCTCCCCCGCCGACCCCGCAGCATGCCACCGATGTGGACGAGCAGGAGGTGACCTTTACCGGCGTGGTGAGCGACATAGGCTCCGGCCAGTGGATCATCGGGCATCAACAGGTCCTCCTGGACGATGACACGGAGATCAAGGGCGACATCACCCTGGGCGACACCGTCAAGGTGCACGCCGTGTTCGGCCAGGACGGCACACTCAGGGCACGCGAGGTGGAACGCCTTGAGACCGAGGCAAGCGCAGATTATTCGGGGGAAAGCGAAGACCCCGCGGGTGAGCCGAAGGACGAAGGGGGAGATGGCGGAACGCAGACCCCCTCTGCCGATGAAGGTTCGGAGCATCAGGACGAGAACGACGAGGCCGAGGAAAGCTCCTTCAGCGGCACGCTGCAGTCGAAGGACGGCTCAACCTGGGTGATCGACGGCACACCAGTGCTCGTCGACGGCGACACGGAGATCGACGGCGATCCCGAAGTGGGGGATGAAGTGAAGGTGGAAGCAGAACGGCGATCCGACGGCCAACTCCTGGCCACGAAGATCGAGAAGAAAGACTGAGGCCAGAGTCTCCACCATCAGCCCGGGTCAGCATCGGCGCGCCGTCCCCCGAGGGCGAACTCGGCGACCAGACATGGCGGACATCTTTCTGCCAGGCTCAGCGGCCTCCCGGCGGGTCTCTGACGGCCCCATCAGACGTTGACCTGCATCCCCCTCGGCATTAGAATCCTGACAGCCCCCATCGAGGCCTGAGAATGCCCATCTACGAATACATCTGCCGTGATTGCGAAACCCGCTTCGACACCCTGCGCCCCATGAGTCAGGCCGACGCGCCCATCGCCTGCCAGGCCTGCGGCTCTGAGCACACCACGCGCGCCATCTCGATGTTCTTCGCCCAGAGCGACGGCCGTTCGGTTGCAGGTTCCCGGGGCTCCAGTTGCTCCTCCTGCAGCAGCGGCACGTGCAGCACCTGCGGCAGCTGAGTGCGATTTCCCCCTTTCCTGCGAATCAAAGAGAAATGCGCCCTTGACTCCGCCCGGTCAGCTCGCCGGCGCAGCCAAGTGCACGCCCCTCAGCTCTTGCATGCGCCCTCGCCTGACGCCAGAGGAGCGATCATCCTTCATCCGGCGTCAAGATAGCTGCTCACCCTGCGCATGGTGCGGGCCAGGTGCCGGGCGACGGCGCTGGTCAGGTGTCGGTCCGTGAGATCAGCGCACGACCGGACGTAAGCCTTCCACCCCGTGGAAGGCACCTCCTCGACAGCTTCCAGGGCTTCCTCCAGCCATCGCTGGACCATACGCAGATGCTGGACGTCAGACCATTCTGCGTCGATCCACCCCTGCACGACCTGCGGCTCAGGCCACTCCGCCGCAGACCACGTCTCCGCGGCAGCGTGCCGGGAGAGATAATATGCCAGATGGCCGACGGAGAGGTCGTGCTGCCAATCGCCCATGTCATCGAGCATCTGCGGAGCCACCGCGATGGCATTGAGGGTTCTTTCGAGTGCGCCAGGGAGGGTGTCCTGCCCAGAAGCCCGGCACAAGGCCCTGAGGGTATCAACTGCACAGCCGCGACGAAACCCAGCCCCCAGGGCTCCACCGAGCGCGGTGCGCACAGCTTGCCTGCGCTCCACCTGCCCAAGGCACTCCAGCGCCGGCCGGCCACAGGCAGGGCCAGGGCAATCCGCGGATACCCGCTCGTGCCCCGCGGCAGCCTCATGGTGTCCGCCAGCGCCGCCAGCGCCGCTTCCGTGCGCAACAGCGGCGAGTCGTCACGACCTATCGCAGACAGAGAAGTACATCTTGTGCGATCGGCGTTTCCATATTCTCCCAGCGCACGCACCACGATGCGCAGCCGGACGCGAGGCCTGGGGTAGGCGTCGAGTGCCTCGGCGAGCAACCTGGCCGCCGTCGCCGAGTCGCGCGTTCGTCGCAGCCAGGGGGCAATGTCCACCCCGTGCTTCAGCGCGCTATTGATGAGCAATCGCGCGTCCTCTTCCCTAAAGGTGACGTCCTGCGGTGCGGATACCGATGTCGAATCCCCTGAAGCGGGCAGCGCCAGCACGCAGATCGAGATCTACGATCTCGACGCGGCGACCACCTGGCTGGTCTACGACCATCTGCGCTTGGTGGAATAAGACAAGAGCAGATGGAAGACGGAGGAACGCCGAAAGTTCTGGGGACTCGTAGGATAGCCCCCGGGAGGACCAGAGCAAGGCCACCGCGCGATGGACTGGATGACGACAGGGGGACCGCATCTCCAGCAGGCGTCGGTCGGAGGCCAGAGGAGGGCAAGGTACGAGACGCCCTCCTCTGGCCGATTCTGTCCCCGCTTCCACCGCGCCGGGCCCTGAACGAGGATGCGCATCGTTGGCACCCCGCGTGCACAGCGCTTACACCTCGCCCCGGCCGGACCTGATTTCCGCTAAGGCCAGGGGCGCAGCAGTCTGCGCTCCCCACGGGTTTCCTCCGGTCAGTGCGGTCCAGGGGTGAGAAGCGGCTCAATCGCCCGCATGAGGTGACGCGCTGCAAGCCGGGCCGCATGCTGCCGGGCGAGGGAGCGATAGCCCACCAAGTAGGCCTTCCACGCCGGGCACACCAGCCCCTCGACGGCCTGCAGAGAACCCTGCAGCCAGGATTCGACCAGGTCCAGATGCTCCAGGTCTTGCCACGACGCGTCGATGGCCTGCTGTATCTCCGCCGGCGAGGGCCAGGGTCTCTCGGCCCAGCAGGCAGGCGGCGCCAGCCGGCTGAGAAAGTAGGTCAGGCGCCCGGCGGCCAGGTCTTCCTGCCAATCCCCCAGGTCATCCAGCAACTGCGAGGCGACGGCCAGATCCCTGATCGATCGTTCGACAGGCCCCAGGCGCTCCTCTCGCCCCAGCGTCGTCAGGATGGCTGCCATGGCAACGGCGATGGGGGCGAACTTCCCGCGCGCCATACGGATGAAATCCCGCTGCGAGAAGGTTGCCGGGCGCGCCCTGGCCTGCGCCTCCAGCGATAGAGCCATGATGTGGTCCTGGTCCAGGCGTCTGAGGTGCGCCCAAAAGGTAGAGGTAGCCGGGATGGCCTGCCGGAACCTGCGCAGGCCGGCGTGTCGCAAGCTCCTGCCGAGCAAGGCCGTCGCCCCGCTTTCGCCTGCCTGCCCGTCGGCCAGATGGTCCAGCAGGACGGACGCCAACACAATCCAGCCTCCCGCTTCAGCCAGGGCGAGGAAGGTCGAATCATCCAGGTCTTGTGTCATATCCCAGAACAGCCAGGGGGTGCAGGTGATCCCCGGATTCATCACCGAGAACCGCATGAGGTCCTCGTCCTGGTCCCGGCCACTGAAGGTTGCCTTGCGCCCCGCCAGCAGGTCCAGAGGGGGCGGAAGTTGTGAGGCGAAGCGTTGATAGCGGTGGTCCAGTTCAGCGAGCAGGCGTGCCGGTCGGCTTCCGGGGGCGAGCCGAAGCTCGGTCAAAGTATTGGACCCTATGCTTCAGCGGCGAACGCGCATGGAACCTGCGCGCTGACGCAGTGGAAACTGCCTCTTCTCGGGGCGATCCAGAGAACGCCAGGGGCAGATCCTACCAAAACCACCAGCCTAATTCCTGCTGGCCGGTGACTTCCTGCAGTTCCGAATGCATGCGCTCCAGATCCGCCAGGGTCAGCCCCAGGCGCCCCTGCAATAGATCCTTCTTCTGCTCAGGTGTCCCGGCCATCAAGATTTGCTTTGCCTCGGGATCCGTGCGCACCAGATCCAGCAATTGCTTGACGACGGACCAATCTGATCCTGCGTTACCTTCGACCTTCGCCATATCTGCGACTCCCTGGAGCTGCAACGCTCCGTCTGGCATCCGCCTGCGGGCCCAGCCCGCCGGCGCGCGCCCACGATTTCCTGAAAGCGAGGACCATGCCCAGGCACAGAAACGTGACCAGGCCTATCCGCGACGGGAGCGTCTCCGCTGCCAGCCCAAGGTAGACCCAGTACACATAGGGCACGGTTGCGAGCACCAGGATGGAGATGGCCAGAGCCAGCCTGATCGGGAGGGAGCCCCTCGCCCGTTCGATGTCCCATGGTGGAACCAGCAACGCCAGGCCGAATCCCACCACCAGGCCATAGAGCAGATCGAGTGGGATGTACACCGAGGGAGTCGCGCGGGGGCTCAGCAGCCCGAGCAGGGAGAAGACGATCAGATGCAGCCCGTACGCCAGCCCGGCCAGTGTGCCGCAGACCAGTCGCATCCGCTCGCGCAGCCACCCTCGCCAGAGCGATTCGGCGAGGTTGACGGCGAAGCTGCTGACCGACCCCTGAAGGGCGCCGATCACCAGCCCGGCCATGGCCCCGCTGAAGGACCAAGCCGACACACTCACGAACCGGAGTTGAGCCTGAAACTCATCTGGCATGGCCAAGGCGACAAGCAAGGGCGTCATGCTTCCAAATACCGCCATCGCCAGCCCCACGCCCAGCGCACCTCGCCAGGTCGCCTGCAGGACCCTGTCTCGATGCGCACGCCATCTACGCCGTCCCAGATTGAGGGCCACGCGAACTTTCGGATAGGTGCCGATCCCCGCTGGGATCCCCAGCTCATCGGCCACGACAACGAAGGCGTCGAAGGCCATCGAGTCCCCCTTGTGCAGCATGGCATCACGCAGGTCACGCATGACCGGCGCATGCCTGCCGCGGCGGGCCGCCGCCAGGGCAGCAATGGCGCGCACAGAAAGGTCTTCATCGCTGGCTGCCACCCTCGCCAGCGCCTCCAGAGACCTCTCTCCCGGCAGACCTTCCAGCGCGTGGACGATGCGCCGTCGGATCTGGGGCCTGGGATTCGCTGCGAGCGCTTGCTGCAGGATCGCCGTGGCCTCTTCCGGCGACTGAGCGCGCTCCAGCCAGGGCTGCAGGTCGACCTCGTGTTCCAGAGCACTGCGGATAAGCAGCGCGGCGTGCTTCGTCTCAAACGTCAGGCCGGGGGGGGCGGCGTGGATGATGGACAGACTCGCCAGATCGAGCGTCTCTACCCCACGACGGCACCACTCTTCAAGCATGGCCCGCAGGGCGGTGGCCGTCCAGGCCTCATTCACCCGCCCCAGCGGCCGCGTGCCGACGCCGGGAGGATCCCCCCGGGAGAGCATTTCGAAGGTCCTGCGCGTCGGCTCTGAAGGTTCGACACCCAGTTCGTTCCGCAATGCCGTTTCGCAGCGTTCAAACGCAGCGGCCAGGCCCGCGAGGTCCCCCTGGCCTGCATAGGCATGCATCAGAGCTCTATAGGCCGGCTCAGGGACCTGCCCCAGAGCGATCCAGCGCTCCGCCCACTCCATCACCTCGGACCAGCGGGCCCGCTCCATCAGCCGATCGAGGGCCTTTTGCATTCGCCGCTCGAAAATCGCCCGCAGGCGCTCGCGTTCCAGCACCACCCAGTCGTCGTAGAAACCTGGCAGCAATTCGCCCCCGTAGACCCGCAAGTCCTCCAGGACTTGCTCCAGGGGGCGGTCATCCGCGCCTGTCTGCAGGCGTTCCGCGTCCAGCCAGTAGGGCTGGGCGGTGTCGAATGAGACCATGAGCCCATCCGTCTTGAAGTACCGCTCGCCCACGGTCCTTCGCAGACGCCAAAGCACATGTCGCAGGTTGTTACGGGCGTTTCTCTCTTTGGATTCGGGCCAGAGCATGCCGGCGAGCCTTTCCCGACGATGGGAAGTGCCCCCGGTGATCACGAGATAGGCAAGCAGCGACTGTGCAGGTCTTGAGGGGATCTCGACGGGGCGACCGTCGAGGCGGACATCGAAACAGCCGAGGGTGCGGACTTCGAGCATGGCTCTCCAGGTTCAATTGGTGTTGGGATGCGCCTCCCCCCTCGCGCGATGCGAAAAGACCGGAACGCCCACCAGTATAACATCGGCATCTTCCCTGTCCAAACATCCTCCTTCATGCGAGACACGCTGAATAAACGCCTCACCGCGACAATGAATATCGGCTTCTCCCATTACGACGCCAGGAGAGGCAAGCCGGACAGGGGACCAGTCCGAGGCGAGACCTGAGGCGCTGCCCGTCTGTAATACATCCGGGCAGTCGATGAGGGCGCCTGAGGAAAACATCGGCGCTTCGCAATTCGCCATCATCGGCCTCGATGGGGCCAACCCACGGCGGGCAACTGGCCGCCTGCGCACCGGTAAGATTCGCCGGCGCGCGGCCACTCCCGCCTCCGCCGCCAGGGGAATCGAGGCACCGGCCACCGACCGGGCAGGTTTTATCTTCCTAGAGGGGAAATGCAAGTCCCGGGCTCGGCGGTCAACGAGCGAGAGGGTGGGTCTACGCCCACCCTCTCGCTTCTTCTCACACGGGTGAGCCGCTCAGCACGTCAGGTGGAGCGCGGCGGCCGTATCCCCAGAATGACGCAGACGATTGTAGACCTGGCAGGCCTCGGCTGTAGATAATGCCAGCAGTTCGATCCCCTGCCCCTCCAGGGCCCGTCGCGTCGCCTCGGGCACCTGCATCCGCCCCTGCGCCCCCAGGCCCACGACCAGCGTTCTGGGCGCCGCCTTGAGCACCGGGGCCAGGTCTTCCACGGCGAGCGAATGCCCTTGCAAGCGCCACCAATCGGGCAGAACGCCATCGGGCAGGATGATCACATCATGCCGATAGCGCCTGCCGTCGATGACGATCTCGCCAAAGGCGTAGGAATCGATCTTCGGCCCTGCCATCGCCCCTAGCCCCAGAATCGGATCTTGAATCCTTTCAGATCCCCCTGGGGTTCCTCCCACCGTACATCGACCTCTTCGACGCGCGCCGCCGGCGGCCCATGGCGGCACCAGGCAAGCATGCGCTCCACCGCCTCTTCTTCCCCCTCGAAGAGCGCCTCCACCCGCCCATCGAAGAGGTTGCGCACCCAGCCCGTCAGACCCAGCCGCTCCGCCTGCTGACGGGTATAGTAGCGGAAGTTCACACCCTGCACACGGCCGGAGATGAAACAGCGTGCACGCTTTACAGCCATGTTGTTGCCTCTCCTCAGAGCAGCTTCGCTATGAATATACAACAGGAATCAAAGCTCCCGGGGCCTGGAGGCGCCGGGAGCCTGAGTGTCCGGAGCGGCGACGATCAGCGCAGGAAAGTGAGCAGGCCCGCCCGCGCCGCCAGTCCCATCAGCGGCGCTGGCAACAGGCCGAAGATGAAGGTGGCCAGGCCTGCCAGCAGCACGGTGGCGTTCAACCAGCCCTCGGAACGCACTTCGGGCTCACCCTGGCGCATGTACATCACCACCACGACACGCATGTAGTAGTAGGCCGAGATGAGCGAGGTCACCACGCCAACCAGGGCCAGCCAGACCAGGTCGGCCTGCAGCACGGTGCGGAAGAGATAGAACTTGGCCACGAAGCCCACCGTGGGGGGCACGCCGGTCAGTGAGAGCATAAAGAGGGCCATGGCCAGCGCCAGGGCCGGCCGCCGGGCGCCCAGCCCGGCATAGTCTTCGATGGCCAGCCCCTGCCCATCCTTCTTCTCCAGCGCCAACACCACGGCCCAGGCGCCGAAGTTGGTGAAGGCATAGGCCAGCAGATAGAAGAGCACTGCGCCCACGGCGTCCGACGCCACGGCGGGATCGGCCGCGGCCGGCAACGCCATCAGGATGTATCCGGCATGCGCGATGCTGGAATAGGCCAGCATGCGCTTGATGTTGGTCTGGGCGATGGCGGCCACGTTCCCCCAGGCCATGGTGAAGGCCGAAACCCACATGGCGACCACCGCCCATGCGGGAGCCACATCGGGGAAGGCGACCAGGAAGACGCGCAGCAGGGCGGCGAAGCCCGCCGCCTTGGCCCCCACCGACATGAAGGCCGTCACCGAGGTGGGTGCGCCCTGGTACACATCCGGCGTCCACATGTGGAAGGGCACCGCCGCCACCTTGAAGCCCAGGCCGACCAGGATGAAGGCCATGCCGGCCAGAAGCAAGCCGCCTATCGCCTGGCCGGCCTGCACCACGGCCACGATCTCGCTCAGGCGCGTCGAGGCCGTGGCGCCGTAGATAAGCGCCACGCCATATATTACGAAGCCCGAGGCGAAAGCGCCCAGCAGGAAGTACTTCATGGCCGCTTCTTCGGAATCCGGGCGCGGCCGCGCGATGCCGGTGAGCACGTAAAGCGGCAGCGAGAGCATCTCCAGCGCCAGGAAGACCACGATCAGGTCCCCCGCCTGGGCCATGAGCATCATGCCGGCCACGGTGAAGAGCAGCAGCGTGTAGTACTCGCCGCGCTCGATGTTCTGGCGCCTGACGTAATCGTAGGCCAGCGCGATGCCGAAGAGACCGCTCAGCAGGAAGACCATCTGCAGGAAGGAGGCGAAGCCGTCGACCACGATCATGCCTTTGAAGGCTTCCCGCTCCAGTCCGAATTGTGACAGCAGCAGTGCGATCGCCGTCAGCAATCCCAGCGCCGACAGCGCGGCCGTGATCGCCTTCCTGCCGCGCGGGATGAACAGGTCCACCAGCAGCAGGACACAGGCCCAACCGGTGACCAGGAGCAGAGGCAGGATGGTGGAGAAATCGCCTGCATTCATGGTTCAGCGCACCGCCAGCGCAGCCGCCTGCAGGCCGGCCACGAGTTTGCCCACCGCCGGACTCATCAAGGCGAAGAAGGGCTTCGGATACAGGCCGATCCAGAAGATCAACACCAGCAGTGGAACCAGGGTGGCCACCTCACGCCAGTTCAGATCCAGCAGAACTTTGTTCTCTTCCTTGTCCAGCGGACCCAGGAAGAGCTTCTGGAACATGTAGAGCATGTAGATGGCGGCCAGGATGACGCCCGCCGCAGCGAAGCCCGCGAACCAGGGCGAGCCGATGGCCTTCGAGCCGAAGGCCCCCAGCAAGATGGTGAACTCGCCCACGAAGCCGTTCAGACCCGGCAGGCCCATGGAAGAGAGCGTCACGATCAGGGTCAGCACGGCGTACACCGGCATCACCTTCCACAGCCCGCCGAAGGCGTCCATCTCGCGCGTGTGGCGCCGCTCGTAGATCATGCCCACCAGGAGGAACAGGGCCCCCGTGCTCAGGCCGTGGTTGATCATCTGCAGGATGCCGCCCTGGATGCCCTGGGGGTTGAGGGCGAAGAGGCCCAGCATGACGAAGCCCAGGTGGCTCACCGAGGAGTAGGCGACCAGTTTCTTCGCGTCGCGCTGGGCGTAGGAGACGGCCGCGCCGTACAGAATGCCGATCACCGCCAGCAGCGCCATCCACGGCGCCAGGCGCAGGCTGGCCTGCGGGAAGAGCGGAATGTTGAAGCGCAGGAAGCCGTAGGTGCCCATCTTCAGCAGCACGCCTGCCAGGATCACGGAGCCGGCCGTCGGCGCCTCCACGTGGGCGTCGGGCAGCCACGAATGCAGCGGCCACATGGGCACCTTGATGGCGAAGGCCGCCGCAAAGGCCAGGAAGAGCCAGGTCTGGATCTGCCCCGGGATGCTGTTCTGCGCGATCAGGTCCGGCACGGAGAAACTGCCGCCCTGGATGCCGAGCCACAGGATGGCCAGCAGCATCAGGATCGAGCCGGCCATGGTGTACAGGAAGAACTTGATGGCGGCGTACATGCGCCGCGGCCCGCCCCAGATGCCGATCAGGAAATACATCGGCACCAGGGTGAACTCCCAGAAGATGTAGAACAGGAACAGGTCCTGCGCCAGGAA